>JBAVWI010000159.1:0-6150 GCA_049697735.1 Solirubrobacteraceae bacterium
GCCGTGGCGAGCGACGCGGCGCGGCGGCTGGTCGACGAGCTCGAGCCCACGTGCGGCGGTGAGTTGCGCCGCGGCTTCGCGGGGCCGCTCTCGACGGCCGTGGTGGCCCGGGCGCTCGGGCTGGAGCAAAGCGAGATTCCCACCCTGCTGAGCTGGTACGACGCGATCGTCACCTCGGTGAACGAGATGAGCGTGAGGGGCGGGAGCCCGACCCGGGCGGGTGCCGACGCCTACGCGCAGCTCGCCCAACGGCTGGAGGCCTCGATCAGCGAGGGTGGCCCGGACTCGCTACTCGCCGACGCCGCCGCCAACTCGGGCCTCACGCCGGCCCAGATCGCCTCCGGGGCTGCCGTGCTCCTGTTCGGCGGGATCGAGACCACCGAGGCGATGATCGCCAATGCGCTGCTGATGCTGCTCGAGCGACCTGCCGCGCTGGCCCGCGCGCGCCGCGAGCCTAAGGCGCTGGAGGCGGCGATCGAGGAATCGCTGCGGCTCGAGCCGGCTGCGGCGGTGCTTGACCGCTACGCCACGGCCGAGGTCAAGCTGGGTGGCGCGCGCATCGGCCGTGGTCAGCTCGTGCGCCTGTCCCTGGCCGCCGCCAACCGCGATCCGGCCCTGTTCGCCGACCCTGACCAGTTTCGCCTCGATCGCCCACCCCGCCGGCACCTCGCCTTCGCCCAGGGTCCCCACGTCTGCATCGGGGTCCACCTGGCCCGGCTCGAAACCCGGGTCGGGCTCGCCACCCTGCTGGCGCGGCTGCCCCGCCTGCGGCTCGCGCCCGGGGCCGAGACGGGGATCCGTGGGCTGGTCTTCCGCAAGCCGCCGCGGTTGGATTGCCTGTGGTCCTGAGGCTGCGTGATCGCGTGTCGGCGCCGCGCGCGGACCGGCCGGGCTACAGGCTGACCAGTCGGGTCGCGGTCGCCTTCCAACTCGCGACCACCTCGGCGCCGACGGCCAGACCGAGTTCGGTGGCGGCCTTGCCCGTCACCTCGGCGACCAACGGCTGCCCGGCGGAGAGCCCGACGCGCACGCGATTGCCGACCGCGGTCACCGACACAACGCAGGCCGCGACCGCGTTCTGAGCCGAGTCCTCGGTTTCGGCGGTTGGGTGGCGCAGGGTGATCTCCCAGGGAAAGACGCTGAGCGCAACGCGGCCCTGGCCGCGATCGGTGCTCAGCGCGCGGCCGCCGCCGTCGAGGTCGACCAGGGTCAGCTCGCCGGCGGTCGGCGCGACGCGGCCGGTGAGGACTACGGCGCCGGTGAAATCGGCCACGAAGGCGGAGGCCGGGGCGGCCGCCAGCTCGCTGGCCGTGCCCTGCTGGATGATCTTCCCGGTGTCGATCACTCCCACCTCATCGCCGAGGAGGGCGGCCTCGTGGAAGTCATGCGTGACGAGCACGGACGGGATCTCCAGCGCGCGCAGGATCTCAGCCAGCTCCCGGCTGGCCCCAGCCCGCGCGCGAGGGTCAAGCGCCGCGAGCGGCTCGTCGAGCAACAGTGTGGTCGGCTCCGGGGCCAGCGCGCGCGCCAGCGCCACCCGCTGACGCTCGCCACCCGACAGGGTCGCGGGACGGGCGTCGGCACGATCGGCAAGACCGAAGCGGTCAAGCAGCGCAAGCGCGATCTCGCGTCGCTGCGCCCGGGGACGGCGGCGAAGCCCGTAGGCCACGTTGCGCCAAGCGCTCAAATGGGGAAAGAGCGCGTAGTCCTGGAACACGTAGCCGCAGCCGCGTTCTTCCGGGCCCGTCCAGACCGACCGCTCGGTGTCGACCCACACCATCCCGTCGCGCTCGATTCGCCCCCGGTCGGGGTGCAAGGTGCCCGCGATCAGCCGCAGCACGGTGGTCTTCCCCGCACCCGAGGGACCGGCCAGGGCCAGGCAGCGACCGGCCGGGACGGTGAAGGCGACTTCGAGCGCAAGTGACCCGACGCGGTGGCCGAGTTCAGCGCGGAGCACGGGCGAGCGAGTCCGCGCCGGGAATCAGCTTGACGGCGAGCAGGAGCCCCGCCGAGATGGCCACCAATACGGCACCGAGGGCCAGCGCGCCCGCGAAGTTGCTCGAGAACTGGTCGTAGATGGCCAGAGGCGCGGTCTGGGTGATCCCGGTAAGCGATCCCGCGAACATCAAGGTGGCGCCGAACTCGCCCAACGCCCGCCCCCAGGCCAGGGCCAGACCGGCCACCAGTCCGGGGAGGGCGACCGGGGCGGCAACGCGGATGAAGGTCGCCGCCTGACCCGAGCCGAGCGTCCGCGAGGCGTCGAACAACCGCGGATCCACGGCCTGAAACGAGGCCTGAGCCTGGCGGATGTAGAACGGAGCCGACACGAACACGAGCGCGACGACCACCCCGGCGGTTGCGAACACGAGGTGCACGCCGGCGTCTCCGAGCACGCCTCCCAGTATCCCCTCTGGTCCCAGCGCCGCAAGCAGCGCGAGCCCGGCCACGGCCGGAGGCATGACCAGCGGCAGCTCGATCAGCGTGACGATCACGGCTTTGCCTGGCAAGGAGCGGGTGGCGAGCAGATAAGCCACCGGGGTGCCAACGACGACGATCACGACCAGTGCGATCAGCGTCGTCTCCAGGCTCAGCTTCAGGGCCGCCGTCGAGGCGGGGTCGCCCAGGCTGGAGAGCAGCCGGCCGGGCGCTACGTTCGTGAATACGGCGACCACCGGCAGGACCAGGAAGGCCAACGTGATGGCAAGCGCGGCCCCCAGAAGGACGGGGAACCACCCCCGCCGAATCACTTGCCCGGGGGCGGAAGGAAGCCGGCCTGGGCCAGATCAGCCTGGCCCGTGCCGTTCAGCAGGCCGGCAATGAACTTCTCGGCTTGCGCCCGGTGCCCGGAGCCCTTGACGACCGCCACCCCGTAGGCGACAACAGGCTGCAGGGAGGCGGGGAGGGCAATCGCCTTGAGCTTGCCGCCGGCCGCCTTGACATCGGTCACGTACGTGAAGCCTGCGTCGGCGGCGCCCTGGGTGAGCTTGCCGATGATCCCGCTCACGTCAGGCTCGTCGGAGCGCACGTTGGCCAGGACCTTGGCGCTCGACGCCGCGCCGAGCTTGGCCAGGACCTTGCGGGTGTAGATGCCGATGGGCACGGTCGCCGAGCCGATGACCACCGTCGCGCCCGGCTTCTCGACGCCAGCCAGGCTGGCGAGCTTCGAGGTGGCCGGCACGGCGAGCACGAGCTTGTTGGCGGCGAAGGTGACCGGTTTGGCCACCAGGCCCTTGGCGTAGAGCGCATCTGGGAGCTTGGTGTTGGCCGACGCGAACACGTCGGGCCGGGCGCCCTGCTCGATCTGGGCCGCCAGCATGTCCGAGCCGGCGAACGAGAACCGGGTCGTGGCGAGTGGGAACTGACGGCCGTACTTCGTGAACGCCGCCTGCAGGGAGGCGGCGGCCGACACGACCAGGGTGGGCTTGGCCGCCGTCTGGCCAGACCCCGAGCCGGAGGCGCTGATGCTGCTCGAGCTGCTGCTGCTCGAGCTGCTGCTGTCAGAGCCGCTGCTGCTGGAACTGCTCCCACACCCAGCGGCGAGCAATGCCACCACGGCGGCCAGAATCACGATCAGATGTCGTCGCGGCATGCTCTCTGTTCCTCCGAGGATGATGGATATGCCTAGGCAGGCCTCTCGTCTCGGCCTATGCGCCTAAGCATTGCATAGGTTAACGTCTACGCGCGGGGTCTTCGTTGTCGTTTCGCTTTACTCCTCGTCACCATGGCCCTTAGCTCCCGGCATCGCAACCGCCAGCACAACCGCGCGCTGTCCACGCCCCATCACCACCATGGCAAAGGTGAGCTGTCGATCGATCGTCTCGCTGCCCAGGGCATCGGCGTCGAGGCGGCCTACGAGGGGATCACAAGTCAGCTCCTGCTTGATGGGCAAGCACGCCTGAACCTGGCCACCTTCGTGACCACATGGATGCCATCGGCCGGCGCCCGGCTGATGGCCGAGACCGCCGACAAAAACATGATCGACAAGGATGAGTACCCGATGACCGCGGAGCTCGAGACGCGGTGCATCAACATCCTGGCTGACCTATGGGGCTCCTCCGAGCGCGAGAGCGCCACCGGCTGCTCGACCACCGGGTCAAGCGAGGCGGCGATGCTGGCCGGGATGGCGCTGAAATGGCGCTGGCGGGAGCGCAGGCAAAAGGCCGGCCAGCCAGCCGATCGCCCCAATCTGGTCATGGGGGCCAACGTCCAGGTCTGCTGGGAGAAGTTCTGCCGCTATTGGGAGGTCGAGCCACGGCTGGTGCCAATGGAGGGCGACACTTTTCACCTCACCGCCGAGCGGGCCGTCGCGCACTGTGACGAGAACACGATCGGCGTGGTGGCCATCCTCGGCTCGACTTTTGACGGCAGCTACGAGCCGGTGGCGGAGATCGCGGCGGCGCTCGATCAGCTCGAGGCCGCTCGCGGCCTACATGTGCCGATGCACGTCGACGCCGCCTCGGGCGGATTCGTGGCCCCGTTCCTCGCCCCCGAGCTGGTATGGGACTTTCGCCTCCCGCGGGTCCAGTCGATCAATGCCTCCGGCCACAAATACGGCCTGGTCTACCCGGGCGTGGGCTGGGCGATCTGGCGCGACGCGACGGCGCTCCCACGCGACTTGGTCTTCGACGTCAACTACCTCGGCGGCCACATGCCGACCTTCTCGCTGAACTTCTCGCGTCCGGGGAGCGAGGTCGTCGCCCAGTACTTCATGTTCATGAGCCTCGGCCGGGAGGGCTATACGAGCACGATGGCCAACCTTCAGCACATCGCCCTGCGCCTCTCCAGCGGGGTCGCTGAGCTCGGCCCTTACCGGCTCATCTCGGATGGCGGCGAGCTGCCCGTGTTCGCCTTCGCCCTCGCTCCCGAGATCCGCAACTACACGGTCTTTGACGTCTCCGAGCGCTTGCGTGAGCACGGCTGGCTGGTGCCCGCCTACACCTTCCCGGAGAACCGCCAGGACCTCAGCGTCCTGCGAATCGTCGTGCGTGCCGGCATGAGCCTGGAGATGGCCGACATGCTTCTGCGCCACGTCGGTGAGGTGACCGCAGAGCTCGAGTCGCTGAACGCTCCCCTGCCCAGCCTTCGCCCCATCGAGCAGCGCTCGGCGTTCGCACACTGAGCCGCCCGGGGCTCCTCATCGAGCCCCGCTCGTGGGTCAGAGCTCGGCGGCCAGGCTCCGGCCGGCCGCGCGCAGGGCGGCGGGGGTGCCGGCTTCGCGGATCGTCTGGAGGTCGAGGATCCGCGCTCCGAAGGTGTCAAGCTCGCGCCTGCCGACGATCGCATGGCAGGGCACACCTGCCTGGCGGGCACGCGTGGCCACCTCGGAGACCACCTTGCCGGTCAGGCTCTGGGCGTCGAGCTTGCCCTCACCGGTGACCACTGCCCGGGCGGCGCGCATCCGCCCGTCGAACCCGATCGCGTCGAGCACAAACGCCGCCCCGGGCACCAGCTCGGCCCCCAGCGCCGCCCACAGACCTCCCGAGAGGCCGCCCGCGGCCCCCGTCATGGGCGCCCCCCGGGGGTCGCGGGCCCAGCGGCGCGCAAGGGCATGCAGCCGGGCGGTGAGCTTGCGCACCGCCTCGGGGTCGGCGCCCTTCTGGGGGGCGAACACGCGCGCGGCATCCTCAAACGGCGTGCGGACATCGCAGAGGACCACGAGCCGCGCTGAACCGAGCCCGCCGCCGCGCTGGATCGCCCGGATTGCCCCGGCTCCGCCGTCGGTGGTGGCGCTCCCGCCCACGCCCAGGTACACAGTCTTGGCCCCGGCGGCAACCGCGGCCATGATCAGCTCGCCGGTCCCGGCCGAAGAGGCTGTGATGGCGGCGCGCTCGTCCGGGTTGACCAGGTGCAGGCCGCTGGCCGCCGCCGTCTCGACAATCGCGTCCTGACCGCCGAGGGCAAAGGAGGCTTCGATGGGACGGCCGAGCGGGTCGGTGACCCGGGCCCGGTGCTCGCGAGCGCCAAGCGGATCGGCCAGGGCGGCCAGCGTCCCCTCGCCGCCGTCGGCCACCGGGCACAGGTCGACCGGACGGCCGGCCGCCTCCAAGCCGTGGCCGATGGCCCGCTCGACCTCGGCGGCGGTGAGGGTGCCCTTGAACGAGTCCGGGGCGACGAGCACCGTGGTCGGGACGCCGGCGAGCGGGTTCACGC
>JBAVWI010000160.1:0-6314 GCA_049697735.1 Solirubrobacteraceae bacterium
AGGGTCGTCGCCCCGACCGTCTGGAGCTCTCCCCGCGCCAAGGCCGGCTTCAGGATCGATGCCGCGTCGATCGCGCCCTCGGCGGCACCCGCCCCGACGAGGTTGTGGAGCTCGTCGATGAAGAGAATGATGTCTCCGCGCTGGGTGATCTCCTTCATCACCTTCTTGAGGCGCTCCTCGAATTCACCGCGGTACTTGGAGCCGGCGACAAGAGCGGCCAGATCGAGGGTGTAGATCTGCTTGCCCTTGAGCAGCTCGGGCACGTCGGCGTTGGTGATCCTCTGGGCCAGGCCCTCGACAACGGCGGTCTTGCCGACGCCAGGCTCACCCACGAGCACCGGGTTGTTCTTGGTGCGCCGCGAGAGAATCTGCATGATCCGCTCGATTTCGGTCTCGCGACCGACGACCGGGTCGAGCTTGCCCTCGGAGGCGAGCTTGGTCAGGTTGCGACCGAACTGGTCGAGCAGCTTGGAGGACTTCTTGCCTTCGCCGGGGCCGGCGGCGCCTTGCGCGCTGGCTCCCGAGCCGCGTTGGCGGCTGCCCGGGCCCGACAGCATGCGGATGACCTCGTTGCGGATCTTCTCGGAGTCGGCGTCGAAGTCGAGCAGGATGCGGGCGGCAACGCCCTCGTTCTCGCGCACCAGGCCGAGCAGGATGTGTTCGGTGCCGATGTAGTTGTGGCCGAGGCTCAGGGCCTCACGCAGGGCGAGCTCGAGGACCTTCTTGGCCCGCGGAGTGAAGGGGATCTGACCGGAGGTGACCTCCTCACCGGAGCCGACGATGCGCACGACCTGAGCGCGCACACGCTCAACTGTGATGTCGAGCGACTCGAGCACTCGGGCGGCCAGCCCTTCCTCTTCGCGCAGGAGTCCGAGAAGGATGTGCTCGGTTCCGATGTAGTTGTGCTTGAGGGTCCGCGCCTCTTCCTGGGCCAGGACGACCACCTGGCGGGCTCGCTCTGTAAATCGCTCAAACATTCGCTTCCTAGCTTTAGGCCGGTGCTTTTAGAGGTGGTCGGTCGCGGGGTTTTCCTGGTTTGGGTCTCCTACGCAGTCCGGGCGGTTCTCGATCACTCAGACCACTTCGGGGACACCGAGATCCCCGTTCTACCCGTCTTTTCGGCCGCAACGCGGAAAAGATGAGCGTGAACGGTTCGTCTCTAGGGCCATAGCTCAGTCTAACAGCCGCTCTGCGGTACCTGAGCACAACAGATTCGGTCTGTGCGGCAGTTCACAACTCGTTCATCCGTCCCGGGGATGCGGCTCGCCGCCGGCGCGACAGCACGGCCAATCCGCCCGGCCCGACCAGCGCCGGCGGCAGTCGCCCACCCGTGGACAGCCACGAGCCGGCCAGAATCAACAGCAGGCCGGCAACCGCTCCCGGGCCGGGCTGCTCACCGAGCAGGACCACCCCCAGGGCCACGGCGATCACCGGGTTGACGTAGGTGATGACCAGGGCTCGGCTGGTGCCCGCCTCACGGATCAGGATCGCGGCGACCACGAAGGCGGCAGCCGTGCACACCAGCCCGAGCACGACCACGGCGGCGACCCCGCCCGAGGATGGTGCCCGGGCGGGGAGGTTGATGGCTGCCAGGGGGGTCAGGACGATCGCCGCCACGGTCAGGCTGGCGCCCATCATGGCTCGCGGGTCGACCCCGTCGAGCTTGAGCTTGAGCACCATCGGACCGATCGCGTAGCCGACCGCGGCGAGCAGGATGGCAGCGGCGCCGAGCAGCTCGCGACTGCTCCCGGCGACGTCGATCCCGACCAGGGCGATCACGCCCGAGAAGCCGATCAGCAGCCCCAGGGCACGCAGCGGCGTGGGTCGCTCCGAACGGTCAAAGCGCAGTGCCAGCACGGCGCCGATCAGCGGCACCGAAGCGATGATGATCGCTGCCAGCGACGAGGACACGCGTTCCTCGCCGGCGGCGATGAGCGGGAACGGACCCGAGATCTCGACCACCCCGTAGGCGATAACCCCGGGCCAGTGACCGCGCAGCTGCGACAGGGTTCCCGCGCGGGCGGCGAGCGCGAGCAGGACCGCGGCGGCCAGCGTTACCCGGCCCCAGGCCAGCACGGCCGGCGGCACTCCGTCCCGCACGCCGATCTTGATGAACAGGTACGGGATTCCCCACAGGACCGAGCAGCCGGCGAAGGCCAGCCAGGCCTTGCGCGTCACGGCCCGTCGCGCATGGCCGGAAACAGAACCACTTCGCGGATCGACCCCACCCCGGTCATGATCATCACCAGCCGGTCGATCCCGATCCCGATCCCGCCGGTCGGGGGCATCCCCTGCTCGAGCGCCTGGATGAAGGCTTCGTCGTAGGGCTGGGCCTCCTCGTCGCCGGCCACCGCCAGGCGTCGCTGGGCTTCGAAGCGCCGCCGCTGCTCGTCGGGGTCATTGAGCTCGGTGAAGGCGTTGGCGATCTCCATGCCGCCTACGAAGGCCTCGAAGCGCTCCACCAGCCCGGGTACATGCCGATGGCTCTTGGCCAGGGGAGAGATCTCGACCGGGAAGTCCATCAGGAAGGTCGGTTCGGTCAGCGTCGGCTCGACGTGCTTTGAGACCAGCTCATCGACCAGCTCGGGCCAGGTGTCATCCTCGGGCACGGCCAGCCCGTGTGCGGCCATCTCCGCCGCCAGCTGATCGCGATCCCGGCCGGCCAGGATGTTCACGCCGGTGCGCTCGAGGATCGCGTCGGCCAGCGTCTCGCGCCGCCAGGGGGGCGTCAGGTCGTACGGTCCCGAGTAGCCCACCGCCTGGGCCACCGCGTGGACCAGGCGCTCGCAGCGGGCGGCCACGTCCTGGTAGTCGGCGTAGGCCTCGTACCACTCGAGCATCGTGAACTCGGGGTTGTGTTTGGGTGACAGACCCTCGTTGCGGAAGTCCTTGCCCAGCTCATAGACGCGCTCCAGACCCCCCACGATCAGCCGCTTGAGGTACAGCTCGGTGGCGATGCGCAGATACAGATCGCGGTCCAGCGCGTTGTGATGGGTTATGAACGGGCGCGCTGACGCCCCGCCATAGAGCGGCTGTAGAACCGGGGTCTCCACCTCGACGAAGCCGTCGTCGTCGAGGAAGCGCCGGATCGTCGAGATCACCCGCGCCCGGCTCATGAACAGCGCGCGCGCCTCCTCGCTGGCGATCAGGTCCAGCTCGCGATGGCGAAAGCGCGTCTCCACGTCGGTCAGCCCATGGTGCTTGTCGGGCGGAGGCCGCATGGACTTGGCCAGTAGGGTGAAGCCATCAACGCGCAGGGTCAGCTCCCCCCGCCGTGAGACGAACGCGGTCCCGTCGACCCCGATCAGATCGCCCAGGTCCAGCGACAGCAGCCGGTCCATCGTCTCCATGCCGAGCACATCGGAACGAGCCTGGAGCTGGATGCGCCCGGAGCGATCGACCAGGTCCAGGAAGGCCATCTTGCCCTGGCCGCGGCGGGCGGCGAGCCGGCCGGCAACACGAAAACGAGACTCCGTCTCAGTCCCAGCCTCCAGCTCACCATGTGCGGCGCGCACGGAGGCGATCGCCACCACCCCGGGGAACGAGTGCGGGAAGGGCTCAACCCCAGCCGCGCGCAGCGACTCGAGCTTCTCGCGACGCGCGGCCAGCAGGTCAGCGACCCCGCCGGTGGGTTCGTCACCCACGCGGGGCCAGCCTACTTGGCGCCGACGTCGATCTTGGTGATCTTGAGCTTGCGCTCGCCGCGGGGAGTCACGATCTTTACCTCCTCGCCCCGCTTGCGACCCAGGAGTGCCTTGCCAACCGGCGACTCGTTGGAGAGCTTGGCCTCGGCCGGCTTGGCCTCGGCTGAGCCGACGATCGTGTACTTGTTCGACTTGCCGCCCTCGTCCTTGACGTGCACGATCGAACCGACCCGGACCACGTCGGTCCCCAGGCCAGACGCGTCCACAACGGTGGCCGAGCGCAGCTTGTCCTCGAGGGCCGCGATCCGGGCCTCGAGCATGGCCTGCTCGTTCTTGGCGTCGTCGTACTCGGCGTTCTCGGAGATGTCACCGAACTCCCGAGCTTCTTTGATGCGTGCAGCGACCTCGCGGCGGCGGGCAGTTGACAAAACATCGAGCTCCGCCTTCAGCGAGGCGAGGCCCTCCTGGGTGAGGATGACGTCCTTGGGCATAAGAATTCGAGTCTCTAGATGGGCGGGAGCCACCGGGGATAAGGCGGTGGTTAGCGAAGAAAACCCGCCGGCTTGGGCGGGAACCTCACGCGGCACGACTGCGTGCGGCGCATGAGTATAGACACCGAGCCCAGCCACTTTGAAGGGGTCAGCCGGTCAAACCGCAACCAGCCCGAGCAGCTCGCGCGCCTCGGACACGGTGTCGGCTCGCTGCAAGGCGTCCTGAAGGGCGTGGTCGCTCCCCAGCCGCTCCAGGTACCAGGGGTAGAACTTGCGCAGATAGCGCGCGGCGCGCTCGGGTCCGAGATGCTCGCCGGCCCGGTCGATTACCCAATCCAGCTCGGCCAGAACCTCGTCGGGGCCGGGCGCGTCGGCCCGCCCGGTGATCAGCTGCTCAAACAGCCATGGGTTGCCCAGCGATCCGCGGGCGAGCAGGATCGCGGCGGCGCCGGTCTGCTCGAAGGCGTCCCGGGCGCGCTGCGCGTCGCGCAGGCCGCCGGAGATCAGGACTGGCACGGGAAGCTCCTCGATCAGCTGGCGGGCCAGCTCGTAATCGGGGGCGCCGGAATGACGCTGGGACGCGTGACGGGGGTGAATGCAGAGCCCGGCCACGCCCGCCTCGTGCACGAGACGATGGGCGACCTCGATCCCGCTCCGGTCGCCGGGACGCAGACCCGAGCGCAGCTTGACGGTGACCGGCAGGCCGCTGCCGCGAGCGGCGGCGCGCGCCAAGGCGACGGCCCGGTCGGGGTCGTCGAGCAGGGCCGCGCCGGCCCCGGTCTTGCACACCTTGGGCACCGGGCAGCCCATGTTGAGGTCGATCAGATCGGCGCCGGCGGCAGCCACGCGCTCGGCGGCCGAGGCCATCACCTCGGGGTCGTGGCCGAAGAGCTGGATCGAGACCGGGTGCTCGTCGGGATGGATGCGCAACAGCTCGCGGCAGGTGCGCTCGTTGCGGTGGTGCACAGCGAAGCTCGAAACCATCTCGGAGACGACCAGGCCGGCTCCGTGGCGCTTGGCCTGCAGGCGCACGAACCAGTTGCCGATCCCGGCCAGCGGAGCCAGCACAACGCGGTTGGGAATCTCCACCCCACCCAGTTCCCACGCATCGGTCAGGTTGCGGACCACGCTTTCATGGTACGAATCTGAGCTGTGGACTACCCGGCCCTTGTCGCACCGTGGTTTGAGCTTCTGCTCGAGCAGATCCCTGGCATCGAGCTCTTCGATGCCCACACGCACCTGGGTCAGAACGATCCCGACGGCATGAGCCAGACGCCCGAGCAGCTACTGACCACGCTCAACGCCGCCCATGCCCGAGGCGCGTTCGTGTTCCCCATGCACGAGCCCGATGGCTACCCGCCGGCCAATGACATGGTGATCGCCGCCGCCGCGCAGTCGAGCGGCCTGCTGACCCCGTTCTGCCGCGTGAAACCGGGCCGGGAGGCGATCGCCGAGGCCGAGCGGGCGCTGGCCCGAGGCGCCAAGGGGATCAAGCTCCACCCCCGGGCCGAACAGTTCACGCTCGACCATCCCGACATGGAGTCGCTGGCCGCGTTGGCCCACGAGCGTGCCCTGCCGATCCTGATCCATGCCGGCCGTGGCATCCCCGCGCTCGGCGCCCACGCCGTCGACCTGGCCGGCCGCTATCCGAACGCCCGCTTCATCCTCGCCCACGCCGGTATCTGCGACCTGTCCTGGATCTGGCGCGTGGCCCCCGACCATCCCAACCTGCTCTTCGACACCGCCTGGTGGATGCCGGCCGACCTCAAGTCGCTCTTCGCCCTCGTCCCCCCCGGCCAGATCCTCTTCGCCAGCGATGCCCCCTACGGCTCGACCGCGATCTCCGGAGTCTTCCAGCTCCGGGTGGCCCTCCAGGTCGGGCTCTCGGACCATCAGATCCGCTCGATCGCCTCCGGGCAGTCGCTGCGGATCGCCGCCGGCGAGCCGCTCGAGCCCCACGGTCCCGCGGTCGGCGAACGTGAGCTCGCGCCCCACTACCTGCTCGACCGGGTGTCGGAGTTCATCCTCCTGGGCGCGATCGCCAGCATGCGCGGAGGCGACGGCGGCCCCGAGATGCTGGCCCTGGCGCGGCTGGCCTGCGACGTCCCCGACGAGGTCGACGACGCACCCGTGTTCGCCGTCCTTCGCCAACTGCTCGACCTGTTCGCTCAGGCCACCG
>JBAVWI010000161.1:0-15867 GCA_049697735.1 Solirubrobacteraceae bacterium
TGCCGGCTGCGGCGGCGGCCTTGCCGCCCCCCTGGCCCCACTGCACCGAGGTCACCTCGATCCGCGTCAGGTCCTGACGGTGGCCGTTGCGCCGCTTGTAACCGCGCTTGGGCTTGAACTTGACGACCCGCAGCTTCGGCCCGCGTTCGTGGGCCAGCACGCGTGCCTGGACGCTGACGTCCGTCAGACCCTCTCCGTCGATGACGTCCGCGCCGTCGACGTAGAGCAGCGGCTGCAGGGCGAGCGTGTCGCCGTCGGCGACCGGCAGGCGTTCAACGAGCAGGGACTGTCCCGGCTCGACGCGGTACTGCTTTCCACCTGTCTTGACGATCGCGTACATATCTACTCGGAAGAGGAGGACGTCACGGGAGCCTTGGCGCCCGAACGGCGTCGCCCGCCTCTGCGGCCGCGACGCCGAGACCTCGATTCTACGTCATCGTCGGAATCGCCGGACCCGTCCCCGTCGTGGGAACCCGGCGTGTCGACCAGCGAGGCGATCGCCGAGGTCCGACCGACCTCCTCGATGCGCACCATGTGCTTCTGACCGACGTACTTGGTGCCACCGCGGATCGAGATGATGTAACCGTCGATCTTGGCGACGGCGTCGCCGGGGCTGTACATGTGCGGCTCCACGATCTCGACGTGCACCTCCTCGCCCTCGCGGAACGGCAGCGCCCGCTCGAGCACCTGCTCACGGTCGCCCTCGAGCAGGACCGCGAAGTGCTCCAGGGGCAGGCCCTCGGAGCCCTCGAAGTGAAACCACTTGCCGGTCTCCTCTTCGATCGCGTGCAGGACCCGCGCCTCGTTGCCCGTGAACTCGGCACTGACCCGCGGGTTCATCTGGATCAGCAGCGCATCGGCCGCGGTCTCCTTGGCGAGATCGCGCATCCGTCGCTCGAACTCGATCGCGATCGTCTCCTCGGACTTGATCACGCCCTCGCCATCGCATGTCGGGCAGGGCCGGGTCATGATCTCGCGGACGCCTTCGGTCACGTTCTGGCGCGTCATCTCCACCAGCCCCAGCGGCGAGATCTCGACCACGAAGGTCTTGGTCCGGTCCTCGTCGAGCGCCTTGCGCAGCGTCTTGAGGACGGTGTCGCGGTTACGGGCCCGCGCCATGTCGATGAAGTCGATGACGATGATCCCGCCGATGTCCCGCAGGCGCAGCTGGCGGACGACCTCCTCGGCCGCCTCGAGGTTGGTCTTGGTGATCGTGTCCTCGAGCCTGGCGCCCTTCCCGCGGCCGATAAACGAGCCGGAGTTGACGTCGATCACGGTCAGTGCCTCGGCGTAGTCGATCACCAGATAGCCCCCGCTGGGCAGATCGACTCGACGCGAGAGCGTGGAGTCGAGCACCTGCTCGACCCCGAAGGCGTCGAACAGGGGCGTGGGCTCGTCCCACAGCTCGACGTGCTCCACCAGCTCCGGAGCCGTGCGGGAGAAGAACGAGAGCAGGCGGTGATGCTGCTTGGGATCGTCGACCACGGCGCGCTCGAAGTCGGCCGAGAAGATGTCTCGCACCACCCGCACCGACAGGTCGGCCTCCTGGAAGACGAGGGCGGGCGCGGTGCTCTCCCGGACTCGCTTCTGGAGCACCTCGCCGAGCTTGAACAGATAGACCAGCTCGCGCTCGAGGTCGGCGCGCTTGGCGCCATGAGCGGCGGTGCGGATGATCGCCCCGGCTCCCTCCAGGTCAAGCTTGGACGCCTCCTTGCGCAGGCGCTCGCGTTCCTTCTCGTCCAGCCGCCGGGACACCCCGACGCCTTCGCCGTACGGCGCATAGACCATGTAGCGACCGGCGATCGTGAGGTCCATCGACAGGCGGGCGCCCTTGGTCTTGAGGGGATCCTTGACCACCTGGACGACGATCTCCTGGCCGGGCTTGAGCATGTCGGTGATCTGCCGCCCGTCGCGCGCCCCCCCACGGCCGCGCCGCGGAGCGTCAACACCCGGGAGCACGATCTCGTCGACGTGCAGGAAGCCGTTCTTCTCCAGCCCGATGTCGACGAATGCCGCCTCGAGCCCGGCCAGGACGTTGTCGACCCGGCCCTTGTAGATGTTGCCGACGATCGAGCGGTTACCGCGTCGCTCCAGATAGAGCTCGGCGACGCTGTAGCCCGGATCCGGGCCGACGCGCCCGGCGGGCTTGCGTTTGCGGCGCGAGGCGCTCTGAGCGGGTTTGCGCGGCGCGACGGTGCCCGTCGCCTCCAGCAGCGCGACCCGGGTCTCCCCCCGATCGACACTGACCAGCACTTGCTTCTTCAATTTTCATTCAGTCCTTTGGAAATTGGTGCCGCGCGCAATATGAGCGCGAGGCGGCATTACGAAAGTAGCGCCCGGGACTTACCAGTCGACGCAATCCGTGCCTGGATGTAGATCGACTGCAGCAGTCCGATGGCGATGAAGGTGACGATTACCGACGACCCGCCGTAGCTGAGCAGGGGTAACGGGACGCCCGTGATGGGCATGATCCCGACCGTCATCCCGATGTTGATGAAGACCTGGAACATGAGCATCGAGAGGATGCCGCCGGCGATCAGCGTGCCGTACAGGTTCTTGGCCATGGTCAGGATTCGCAGCGTCCGCCAGATCAGCAGCGCGTACAGAGACAGCACCACCGCCGCGCCGACGAATCCATAGGTCTCGCCCACGGCCGCGAACACGAAGTCCGTGTCGTTGGCCGAGAGGAAGCCCTGAGTGGTCTGAGTCGCGTTGACTCCGCGACCGGTCTTCTGCCCCGACCCGATTGCGATCAGGGATTGGTGAATGTTGTAGGTGGCGCCCTGGGGGTCACTGGATGGGTTCAGGAACCCCACCAGGCGCTGCTCTTGGTAATGGCTGAGGGGGTGCAGCCCGAGGGCCGGCGCGGCCGCCAGGGCAAAGGTGAGCGCGGCCACGAACAGGACCACGAGGCCGGTGAGCTGCTTCCAGGGGGTGCCGGCGAAGAAGAGCACGCTGAAGCCGATGGCCACGTAGACCATGCCCGTGCCGAGGTCGGGCTGAGGGATCACGAGCATCGCGGCAATCAGGGCCAGCAACATGATCCGAGCCGTGGTCCGGCGCTCGTCCAGGCGCCGCGAGCGGTCCACCGCGAAGGCAGCGAGGGCCACGATCACGAGCAGCTTGCCGAACTCCGAGGACTGGAACTCCATGAGGGGCAGCGGAATCCACCGCCGGGCCCCGGCGATCGGTGGCATCCCGTACACGACCAGGTTCAGTGCCACCATGGCCCCGAAGAGCCCGAACTTGTATTCGCGCAACCGCGAATAGTCGATGCGACTGAGGACCAGGACCACGAGCAGGCCGAGTCCGGCGTAGATCGCCTGCCGGTCCATCAGCGTCGTGTTGTGAATCGCGTCGCGCAGGGTGATCAGAGAGCAGGCGATCAGGCCTAACGCCCCCAGCAGCAGCAGGGGATCGAGCCTGAGCATGATCCGGGGCCGCGCCACGGCGACCTCCTCACCGGTCTGGATGGGTGTCGCGCTCATAGTGTCTTCGAGCTCCCGACCACATATGGACCCGGCTTGCCGAAGAACCATTGCGAGAGGATCTGACGCGCGACCGGCGCGGCCGCCACGGCACCGAAGCCGCCCTGCTCGACGTGCACGACGACGACGATCGGTTTGGTCGTCGCGCTGGCAGGGACGAAGCAGGCATACCAGGAGTAGTCCTGCTGGCCGTTGTACTGCGCCGTTCCCGTCTTGCCGTAGACCTGCTCGGGGAACTTGGAGAAGACGTCAGCCGAGGTGCCGCCGGGTTGCGAGGCCGCAGCCCGCAGACCGGCGCGGATCGTCTCCAGGTAGAGCGGGTCGATGTTGATGTGACGCGAGGGTGGCGGGTTGATGTTCTGCAGCACCGTCCCGTCCTGGGTCCGGATCGAGAGGCCCACGTGAGGGCGGACGATCGTGCCGTTGTTGGCCAGCGCTGAGTAGGCGACGGCGAGCTGCAGCGGGGTGACCTGTACGTCGCCCTGGCCGACGGCGAGGTTGATGTTGTCGCCCATCGACCATGGACGGCCATCGGCGATCCCGCAGCTGGTGTGCTTGGCCCTGCCCTTGTACGGCCCGGTGGCGTTTTCGCAGTCGAGCTCGAGCTGGTCGCGACGCGCGCGCCAGGCCGGCGAGGGCAAGGTCCCCTGCAGCTCGCCCGGGAGATCGACCCCGGTCGGCTGCCCGATGCCGAAACGCCGCGCCCAGGTTTGCAGCGGTCCGCCCCGGGGCTGGGTGAGGGGATTGGCGACGTTGGTCCGCGCGCCCAGGTTGTAGAAGAAGGTGTCCGACGAGACCCGGATCGCGTTGACGAGGTCGAGAGGACCGTTGGAGGCGTTGCCGGCGTTGTGACGGCAGACCCCGGGCGACGTACAGAAGGACCCGGTGTCGTCGTAGATCGAACTTGTAGTCCAGCTTCCGCTTTGCAGCGCCGCGGTCGCGGTGATCGGCTTGAAGGTCGAGCCGGTCGGGCCGGCGCTGTCTATCGCGCGGTTGATCAGCGGGTAGTTGTTGGTCTTGGAGATCAGGCGCTGGTAAGTGGCCTTGGACAAGTTGGAGGTGAACACGCTGGGGTCGTAGGTGGGCAGGGAGCCCATCGCGTAGATCGATCCGTCCTGGGGGTTCATGGCCACGAAGGCCCCGCCGTTGGCGGGGTAGTTGGAGTTGAGCGCGGTCTGCAGGGCGTTCTGGCCGACACGCTGGAGCTTCTCGTCCAGCGACAGGGCGAGGTTGTGCCCGGCCACGGGCGGCGTCTGCGAGATCTGGCCCGTCGGCTGGCCGAGCGAATCGACCTGGACCGTCTCGGCGCCGTTGCTCCCGCGGAGGAAGTGGTCATAGGCTGCCTCGAGACCGGACTGCCCAATGATCGCGTTGGGCGAGATCCCCCGGTAGGCCTTCTGCGTGACCTCCTGGGCGTTGATCGGGCCCACGGTGCCGAACAGCTGCGCGGCGAGGCCGCGGAGCGGGTAGTTGCGCAGATAGACCTTCTGTACGGTCACGGCCGGGAACTGGCTCTGGCGCTCGGCCAGATAGAACTGGACCTGCCGCGGGACGTCGGTCTTGAGGGTCACGTTGGCGTAGGGGAGGATCGCCAGCTGCTTGGCCACGTCGCACGGGACGGCAGCCAGGCGCCGCACACCGACCCCTGGCACCGAGCAGCGCTGGCGCTGGGTGGGAAGCTGGAGCACCTGGGCCAGGCGGCGGTAGAGCCTGCGCTGGGCGGCCGGTGAGGTGGGCAGGTCGGGGGGGGAAATCTGGACCGCGAGGGCCTGGCGGCTGTCGACGAGGATATTGCCGCTGCGGTCCAGGATGTCACCGCGCTGGGCGGCGATGGCGATGTTACGGACCCGATTGACGGTGGCGGCGCGGAGGTACTGGTCGCCGGAGAGCACCTGCAGGAACCACAGGCGGAAGAAGATGATCGCGAACATGGCGAGCGCGAAGCTCCCCACGACAGCCACGCGCAGGGCGAGCTGGGGGGTCATCGGGGGCCGGCGATCGTCGGGTACCTGGATCACTGAGACGGACCTCGGGTCATCGGGCCCAGCCGCTGGGACGGCGACTGCAGCGGGCTCAGGCCACCGGTCGTGTAGGCCCGGCGGCGCCTACGACGCGGATCGTCGGGCAGCGCAGGGAGCACGATCCGGCGCACCAAGGCGTACACCGGGAGTGCGATCAGGGTGTTGACGAGCACGGTGACGAAGATCTGCTGGAGCAGCAGCCAGCTGACCGGTGACTCGACGCCGAGCAGGAACTGGATGACGGTCATCCCGATCCCGGCCACGGCAGTTGCAGCCGCGCCGGCCGCGAGGGGGACCAGGCCGTGGGCGGGATCACGCAGCTCGCGCAACCGCCCGGCCCAGTAGCCGATCGGTATGTAGAGCAGGGAGGTGATGCCCAGGGTCTGGACGAGTACGGTGTCGACGAGCAGCCCGGTCCCGAAGCCCATGATCGCGCCCGGCATCGAGCCGGCCAGGAGCCCGACCGACATGACCACGAGCGGCGTCAGGTCGGCGCTGATCCCGAAGATCGAGATCTGCGACACCGCCGACTCCTGGACGACCACCGTCACCAGAGCCAGCGCGATCAGGCGCAGCGGCAGCTTGAGCGAGTCCGTCATCCGCCTGATACCTGGGCCCGCGCCGTGCCGGCGTGGGGCCGGGTCAAAATCTGTACCGCTGACAAATGCCGGAGGTCCGCCGCGGGCTGGACCTGGACCTGCTGGTTGTTGAGCAGGTTGCTCTGGTTCGCGTTGGAAACCTGGCCGATCGGCAATCCCGGCGGATAGAGCGAGTTCAGAGCTGGGTTGGACGGGTCCTTGAACCCAGCCGTGACGACCTGCTCGCCGCCCTGGATGGAGGCGTGAGCGGGAAGGTCCTGAAGCAGCATCTGGCCGGGGGTGCCAACCGCGGGGACGAGCACGCCGGTGTCGCCGCTGCCGTCCTGCACCTGGGCGGTGACGGCGTAGGTGTGGTCGGTGATCAGGGTGACGACAGACACGGTCGCGTCGACCGTGGTCACCTTGCCAATCAGGGCACCGTCCCCGGTGACCGGATCGTTGAGCGTGACCCCGTCGTCTGAGCCCCGGTCAACCGTGATGGTCTGATACCAGAGGGTGGGATCGCGCCCGATCACGTTGGCGCCGACCGGCTGATACGCGCTGATCGAGTTGCTGGCGTCGAGCCCCACCTGCTTTTGCAGCTGCTGGGCGAGGATCGCCTGCTGGCGGTAGTAGTCGGCCTGGCGGGTGAGCTTGGCGACCTGCCTGCGCAGCTGGTCGCGCTGGGACTTGGCCTGCAGCGTGTCCGAGAACCAGCCGGCGATGTCCTTGACCGGCGAGAGGACCTTGCTCGCCCCAGACTGGACCGGCGAGATCACCTCGACAATCCCGCGCTGCACGTTATGCAGCGGGCTGGAAGGCGACTCGCCGAAGTAGGCGGTCAGCAGGATCAGGGAGATGCCGACGAGCAGTGCCAGCACTGCACGTCGACGGCGAACCTGTTTGTCATGCACGTGTTGTTTGTCCTCAAGTTTGCTCCGAACGCTCCGGCAGCTTGATTCTCGGGGAACCTAGTACCGGCGACGACGGTTGCGCGAATTCTTGCTCGAACGGTGGATCGCTTCGAACTCCTCGAGCGAACGTCCTGACCCGACCGCAACGCACGTCAGCGGAGATTCCGCCAGATGCGCGGGCATCTGCGTCTCATGACGCAAACGCTCCTCTATGCCCTGTAGCAGCGAACCGCCTCCGGCCAGCATGATGCCACGATCCATGATGTCGGAGGCGAGCTCGGGTGGAGTGCGGTCGAGCGTCTGCTTGACGGCGTCGATGATCTGCGAGACCGGCTCCTCCAGCGCCCCCCGGATCTCCTCGCTGGTCAGGATCACGGTCTTGGGGAGCCCGGAGACCATGTCGCGGCCCCGAATCTCGGCCTGAACCTCCTCGGGCATCTTGAACGCAGAGCCGATCTCGAGCTTGACCTCCTCGGCTGTCTGCTGGCCGATCAGGAGCTTGTACTCACGCTTGACGTAGTTGATGATCGCCTCGTCGAGCTCGTCGCCTCCCACCCGGATGGACTGCGAGACGACGATACCGCCCAACGAGATCACCGCCACCTCGCTGGTCCCGCCTCCGATGTCGACCACCATCGAGCCCGTCGGCTCACCGACCGGCAGCCCGGCTCCGATTGCAGCCGCCATCGGCTCCTCGATCAGGTAGGCCTGGCGGGCTCCAGCGGACAGGCAGGCCTCCTCGACGGCTCGCTTCTCGACTCCGGTCACGCCGCTGGGGACGCAGACCACGACACGCGGGTGAGCCCAGCGGTTCTGGTGGACCTTCTGGATGAAGTGACGGAGCATTTCCTCGGTGACCTCGAAGTCGGCGATCACGCCGTCCTTGAGCGGCCGGATGGCCGAGATCGTGCCCGGGGTGCGCCCCAGCATCCGCTTGGCCTCGATGCCCACCGCGTGGACCTCCCCGGTGCGGGAATCGACCGCCACCACGCTCGGCTCAGACAGCACGATCCCCCGTCCCCGTACATATACGAGGGTGTTGGCCGTGCCGAGGTCGACCGCCATGTCGCGGCCGCCGAAACCGGTCAGATACGTAAAGAAGCCCATATGGAAAGTAGGTAGCTGGAAGCGTGGACGAGGCGGCGATAAGCAGACTTGACCGCACCTGGCTGCCAGCTCCGTCCGACCGTGAGTGTATCGAAAGGCTCTGGGTCCAGACCTGCCGTGAGCGGATCTAACCGGGGAAAAACCCTGGAAATTCGGTTACCGGAAACAGGATCAGGCCGCGATCAGGTCCGGGGCGAGCTCCAACAGGGTGCTCACGGGCAGGCCGACGACGTTGAGATAGTCGCCCTCGATTCTTTTCACCAGCACCGCACCGTGACCCTGGATCGCGTAGCTCCCCGCCCGACCGCTCCATTCACCGGTGGCCAGATACCAGCTGAGCAGGTCGGGCGATAGGGATCGGAACTCGACCGCCGTCACGGCCACTGCAGTCACCGGTCGTCCCCCGGCGATCAGGCACACGCCACTGAGGACCCGGTGGATGCGCCCACCGAGCGCAGTCAGCATCTGCGCCGCGTGGGCCTGGTCTGAGGGCTGACCGTAGATCGTCGCGCCCAGAGCCACGATCGTGTCCACCCCGAGCACGGCCGGGCCGTCGGGATCCGCGTCGGCCGCGACGGCGACCGCCTTGCGGTAAGCATTCTCGAGCACCACCTCCTCGGGCGGTCCCGAGGTCAATTCCTCCACGCCGGGCACGCGGATCTCGACCTGCACCCCGATCTGGTTCAGGATGTCGCGCCGCTGGGGGGAGCGCGAGGCGAGGATCAGGCGGCGGGCGCCCACAAGCGAAGCGGATCGCGAGCGGCTCAGCCCAAGTCGCCGAAGAACAGCCCGACCTCGCGGGCCGCCGATTCAGGCGCGTCGGAGCCATGCACCATGTTCTGACCGACCGCGAGGGCGTAATCGCCGCGGATCGAGCCGGTGTTGGCCTCGAGCGGGTTGGTGGCCCCGATCACCTGCCGGGCAGCGATGATCGCGTGCTCGCCTTCGAGGACCATGGCGACCAGCGGCCCCGAGGTGATGAAGTCCACCAACTCCCCGAAGAACGGCTTGCCCTCGTGCTCGGCGTAGTGCTGGGCAGCCAGCTCGGGGGTCATGGTCATCTGTTTGAGCGCTGCCAAGCGCAGTCCCTTGCGCTCGAATCGGGCGATGATCTCTCCCGTCAGGTTGCGGGCAAAGGCATCGGGTTTGACGAGGATGAGCGTGCGCTCCACGGCGGCGGTCCTTCCTGGGAGAGGGGATGCGGATCAGGTGGTCGAAGGCTGCTCGGCGGCAGTCTCCGAGGGGGCGGCCTCGCGAGGACGCCGGCGTTGGCGCCTCGGGGCGGGCGCGGCCACGCCGATCTCCGTCTCGCAGAACGGACAGACCTTCCACGTCGGGTCAAGCGGGCGTCCGCACGACTGGCAAGGATCCTTCAGCTTGCGCATGCAGTTGGGGCAGCGCAGGAAGTCCTTCTCCACCTCGTAGTCGCAGTGGGGGCACAGGTGGTAGCCAAGTTCGGCCAGACGCGCTTCGGCGGCCTGCATCTCGAGCTCGCGCTCGCGCACGTCGTCCAGATACTCGGGAGGACGCACGATCATGTAGACGATCGTTCCCACGAACGGAAACAAAGACGCGGCGGTCGCGCAGCCGATGAGCAGAGGATCGGCGATCCGGCGCCGGGCGTCGGCGTAAGTCCAATAGACCATGGCCAGCCAGATGACGACCAGGAAGAGCACGACCAGCTCGACGGCCAGATTCAGCGCGCTGTTGTGGATGCCAAAGATTGCGTAGGGCAGCATTAGGGAGGCGAGTGTAGTGGGCGCCGCAATGGTTTCGCTCCTTTAGGTACGCCGTCGAGGTCTCCATTCCTCGTAGCGTGGATGAGGATTGCTACAGGAAAGCGCGTCCGAACAAGTACCCGATACCGAAGAAGACCAGGATGACGACTGCCACGACCAGCGCCACCAGCCCGATCATGGTCAGAAAGCGAGGCTGATCGTCGGGCTCGTTCACAGGACTGAAGCCCGTCGGCCGCGCACCGGAGCGAGGAGCTCAGCGATCAGATAGATCGACCCGGTGACAACCACCAGGCCGTCGGGTCCAGCCATCTCGCGGGCGCGCGCGAGAGCTCGCCGAGGCTCGGGGACGATCTCGGCCGGCGGACCGTTCAGCTGGGAGGTGAGCGACAGCAGGGTGGCGGGCGGCAAGGCCCGGGGATTCTGACTGCTGGTGACGATCAGCGCATTACAAGCCGGCAAGAGCGCGCTGAGCATCCCGGCGGCATCCTTGTCCTCGAGGATCGAGAGCACGGCCACCGTCGGCTCATACTGACCCGCCAGCTCGCTCAGGGATTCGACCAGGGCCCGGATCCCATCCGGGTTGTGGGCCCCGTCAAGCAGGGTGAGCGGCGCGGTGCCCACCTGTTGCAGCCGCCCCGGCACGCGGACCTCGGCAGCCGCGGCGGCCACCGCTCGATCGTCGAGCTCGCCCAAGAAGGCCTGGGCAGCGGCGACGGCCAGGGCGAAGTTGCGGCGCTGGTAGGCGCCCGGAGCGCCGACCCGCACCCCGGCATCCGTAGCGGCGGTGACGATCTTCGCGTTGCGATCGCCAGCCACCCGTTCGGCCACGCGACGGACCTCGGGGTCCAGGCCCGCGCCGAGCACCAGGGTCGCCGAACGGTTGACGACGGCGAGCTTTTCCCCCGCGATGTCGGTCAACGTCGGGCCCAGCCAGCGCGTGTGCTCGAGACCGACACTGGTCAGAACCTGAACTCGGGAGGGGATCACGTTGGTGGCGTCATAGCGACCGCCCAGCCCCGCCTCGATCACCGCCACCTCCACGCCCTGTTCGGCCAGCTCGGAGTACGCGGCGGCGGTCAGGGCCTCGAACTGGGTGACGCGGTCGTCACTGGGGGCAGACCGATCCACCAGCTCGACGGCCCGAGCGGCGCGCGTGACGGCGCGGGCGAAGCGATCCGGCTCGAGGTCCGCGTCCGCGATGCGGATCCGCTCCCCGAAGGAGATCAGGTGCGGTGAAAGGTAGGCGCCGGTCCGCAACCCGTGTTTGCTCAGGATGGCGGCGATCATCCTCACCGTCGAGGACTTGCCGTTGGTGCCTACCACGTGAATGGAGTCAAACCGCCGCTCGGGATGGCCAAGGGCCGTCATCAAGCGGCGCATTCGCTCCAGACCGAAGCGCATGCCGAACAGCTCCAGCGAGAGCAGGTAGCGCTCGGCCTGCTCCGCGTTCACCGCGACCCCCGGGTTGATCCGGCCGCCCCGCTCGCCGCCTTGTTCACAGCGTCTGCAGCTCCGCCTGCAGGCGGCCGAGCTTCTCGCGCTCGGCCGCCACCACGGACTCGGGGGCCTTGGCCACGAAGCCCTGGTTGGCGAGCTTGCGCTCCGCCCGCTCGATCTCGACCTCGAGCTTTCCCCGCCGCTCGGCGCGCTTGCGCTCGGCCGCCCCGAGATCCACGTCTTCGGCGGCCAGGATCTCCACGCTGCCGCCAGGGATGGGCACGCTTGCCGCCGCCTCGGTGCCGTTCGTCTCGGCGCCGTCGCCGGCGACAAAGTCAAGTCGAGCGAGCCGGGCGAGATGGGCGGCGGTGTCCTCGTAACCCGTCGCCCGCAGCTCGGCGGCGAGCACGGAACCAGCCTTGACCTCGGCCACGTCACGCCAGGTGCGCAGGGCCTGGACGGCCTCGATCATCCTGCCGATCCCCTCCTCGGCGATGGGATCGGGAGCGCCGGGAGGACTCGTGGTCCTCGCCGCGAGCAGGCCCTCGGCGCCCGGGATGTGGGCGTAGATCTCCTCGGTCTCAAACGGGATCAGCGGATGCGCGAGGGCCACAGTCTCGGTCAGCACGTGCACCAGGGTGGGGCCGAGATCGGCCTCGCGGGCCCGCAGACGGGGCTTGACCAGCTCCAGATACCAGTCGCACAGCTCGCCGTACACGAAGTCGTAAAGCGCGAGGGCTGCGTGCGAGAAGTCATAGCGGTCGATCCGCTCCCAGACCGCGGCCTGGGCGCGGGCCAGCCGGGACAGGATCCAGCGATCCTCGGGCTCGCTCGGGGCGACCGCCGCCCGGATGTCGCCCCCCGCCCCCCCGACCCCGAGGAGAATCAGCCGGGCCGCGTTCCAGAGCTTGTTGGTCAGCTGCTGACCCTGGGCGACCTTGGCCTCGGCGAAGCGCACGTCCTGGCCGGAGGACATGGCCAGCAGCCCCCAGCGGACAGCGTCAGCGCCGTAGGCGGGGAAATCGCCGGCGGGCTTGCCGCCGGTGGCGAACACGGGCGGCCGCGGACCGCCCTCGATCAGGTCCAGGGGGTCAATCCCGGTGCCCAGAGACTTCGACATGCGGCGACCGTCGGGAGCCTGGATGATGGCGGTGATGTGGACGTCGGAGAACGGCTCTGAGCCGGTGAACTCGAGCCCCATCATGATCATCCGCGCCACCCACAGGAAGATGATGTCTCGGCCGGTTACCAGCGCATCGGTGGGATAGAAAGCCCGCAGGCTCGGGGTCTCCTCGGGCCAGCCGAGGGTGGCAAAGGGCCACAACGCGCTCGAGAACCAGGTGTCGAGCACATCGGGATCGCGAGTCCACCCCTCTCCACGCGGCGGCTTGGTTGCCACGTAGGTCTCATGGCCGCGGTACCAGACCGGCAGCCGGTGACCCCACCAAAGCTGGCGCGAGATGCACCAAGGACGGATGTTCTCCATCCAGTCCAGGTAGACGCGCTGGTGATTGGGAGGGTAAAAACGCACCCGGCCGCTGGTCACGGCTTCGATGGCCGGCTTGGCCAGCTCGTCCATGGCCATAAACCACTGCAGTGAGATCAGCGGCTCGATCCGCTCGCCCGACCGGTGCGAGAAGGGGACGGTGTGAGTCAGCGCTTCGGTGCGGGCGATCAGTCCCTGGGCCTCGAGCTCGGCGATCACCGCCTGCTGGGCTTCGGCGATCGGCAGCCCCGCGAAGCGGTCGGGAGCCTCGGCGGTGATGCGCCCATCCTCGCCGATGACCTGCGGCTGGCCGAGTCCGTGGCGGCGACCGATCTCAAAGTCGTTGGGGTCATGGGCGGGGGTGATCTTGAGCGCCCCGGTACCGAACTCGGGCTTGACGTACTCGTCGGCGATGATCCGCAGCTTGCGCCCGACCAGAGGCAGGATCGCCTTCTCACCGATCAGTCGGCGGTAGCGCTCGTCCCCGGGATGAACCGCAATCGCGGTGTCGGCGAGCATCGTCTCGGGCCGGACGGTGGCGACTGTGATCGCGCCCGAGCCCGAGGCGAGCGGATAGTCGATGTAGTAGAGGGTGTCGGTGACCTCGCGGGGCTCGACCTCGAGATCAGAGATCGCCGAGCCACTCCCCGGGTCCCAGTTGACCATGTAGCGGTCGCGGTAGATGTAGCCCTTCTCGTAGAGGGCCACGAACACCTTGAGCACCGCCTGTACGTAGGCCTCGTCGAGCGTGAAGCGCTCCTCGGCGTAGTCAGCCGAAGCCCCCAGCCGCTTGAGCTGCTCGATGATCGTGCCGCCGTACTGCTGGCGCCATTCCCAGACCCGCTGCTCGAAGCGCTCGCGCCCGAGCTCGGTCCGGCTCAGTCCCTCCCGTTGCAGCGCGCGCTCGACCTGGGTCTGAGTGGCAATGCCGGCGTGATCGGTCCCCAGGATCCACTTCGTACGGCGGCCGAGCTGACGGTTGCGACGCGCCAGGCAGTCCTGGATCGTGTTGTTGAGCGCGTGCCCCATGTGCAGCACGCCGGTCACGTTGGGCGGCGGGATCGCGAGCGAGTAGTTCTCCTCCGCGCTTCCCTCTGCGGGAGGGTGAAAGATCCCGGAATCAAGCCACTTCTTCATGATCCGGGGCTCGACGTCGCCCGGGTCATAGCGGGTTGTCCGTTGCAGATCCGTCATCGGATGCGAGAGTCTAGGTCAGCCATCTCGCCCCCTCCCGGACCCCTGTGTGACGCGCCCGGAGCCGGGCGCGTGAGGATTCAGGCTGCGGCCTCGTCCTCGTCGGGCGCAGCCACCGTGACCAGCGTCGGCGAGATGTTCTTGTCGATCGTGTCGCGGGTGACCACGCACTTCTCGACGTCGCGACGCGACGGCAGCTCGAACTGGACCTCGAGCAGGACCTCCTCGATGATCGAGCGCAGGCCACGGGCCCCGGTCTCGCGCTCGAGCGCCCGGTTGGCGATCGAGAACAGCGCCTCGTCGGCGAACACGAGCTCAATCCCGTCGAACTGAAAGAAGCGCTGGAACTGCTTGACCAGCGCGTTGCGCGGCTCGGTGAGGATCTGCATGAGCTCATCACGCGACAACTGATGGATCGCCGACATGACCGGCAGCCGGCCGATGAACTCCGGGATCAGGCCGTACTGGATCAGGTCCTCAGGCAGGCAGTGCTCAAACAACCCCCCGAGATCGCGCTGTTCCTTGGTCTGGATCGCGGCGCCGAAGCCGACGCCCTGATGGCCGATGCGCCGCTCGATGACCCGGTCGAGGTTGGCGAACGCCCCGCCGCAGATGAACAGCACGTTGGTGGTGTCGATGGACAGAAACTCCTGATGGGGATGCTTGCGACCCCCCTGCGGCGGAACCGAGGCGGTGGTGCCCTCGAGGATCTTCAGAAGCGCCTGCTGCACACCCTCGCCCGACACATCGCGAGTGATGGAGGGATTGTCGGCCTTGCGGGCGATCTTGTCCACCTCGTCGATGTAGATGATCCCCGTCTCGGCCTTCTTGACGTCGTAGTCGGCGGCCTGGATCAGCTTCAGCAGGATGTTCTCCACGTCCTCGCCGACATAGCCCGCCTCGGTCAGCGCGGTCGCATCGGCGATCGCGAACGGGACGTTGAGGATCTTGGCCAGTGTCTGGGCGAGCAGGGTCTTGCCGCAGCCGGTCGGGCCGAGCAGGAGGATGTTCGATTTCTGCAGCTCGATGTCGTTCTCATCGGACTGCATCATCTGGACGCGCTTGTAGTGGTTGTAGACGGCCACTGAGAGTGAGCGCTTGGCCTGCTCCTGGCCGACCACGTACTCGTTGAGCACGTCGTAGATCTCGCGCGGCTTGGGCAGGTTCTCGAGGTCGAACGTGGGGGGAGCGGAGAGCTCCTCGTCGATGATCTCGTTGCAGAGGTCGATGCACTCGTCGCAGATGTAGACGCCGGGGCCGGCGATCAGCTTCTTGACCTGCCGCTGGGACTTGCCGCAGAAGCTGCAGAGGAGCTGCTCGTTTGAGTCGGTTGGCCTGGCCACGTCAGCTCGTCCTAGTGCTCGGAGATGACCCTGTCGATTATGCCGTACGCCTTGGCCTCCTCCGAGCTCATGAAGTAGTCGCGCTCGGTGTCTTTGCGCACGTCCGCGAGATCCTTTTTAGTGTGCTTGGCGATGATCTCATCGAGGCGCTGGCGCACGTCGATGATCTCCTTGGCGTGAATCTCGATGTCGGTCGCCTGGCCCTGGAAGCTCGAGGAGACCTGGTGGATCAGGATCTTCGCGTTGGGCAGCGCCATGCGCTTGCCCTCCGCGCCGCCGGCCAGCAGCAGCGCGCCCATCGACATCGCGATGCCGACGCAGATCGTCTGCACGGCGGGCTTGACGAACTGCATCGTGTCGTAGATCGCGAGGCCCGCGTAGACCGAGCCGCCGGGCGAGTTGATGTACAGCGAGATGTCCTTATCGGGGTCCTCGGACTCCAGGTGCAGGAGCTGGGCGACGATCAGGTTGGCGATCTGGTCGTCGACGGGGGTGCCGAGGAAGACAATCCGCTCATTGAGCAGACGGCTGTAGATGTCGAACGCGCGCTCCCCGCGGGA
>JBAVWI010000162.1:0-3588 GCA_049697735.1 Solirubrobacteraceae bacterium
GCCAAGGAGCCCTGGCGCACGCTGGCAGTGAGCGACTGCGCAGCGGTGGCCGGCGCGGGGGCGGCAGCCTCGGCCGAGCCGAGGGCCTCCTCGAGCCGACGCAGCGGGTCGCGGAGCTCGAACTCGCGAAACACCTCGCGCAGCCGGGAGCGATCGGGATCGGCGGACACGAAGCTGGTCACGTCGAGATCGACCGGAATGTCGCGTTTGGCGGTGGCAAGCTGCTTGGAGACGCGGGCGTCATCGGCGTGGTTGATCAGATTCTCCTTGCGCTTGGCGCCGCTGATCTGGTCGACGCTGTCCAGGACCTGCTCAAGCGAACCGAAGCGCTGGAGGAGATCGGCGGCCGTCTTGTCGCCGATTCCGGGCACGCCGGGGATGTTGTCGCTGGTGTCGCCCTTGAGCCCGATGAAATCGGGCACCAACTCGGGTGGGATGCCGTAGCGGTCGATCACCCCCTCGCGGTCGTAGACGCGGGTGTCGGTGATGCCCCGCGAGGTGGTCATGATCTTCACGCCGTCGTCGACGAGCTGATAGGCGTCGCGGTCCCCGGTCACGACCATCACGTCGACCGGGGGGTCGGCGGCCTTGGCCCGCTCGGCGATCGAGGCGATCACGTCGTCGGCCTCATAGCCCTCCACCTTGAGGTTGCGATAGCCGAAGGCATCCACGAGCGGTTCGAGATGCGGCCACTGCTCCTTGAGCAGATCCGGCCGGCTCGAACGCTGGGCCTTGTACTCGGAGTAGACCTCCTTGCGCCCGCTCGACCCGGCGTCCCAGACCACGACTGTCGCCTTGGGGCCGTAGTCGGTGAGGATCTTGACCAGCATCGAGGCGAAGCCGAAGATCGCGTTGGTCGGCACCCCGGTGGAGGTGGCGATCGACTCGGGCAAGGCGAAGAAGGCCCGGTAGGCGAGGCTGTTGCCATCGATTAGAAAGAGCTCGTCGGCCATGCTCGCCTGAGCCTATCTCGCGCCTCGGTGGTGCCTGGCTCGCGGAGGCATAAGATGGCCGCGATATGGCCTCCACGCCCAGCGCCCAGTACAGCCTCACCCTGCGGGTGGAGATCGATCATCTCCCCGGCATGCTCGGCAAGGTGGCGAGCGCGATCGGCGAAGCGGGCGGCACGATCGGCGCCGTTGACCTCGTCCACGTCGAAGGCGCCCACACGGTCCGCGACATCACCGTCGAGACCGGAGACGCCACCGACTGGCCCCGGCTCAGTGAGGCCGTCAACCGGATCCCCGGCGCCCGCGTCCTCGACACCACCGACCGTACCTTCATGCTCCACATCGGAGGCAAGATCGAGGTCCTCAACAAGAGCCCGCTGAAGACCCGCGACGATCTCTCGATGGCCTACACCCCGGGCGTGGCCCGCGTCTGCAGCGCGATTGCCGAGGATCCCGACAAGGTCTTTCAGTACACGATCAAGCGCAACACGGTGGCGGTCGTGTCCGACGGGTCCGCGGTGCTGGGGCTGGGCAACATCGGCCCTCGGGCGGCGATGCCGGTGATGGAGGGCAAGGCGGTGCTGTTCAAGGAGTTCGCGGGCGTTGATGCATTTCCTATATGTCTGGACACTCAGGACCCCGACGAGATCGTGGCCGCGGTCAAGGCGATCGCGCCCGGCTTCGGAGGCATCAACCTCGAGGACATCTCCGCCCCGCGCTGCTTTGAGATCGAGGACCGGCTCAAGGCCGAGCTAGACATCCCGGTCTTCCACGACGATCAGCACGGCACCGCGGTGGTCGTGCTGGCCGCGCTGCTCAATTCGCTCACCGTCACCGGGCAGCGGATCGGAGACGTACGGGTGGTCGTGGTCGGTCTCGGCGCCGCGGGGATCGCCGTCTCCAAGATCCTGCTCGAGGCCGGCGTTCGCAACCTGATCGGCTGTGACTCGCGTGGCGCCGTGCACACCGACCGGCCCGACTACCTCGATGGCACCATGCCCGCCGCCAAACGCACCCTGGCTGAGAAGACTAACGACGAGCGGCGCGGCGGCGCCCCCATCGACGTGATCGAGGGCGCCGACATCCTCATCGGCCTGAGCGGCGGTCGGGTGATGGCCGCCGAGGCGTTGGCGCGCATGAACCGGGACCCGATCGTGTTCGCGATGGCCAATCCAGATCCGGAGGTCTCGCCCGAGGATGCGCTGCCCTACGTGCGGATCCTGGCCACCGGACGGTCGGACTATCCCAACCAGATCAATAATGTGCTCTGCTTTCCTGGGATCTTTCGCGGCGCCCTTGATGCCCGGGCCAGCGAGATCACCGAGCCGATGAAAACCGCCGCCGCCCGGGCCATTGCCGACATCGTGTCGGGCGACGAGCTGCGCGAGGACTACATCATCCCCTCGGTCTTCAACCGCGAGGTCGTGGCGGCCGTCGCCGCCGCGGTCGCCGAGGAGGCCCGGGAGAGCGGCGCGGCCGAGCCTGAAGCCGAGCTGGGCTTCGCCGCCACCGAGGAAATGCGTCTTCGCTAGCTGTCGCGGTTGGGGTCACGTTTGTGACGGTTGTGCGGAAAACGGCGCTGGGACGGGTGGAATCGGGGACCCGATCGCTCTTGTCAGTTAGTGGTTTCAAAAGCGAGGACACGAGAGCACGCGAGCGCACCGCCGCAAGGGGTTGCTCCCCGGGCCTCAACAGGTGAGGCCGAGAGAGAACGCCCCGTGAAAGTGCTCGGGGTTTGCTCTCCGGTCCTCGTTTTCGGACGACGAGACGACCGCATCGCCAAGATCGCGAGCCTGCAGCGCGGCCGGATCAGTCGCGCCCAGCTCCGCATGGCCGGCATCAGCGATCCGACAACGGATCGGCTCAAGGCGCGGGGCAAGCTCCGGCCTCTGCATCGATGCGTGTTTGCCGTTGGACATGACGCCCCGATCGAGCTCGGTGACGAGACGGCGGCGTTGCTGGCGGTCTGCGACGGCGCCGCTCTCAGCCACGCCACTGCCGCGGTGCTCTGGGGGATGAGGAGACCGCCATCCGAGGGTCTGATCCACGTGGTTGCCGCCCGTGGCACCGGGAAACCGAGCGGCGTTCGGGTCCACCGGGCCCGGATCCTGGCTCCCGTCGACGTTCGGATTTGCCGGGGGCTGCCGGTGACTTCGCCCGCTCGGACGCTGCTCGACTGGGGCGACGCGCTCTCTGAGCGAGAGCTTGAACTGGCCTTTGACCAGGCGTTGATCGCGCGGATCATTCGCCCCCAGGACGTTCACGAGATCATCGGCCGGGCGCCAGGTCGAGCCGGTGCCACACGGTTGCGCAACCTGCTCAGGCGTCAGCACGGGCCGAAGCTGACTCGCTCACAGGCGGAGGAGCTATTCCTGGCCCTGATCCGACAGGCGGGACTGCCAGAGCCCGAGATGAATGTCCGAGTGCATGGCTTTGAGGTTGACTTCTTCTGGCGCGAACAGGGAGTGGTGGTTGAGATTGACGGCTTTCGCTTTCACTCCGGCCGGCGGTCATTCGAGTACGACCGCCGCAAGGACGCCACGCTGCAGGCGGCGGGGCTGCTGACGATGAGGGTGACGTGGATCCAGATGCAGAACGAGGCGTATGCGGTCATCGCCCGGCTGGCCACGACGCTCGC
>JBAVWI010000163.1:0-11118 GCA_049697735.1 Solirubrobacteraceae bacterium
CGGTCGCGCCGGGCACCCCGGCGCGCGCGCGCAGCCGCCGGGGCGGCAGAGGCTCGGCGCCGGCCTCGGGAAGAGAGCCGCGACCGCCCCCAGGCATGCGTTCGATCAACTCGCGGGAGCGGCGGAGCGCCCACCCCACGGCGAGCGGCGCCCCGCGATGGGGACGTGTTGTCACGGGCGCTTCTCCAGGGATGGGGCAGCGACGACTTGTCGTGCCGGATGACAGGATGGCCGCCCGATGTTCGCAGAGTCAGAACTCGAGCTGATCCGCCAGCGGTGCCGAGCCGTCCTGACTGAGAACTGGCGCGAGGGAGTCCGCGTCGGCGACGGTGTCCCCTACGCGTACACGTGCCCGAGCCCGAGGCACTACCCGTGGCAGTGGTACTGGGATTCCTGCTTCACGGCCGTCGCCTGGCGTCGCTTCGATTCCGGGCGCCCCCGGCGCGAGCTCGAGTCGCTGCTGGCCGCCCAGCGGCCCGGTGGCTTCATCGGCCACACGATCTTCTGGAACGATCCCCTCCGCGGCAGTCGGCGATTCACCTACAACGTGCTCAATGCCGGAGATGTGATGACGGCCAGCATCCAGCCACCGGCGCTGGCCTGGGCCTGGCAGATCGCTGTCGGCGACCCGAGCGCCGTGCCCGCCATCCACCACCACCATGAGTGGCTGGCCAGCCACCGAGATCTCGACGGTGACGGCCTGCTCTGGATCGTGCAGCCCGACGAGTCCGGCCTGGACGCCTCCCCTCAGTTCGATCCTGTCTGGGGGCACCGCGCGCACAGCCGGGCCGGATTCCCGCTGCTGGTACGGCGCAACCGCCGCCTGCGCTACGACCTGCGCCGGATCGCCGACGCCGGTGGCCCGGTTTTCCTCGAGGTTGCCACCAACGTGCTCTATACGCTTTCCCGCTTGGCCCTCGGGCTGCCTTCGCTGACCTCGGCGCTTACCGAGCGCTGCTGGGATGAGGACCAGGGTCTGTTCCTGCCCGCCGCCCGGCCGGCGCCCGCCGCGCCGTGGCCGGTGACGATCGCCGCCCTGACCCCGTTGGCGCTGCCCGATCTTCCCGAGGCGATGGGGCGCCGACTCGTAGAGGAGCACCTCCTGGATCCGAGCCGCTTCTGGCTGCCGGTGCCGCCGCCCTCGGTGTCGGCCCGCGAGCCGAGCTTCTCGCGCCGCGACCGCGGCTGGGTGGGCAGGCGCTACTGGCGGGGCCCGAGCTGGGTGAACACCGCCTGGCTGGTGTGGCTGGGCCTGATCCGGCTGGGTTACGACGAGCCGGCCGCCGAGCTCGCGCAGCGGCTTGGCGGCGCCGTGGCCAGCGCCGGCCTGCGGGAGTACTACGAGCCCTATACCGGCACTGGCATGGGCGCCCGCGACTTCGGCTGGTCGGCGTTGATCCTGGAGCTGCTGGATCCCGACCCGGCCGCGGCCGGCAGCTACCTCGGCCGCCGGTGACGCGGGGCGCTAACGTCATTGGCATGGATACAGAACGCATCAATTTGACCGACGAGGAGTGGCGGGCCCGGCTGACTCCTGAGCAGTACGAGGTGCTGCGCCAACACGGGACCGAACGTGCCTTCACCGGCGCCTACGTCGACGTCAAGGCGGACGGAACCTACCGTTGCGCCGGCTGCGGCGCGGAGCTGTTCAGCTCCGACACGAAATTTGAGTCCGGGACCGGGTGGCCGAGCTTCTATGAGCCGGCGGTGTCCGAGCACGTCGAGCTGCACGAGGATCACAGCCTCGGCATGCGGCGCACCGAGGTCAGGTGCAAGCGCTGCGGCGGACATCTCGGCCACGTCTTCGACGACGGCCCGCGCCCGACCGGCCAGCGCTACTGCATCAACTCCTGCGCGCTCGAGCTGGACGCCGTCAAGGACGCCTGACGCCCAGCGTCAGGTGCGGCTCGCGCACATAGACCGAGAGCGACCGCGCGTAGATCCCCGGCGCAGATGCCGTCGGCCCGATGTCGGTGGACAGCACTACGTGCGCCTGGCCTTTGACAAGCGTGACATCCGGGACTGTCACTTGGACCGGGATCCAGGCCGGAATCCGCCGGCGGGCGAGCGCGCGCCCACTGGCCTGATCGGTGACGGTCAGCGTCCGCGGCAGCTTGTTGGCGCCGCTGGTGAAGGTGAGGGTGCCGCGACACGAGCGCGGGCAATCGCGGGCGTGCAGGGCGAGCACGCCAGGCCCGGTCATCCAGCGGTACTCCGCGCCCGGAGCCCCCTGCACCCAGGAGAAGTTGTCCAGGGCATCGACCAGCGTCGGCGCTGGCGGCGCGCCGACCTGCCAGACGCTGCCGGAAGGCGAGGAGAAGCGCACGGTGTAGTGGTTGCGCCGAATCGTCGCTTGGTTAGCTCCGGGCTGTCCGGGATGGACGACGATGTACTTGACTCCGAGAGCGGCCAGACCCGCCGCGGTGCTCGTCTCGCGGAGATCGGCGAGTCCGAGCTTGATCGCTTCTGATTCCGACCCGACGGCGTAGCCCTGGATCACCGGGTGTCGGTCGAAGGTCTGCCAGAACAGGCCGTGGTAGTCGGGATAGTCGCCGGCCAGGATCGGATAATCGGCCACGGTCCCGCCCCGATGGTCGCGCAGCCAGACGTACTCAGCCGGCGGTGCGGTCGACACCGTGCGAACTGGGGGCCGGGCCCAGAGATCGACCACGAGGACAATCGCGAGCAGGCCGGTTACGCCCAGTGCCGTGCCGGAGCGCAGACGGCTGAGCAGCCGCGAAACGCCGAAGGCCAGCATGATGCAGAGCCCAAGCTCGAGCACCTCGACGAATCGTGAGTAGGCCCGCCAGGTGCTGGTAAACATGTAGACGAGCCCTGACGGCATCAGAACCGGAAAGCCGAAGATGGTCAGTGTCGGGGGTAGCGAGAACCAGGCCGCCACCAGGGCAAGGCAAGCGCCGGCGAGCACCGCGACGATCGCCGGATCACGGAGCGCCGCCCGGCCGCTGTCGCGCAGGGCGCGGATCGCGATCGCCAGCCCTACCAGAGCCAGGCCGAGAACACTGAGACCAAGGTAAAGCGAGTTCTCGGCCAAGTTGGAACCGTGCAGGTGAGTGGTCAGATAGCCGCGGGTGAGACCGCCGAAGATCAGGTTCTGACCATCGGGCAGCAGCCAACCCACCGGGCGGGCGGTGTAGTTGTAGAGCTCGTGGACGCTCTGTGTGCGCACGCCGCTGCCCGTCCCGCCGGCGAGCACGGTTAGCGCAGCCAGGCCGAGGAGGAGGATCCCGATCGGCACCGCGGCCAGTAACAGCTTCCGCAGGCCGGCGCGTCGCTCACCGCGGAGCACGAACACCACGTAGGCCAGGACCGCGAGGGCGGCAAAAGCGACGCCGGCGATGAGGATGAAATAGGGGGTGAACCACATCGCCAGCGCCGCGGCGCTCCCCGCCCAAAGGGCGTTGCCACGGGTGGGACGATTGATCATCTCGAGCATCCGCCAGACCGCAAGGACGAGGATCCAGCCTTCCATGTACACGTAATGGCCGTTGATCTGGTGGATCGCGAAGGGATAGAAAGCGAAGGCAAAGCCGGCTAGAGCTGCGGCCGGGACGTTGTCGAACAGCTTTCGGGTAAGCAGGAACATCGACATGCCGCTGAGCACGAAGCCGAGCCACAGGAAGACAGCGCTTGCGGCCACGGCACCGAACACATAACTGAGGCCGAAGACCAGCCCCGTACCCGGGAAGCTGGCCAGGTTGTCAAGCCAGGGGACGGCTGCGCCGTAGGGAGCGTTGACGGCGTGGAGTGTCGCGGGCGCGAAGGGAAAGACGTGATGCTGGAACAAGTACGTGATCTGCGCTACTCCTGCGCCCTGATCGCCATAAAGGTCGAAACCAGGCATCAAGCCGCCGGGGTTGGTCGCCAGCGGCCAGGTCAAGAAGATCGCGTAGGCGGAATAGACGACGGCCACGAACGCCGTGGCCGGCCACCGGGCAGCGCGCATGGCCTCGCGTCTGGTTCCGGTGCTTTGCACCGGCCAGGTTAGGCGAGAGCGCTCGGTCGGCTGAGGGGGTGCGGGCGTGCTGACGCTCACGGATCCTCTATCGGCAGACGGGGCTGTCCAGTAAACCCCCGGCGAAGGCAAGTCAGGTGGTTCGGCCGCAACCGGGGCGGCCTGCGCGTCAATCGCGGTCAGCCGCCCGGCGCTCACGGAGCTTGAACACCGTGTAGCCCCCGACCGCCAAGACGACCAACCCGATCAAGGCGTAGATACCAAACTGGGTGATCAGGTTGGCGGCCGCCGTACCGGCGAAGTAGCCGACCAAACCGTAGGTCACCCCCCACGTTGTACCTCCGAGCGCGTTCCAGAAGAAGAACTCGCGAAAGCGCATCTCGTTGATCCCGGCCAGCCAGGCGGTGGCGAAGCGCACAAGCGCGATCCAGCGACCGAGGAACACGGCCTTGGGACCGTGCTTGGCAAAGAAGCGGTCACCGGCGGCGATCACCGTCCTGCGGCGATGCTGAAACGGACCCCGCGGAGCCTCCAGCACCTCGCGCCCAAAGCGCCGACCCAGCCAATAGCCCGCGTTGTCGCCGATGATCGCCGACGAAACTCCGATCAGGATCACAAGCCAGATCTGGAGCTTGCCCTGGCTGGCCAGGACGGCGGCCAGGACCAGGGCCGTCTCGCCGGGCGAAGGCACGCCCATCGACTCCAGGCCGATGATCGCCGGCAGCAGGTAGCCGAGGCTGCTCGAAACGCCGATGATCGCGCCGAGCGCTAAACCGTCCACGGCTTGCGCACGACCGCGATCAGGGACAGGCCGGCGGGCAACGTGCCCCCCCGGGCCAGCCAGCTCGCCTCGGCTCGCAGTGGTTGCTCGAGCGCGGCGTTGAGCCACGCCGGGCCGACCTCGAGATCGTTGGTGTAGCCGTTGCCGGCTCCGCGCCGGCGCTGGGCGAGCCGCACCACAGCCGCCGGCGCAAGCAGCAGGCTGTTGAAAGAGCTCATCCGGCACAGCTCCCATCCGGCGCCTGCCAGGGCCTCACGGAGCGACCGCCGCGAGTAACGGCGGAAGTGATGGTTGGCTTCGTCGTGCAAGGACCACAGCGACGGGTAGGCGGGCACCGTGACGAGCAGGAAGCCTCCCGGCCGGCAGACCCGCAGCAGCTCGGCCAGAGCCAGCTGATCCTCCGGGGTGTGCTCGATCACGTCCAGGCAGGTGATTAGGTCAAAGCTGCCGGTCTCCCACGGGAGCTCCTCGAGCCGCCCCACCACGACCTCGCCGAGCCCCCGGCCGCGAGCCACCTCAGCCGCGTCCTCGCTGAGCTCGATCCCCGAGACGGTGCCGTAGTCGACAAGTTCCTCGAGTGTCCGGCCCGAGCCACAGCCGGCGTCCAAGATCTCCGCCTGGCGCGGAAGCGGCAGACGGTCGAGCTCGGAGCGGATGATCCGGCGCCTCCCCCGGTACCACCAGTGGTGGTCGTCGACCTCCATCGTCGCCTGCATCAGCTCGCGATCCATGACTCTGATGCTGTCAGCTACCGGACGGCAGCAGCGTCCTGGCCGGCATCGGCGCGCTGGGGAGCCGGAGCGTGAAGCTCGCCCCCGGGCCATCGTTCTCATCCAGCCGCAACTCGCCCCCCATGCGCTCGGCCAGCTCGCGCCCGATGGCCAGGCCGAGTCCGAACCCGGCTTGACGCGCATCCCGACCCCGCTGGAAGCGGCGGAAGATCTGGTCGCGATCCTCGGGGGGAACACCCGGGCCCTGATCGCGCACGCTGACCTGGGCGTCGGGACCAGCCAAAAGCTCGATCAGCAGCTCGGAATCCGCTGGGCTGATCCGCAGCGCGTTGTCGAGCAGAATGCGCAAGATCCGAGCGATGCTCCCGGGATCGCCGAGCGCCCAAACGGCGCTTGCGTGGTCATCCAGGCGGATGCTGAGATTCCGCTCGGCCGTCCCAAGTTCGAACTCGGCCATCACGGCTCGGCTCAGCTCGCCGAGCTCGACCGGCTCTGAGCGGAGCTCCACCTTGGCGTCGAGCCTCGAGAGATCGAGCAGGTCAGCGGCGAGCCGACCCAGGCGACGCGACTGCGCCCGGGCTCGGTCCAGCAAGGCGCGAGCGTCCTCCAGGTCGGGTTGGTCGCTGTGCAGATCGTCGTCCAGCAGCTCGAGCATTCCGTCCAACGAGGTCAGCGGCGTGCGCAGCTCGTGCGAAGCTGTGGCCACGAACGACCGGCGCGCCTCCTCCTGCTCGCGCAGGCGCTCCTGCATGCTGGCCAGCGTGCGAGCGAGGTCACCCACCTCGTCGCGCGCCCGATCCACCGGGACCTCCACCCCCGGCCACTCATGAGTGAGTTCGAGGGCCGCCTCGCGTAGACGACGCAGGCGCCGCACGAGGGTTGCCGACAGCGGGATGCCGAGGATCAGACTGAGAGCCAGGCCGGCTAGTGCGGCGGTCAGAAAGGCGGTACGGACAACGTTGACGGCGCCGGCGATCTGGTCGATCGGCTTGCGCACGGCGAGCACATAGAGGAGCTGGTCGCGGCCGACGAAGGGAATTGCGGCGCGGGCGTACTCGCGGCCGTCGACGGTTCCGAAGGTGTAGTGGGAGTGTTTGGTGCGAAAAGCGATTGCCACGTCGCCGTAGGAGTTATCGCTGTCGCGCGGTTCCAGGAGGGCGTGGCTGCCCGTGCCGTTGGGACCCGGCTCTGCGAAGACGTTGGCGGTGGCTCCGATCCGGCTGTCTACCAGCTGCTGCTGGTAGACCAGCGCCTGCAGCACGGACGGCGACGTTCTGACCGCGGTCAGGTCGAGCTTGGCGAACGCGGCCACGGTATGGCGGCTGAGGTCGCGGCGGAGGGTCGTCTGCTCAGCCCGGCGCAGGCTCTGCTCGAGCGGCCCCAACAGCGCGAGCGCGGCCACGGCCAGCGTGGCCACGGTGGTCACGAGCACGACGCCGACGATCCGGCTGCGGAGACCTAGCGCGCCGCTGGGTCGCCCCATCGCCCTCACTACGGGCCTCGAAGCCGGTATCCGGCGCCGCGCACGGTGAGGATGTAGCGGGGTTTCTCGGGCTCGGGTTCGAGCTTCTCGCGCAGGTGGCGGATGTGCACGTCGATCGCGCGCGGGTCGCGGTAGGCGCTGTCACCCCAGATCGCCCGCAGGAGCTCCTGGCGATTGAGCAGCCGGCCGGGATCGGTCATCAGCGCGTCGAGCAGCTCGAATTCCGAGAAGGTCAGCTTGACCGGCTCGCCGCGGATCATGACCTCGCGCTGAGCTCGGTCCAACGAGATCGGCCCGACAACCAGCACCTCGTCGCCCATCGCCCGGGTTCCGGCGCGCCGCAACACGGCGCGAATCCGGCTGCGCAGCTCGGCCAACCCGAACGGTTTGGTCACGTAATCGTCTGCGCCCGCCTCGAGGCCCAGCACGGCGTCGGCCTCGGAGTCCAGCGCCGTCAGCATGATGATCGGGACCACGTTGCGGCGGCTGCGCAGGGTGCGGCAGACCTCGTAGCCGTCGGGGCCCGCGCCGAGGGCAACATCGAGGAGCACGATGTCGAAATGGTCGGTGCTGGCCCGGTCGATCGCCGCCCGTCCGTCGGCCACGGCCAGGACCCGATGGCCCTCACGGGAGAAAGAACGAGTGAGCATCTCGCGCAGATCTGACTCGTCGTCGACTACGAGGATGCTGAGCGAGGCGTCGGCCCCGGGGATGGGAGCCGAGAGATCAGTAGGACGATCGACCGACATCGCGCCAGCGATCGTACCGAGCGCCTCCGTCACTCGGGCATAATCGTCGCCCTGATGCGGCTGCTGATCACCGGCGGCGCCGGCTTTGTCGGCGCGAACATAGCCTGCGGCCTGGCCCACCGCCGTCCCGGGTGGGAGCTCGTGGCGCTTGACAACCTTCATCGCCGGGGCTCAGAGCTCAACCTGCCCCGCCTGCGCGAGGCCGGTGTGGAATTCGTACACGGCGACGTGCGCCAGCGCGAGGACCTGCTCGGCATCGGGGAGATCGACGCCCTGCTCGAGTGCTCGGCCGAGCCCTCGGCGCTGGCCGGTCTTGACGAACGTCCTGACTACGCGGTCGGCTCCAATCTGATCGGTGCCTATCACTGCCTCGAGCTCGCCCGCCGCCGGCACGCCCAGTTCGTGTTCCTGTCCACCAGCCGCGTCTACCCGATTGCCCCACTGCGAGAGCTGGCGCTGGCCGAGGACGAGACCCGTCTGCGCCTGCTTGACAAGCAGGCGGTGCCCGGTGCGTCATCGGCCGGGATCGCCGAGACGTTCCCGCTGATTGGGGCGCGGACCCTGTATGGGGCCACCAAGCTGGCCGCCGAGCTGCTCGTCGCCGAGTACCGCGAGGCGTACGGGCTGCGGACGATCATCGATCGCTGCGGGGTACTGGCGGGACCATGGCAGATGGGCAAGGTTGACCAAGGCGTGTTCAGCCACTGGATGCTGGCCCATCACTTCCGGCGCCCGCTCAGCTATATCGGTTTCGGTGGCTCAGGCAAGCAGGTGCGAGACCTGTTGCACGTCGATGACCTGCTCGAACTGCTCGACGAGCAGCTCGGCGCGCCCGAATATTGGGACGGCCACACCGTCAACGTCGGGGGCGGGGCCGGCTGCTCGCTGTCCCTGCTCGAGACGACCGCGTTGTGCGCGGAGATCACCGGTAACCACCTCGAGGTCAAGGCCAGCGGCTCCACGCGGCCCGGGGACATCCCGGTCTACGTGTCAGACTGCACGGCCCTGACCGCGCTCACCGCGTGGCGGCCTCGGCACACCGCGGAGGACGTTCTGGTCGCCCTGCACGAATGGATCGCGGCGCACGAGCGCGAGTTGCAGGACGCCCTCTGAGGGCGTGGGAGCCGGCCGCACAGATAACCTGACCTCGTATGCCGATCGCCATCGTGACCGGCTCGGGCGGCCTGATCGGCTCTGAGTCGGCTTCTCATTTCGCGCGCGCTGGCTACGACGTAATCGGCCTCGAGAACGACATGCGGGCCCGATTCTTCGGGTCTGAAGCCTCCACGCAGCCGACCACCGACCGTCTCATCCGCGAGCTGGAGGGGTCCTTCAACAGCCTGGAACTGGACATCCGCGATCGCGATGCCGTGCAACGGGTCTTTGCCCAGCAAGGCAATCAGGTCGAGCTCGTCATCCACACCGCGGCCCAGCCCTCCCACGACTGGGCAGCCTCCGATCCGCACACGGATTTCACCGTCAACGCCAACGGGACCCTGAACCTGCTCGAGGCCACGCGTCTCCACGCGCCGTCGGCAACCTTCATCTTCTGCTCGACCAACAAGGTCTACGGCGATCGGCCCAACTCGCTACCGCTGGTCGAGCAGGCCGAACGACTCGAGCTGCCCGAGGACCACCGCTACCACTCCGGCATAGACACCTCGATGTCGATCGATGCCTCGACGCACTCCCTGTTCGGCGTCTCCAAGGCGGCCGCCGACCTGCTCGTCCAGGAGTACGGGCGGTACTTCGAGCTGCCGACGGTGTGCTTTCGGGGTGGTTGCCTGACCGGCCCCAACCACGCCGGGACCCGGTTGCATGGCTTCCTCTCCTACCTGATGCGGTGCACGATGACCGGGGAGCCCTACACGGTGCACGGCTACGGGGGGCGGCAGGTGCGCGACAACATCCACTCGGCCGATCTCGTCGGCGCCTTCGCCGCCTTTCATGCCTCGCCCCGGCCGGCGGCGGTCTACAACATCGGCGGGGGCCGGGCGAGCAATTGCTCGATGCTCGAGGCGATCACCCTGTGCCAGGAGATCGCCGGCCGAGAACTGAATTGGGAGCTGTCTGACCAGCACCGACTCGGCGATCACCGCTGGTGGATCTCCGACCTGGGGCCGTTCCGGCACGATCACCCGGGGTGGGAGATCCGCTACGACGTGCCCGGCCTCCTCAAGGAGATCCACGACCACAACGCGGAGCTGTGGGTGGGCAGTCGGTGAAGCTATCGGTGGTGATTCCGGCCCACAACGAGGTGGAGTCGGTCGGGTTGACGGTGGAGAGCTGTGTCGAGAAGCTCGAGGCCGCCAATATCGATTACGAGATCGTCGTCGTCGACGACGCCAGCGGGGACGGCACAGGCAAGGTCGTCGAAGCGATCGCGGAGCGCAACCCGCGGGTGCGCTGCCTGCGCTCGCCGCTGCCCCCCGGCTTCGGCCACGCCGTGAGAGCGGGCCTGGACGCGTTCACCGGCGACGCCGTGGCGATCATGATGGCCGACCTGTCGGACTCGCCCGATGACCTGCTCAGCTACTACAACGCGCTCGAGCAGGGCTATGACTGCGCGTTTGGCACGCGGTTCTCGGGGGGCGGGCGGACCGAGGGATACCCGCTGGTCAAGCTCGTCCTCAACCGCGTCGTCAACGCGGGCATCCGGCTGCTCTTCCAGCACGGCTACGGGGACACCACCAACGCTTTCAAGGCCTATCGCCGCGAGGTCGTCGAGCAACTCCAGCCGCTGCTCTCCAACCACTTCAACCTGACCGTCGAAATGCCGCTCAAGGCGTTCGTACGCGGCTACAGCTTCGCTGTGGTGCCGGTCACGTGGACCAACCGGCGCTACGGCGTGTCAAAGCTGAACTTCCAGGAGATGGGCAGCCGCTACGCGTTCATCATCCTCTACGTGTGGCTGGAACATCACCTGAGCCGCGGTGACTACCGACGCCAGGAGCCGCCCAAGCCCAGCGCGATGCGCTCCGCGGGCAACGCGGGCCGCTAAGCGCCGCCGACGACCTCGAACTCGCGCGGCGCGACCGCGGTCTCGTTCTCGGTCGCGGCCACCCGCGCCCGAGACGGGATCAGACGGCCGGCGGAGGCCACCGCCCACAGGACCACCAGCCAGGTCGCGGTGGCCAGCGTCACGTGGACCCAGACCATGTCAGTCGGCAGGTGCAATTCGTACTGGACGCTGCCGACCAGGCCCTGGGCGGCCAGCAGGACGCCCAGGATCGTGAGCGGCTCGAGCACCTCGTCGGTGGCGCCACGCCGGCGCATGAAGAACCAGACCGCGATCACGGCAACTCCGAATACGGCAGCGATCGTCGCGTGCTGGTGAATGACCCAGGTCAACGTGTCGGCACCCTTGAAGGTCAGCCGGTGAATCCGCTGCCCGGGCG
>JBAVWI010000164.1:0-2671 GCA_049697735.1 Solirubrobacteraceae bacterium
GGCCCCGCGCTGTTTGCCAACATCCTCCCGCCGTTTGCGACGGCGCACACGCCTGTCGGGCCGAGCGAGATCGGTGTCCTCTTCTTCCTCAACACCTTCTTCATCGTCGTGGCGCAGATTCCAGCTACACGGGTCGTCAAGCGGATGCGCCGCACGCACGCTTTTGCCGCGCTCAGTGGTCTATGGGCAATCGGCCTGCTCGCGGTCCTGCTCGCAACGCTAACGCGCTCGACACTCGCTGCTACCACCGTTTTGGCCGGGGTTGCGATCGTGATCGCCATCGGTGAGTGCGTGCAGTCCATCGTGCTCGGCCCACTCGTCGTCGAGCTCGCACCGCCTCATTTGCTCGGCCGCTACATGTCGCTCTACACCCTCACCTTCGCGGCAGCCCTGGCCCTCGGCCCCGCGGTCGGGGGCGCGGTGCTCGCAACGTCGCCCGACGCCGTCTGGTGGGGCGGCGCCTTGACGGCAGCACTGGTCGGAGCCGGCTTGCTGCGACTCGGCGACCGGCTACCCGACCCGCTCTTGCAGACGCAATGCCCTCCGGTGCAAGCGGCACCGGAGGCGAAGTGACGTGCGGGCGGATGGCGGGGATCCTCGAACACGCCTCTCGTTCTGCTGTGCCCTTGCGCTCCATCGAACGGGGGCGCGGGAGGGCAGGCAGCAGCTTCATGCGGAAGCACAAGGAGTGATTCGTGACCTTCGAGCTGATATCGAGCTCGAGTGATCGCCTCGCGGCGAACATCGTGACGTCACGGCCCGACGAAGGAGAACGGCGACGATACGCAGCCCTCGTGCGGGAGCTGATTGCTCTCGCAGAACAGCTCCGACACGCTTTGGTCGTGCCTTCTCGACGGTCGATCGCCGACACCTCGGCGCAGACTGTCAATCGTTCCCGGTCGGGATCACCGTCGCCGGCTCGACCATCAGCAAGACCGTGCGTCCGTGCGCGCGTGGGCGGTGAACAACGCCACGCGGGATCGTCACCCCCTGATGAACACCAAGCAAGAACGGCTCGCGCCCCTCCACCTCGAGCTCGAGCCTTCCCTCGAGCACGAGAAAGAACTCGTCTTCGTTCTCGTGGCTGTGCCAGTCGACGAGCTCGCCCTCGATCACGGCGACGCGAACGACGCAATCATTCACGCTCGTAAGCGTCTGATTCACCCACGGCTCATACCGCTCGGCCTCCGCGACAACGTCGATCTGCGCCAGCTGACCGTACTTGTCGTCGTACCTGATGTCGTAGTTCTGCACCGATACCTCCCAGTTGTTCTCAGATTGTTAGCGCGCAGATCCGCGCAGACGAGGGACGCTGGTGTTGCTGCCAGGACGGACGCTCTACGCCAGTTGTTTCTTGAACCAGTGGTCAGCGAATGGCTCGTCATTGAATGGCGGCACATCGACCCAGCCAGTACAGCGGTAGAGGGACAGAGCTTCAGTAAGGACGGCGCTGGTCTCGATGTGCGCGACTTGTGCGCCGCCCGCCTTAGCGCACGCCTCCAATGCCTCGAGCAGGCGCCGACCGAGCCCGAGCCCTCGCGCGTGTGGTGCGATCCACATGCGCTTGATCTCAGCCGGCGCATTGGGGTGATGCTTGACAGCGCCGCAGCCGATGGGCTCGCCGTGGAGGTAGGCGACGAAGAACTCGCCAGCTGGCCGCCGGACCTCATGCGGCAGCGCCGTCGCTCCGACGGAGGGATCGAAGCCGCGAGTCGAGCGCCGGTTGAGCTCGCCGACGTATTCGGCAAGGCAATAGCGCGCGTCAGGGTGTTCGGGGTCAACCGAAGTGATCTCCACACCTGCGGCGATCAACAGCCGCTCCACCTCGCGCATGGCCCCCACCAGCCGATCCTGCTGCTCGGCGCTGAGCGGAGCCAGCAGCGACTCCGCCAACTCGTCGGAGCGCCGGTCGAGCGCCACGCGTTCGCGGTGGCCGGCCCGGGTCAGGCGCGCGACCCGTATGCGGGCGTCGGAGGGGCTGGGCGATACCTCGACCAGATCAGCGGCCTCGAGCGAGCGCAGAAGCCGGCTTAGATAGCCCGAGTCGAGCGCGAGACGGGCGCGCAGCAACCGCACCTCGCACCCGCCGAAGCCGATCTCCCACAACAGCCGCGCCTCCCCGAGCGGCCTGGGACGACCTAGGAAGCGGTCGTTCAGCGCGCCGACAGACTCGGTCACCACCCGGTTGAAGCGACGGACCTGCTCAACCATCGCCTTGGCCATTCTCTGACCTTAGTCAGCAAACTACTCGACGTCAACAACCCCCACCTGTAGAGGCAAACTCCGCGAGTCCTGCTTCGCCAACACGACGAGTATCTGGTCGCCGGGGCCGACTGTCCTGCCTAGCGCGGTAAGCGGGCGATCGCCGGCCCGCCCGTGTGCGATCTAGAGCATCGATCCGAGGCCGACCGTGGCTGGGATCACGGGTGCTGGTCGTGAGTGGACGGTCCGGATGATCTCTGAGCTGTCGATGCCCTGCAGGTAGATCGAGGTGATCCCGAGGATCGCGTGTCCGAGCTGTCGCTGGATGACGACGAGCGGCACGCCCTCGTGCGCCATCTCGACGGCATGGGCGGGACGGAGCTGATGGGGAGCGAAGCGTCGCCGTACGCCCGCCTTGACCGCGGTGCGCGCCAGTTGCTTGCGAGCTGAAGATGACTCCCAGTGACGA
>JBAVWI010000165.1:0-1505 GCA_049697735.1 Solirubrobacteraceae bacterium
TGCCAGCGGAGCCCAAGCCGCCCGGGCCCCGATGCGGCCGCGCTCCGCCGACGTGGTCGTGGTCGGCGCCGGGCTGGCCGGATTGACGGCCGCCCGCCAGCTCGTGCTCGCCGGTCATTCGGTGGTCGTGCTCGAGGCTCGCCCACGCGTCGGGGGCCGCATCCTCAACCACGACATCGGCGGCGGTCACATTTCCGAGCGCGGCGGGACTTTCGTCGGCCCGACCCAGTCTCACGTCCAGGCGCTGGCGCGCGAGCTGCGGGTCGCCACCTTCCCGGTCTACGACCGCGGCCAGAACGTCTACGCGAGCCCCACCGGCCGCCTGCAGTACAGCGATCGCGGCCCGTTTGGGACCGCGCCGCCCGACCCGACAATCGCCGCCGAGGTGGCCACCACCGTGCTGGCGCTCGACCAGCTGGCAACCACCGTCCCGGTTCACGCGCCCTGGGACACGCCGGGCGCCCCTGACCTCGACGGCCAGACGCTCCAGTCCTACCTTGACCAGCACACCGCCTCCCCGCGCTTTCGCGCGCTCGTCAGCGCTGCCCTACGTCCGATCTTCGGCGCCGAGCCGCGCGAGATCTCACTCCTGTTCGCGCTCTTCTACATCGCCGCCTCCGGGGACGCCAAGCACCCGGGCACCTTCCAGCGCAACTTCAATACCCGGGGCGGGGCTCAGGCCGCCCGGTTGGTCGGTGGTTCCCAGGTCTTACCACTCAAGCTGGCCGCCGCCCTGGGCCGGCGGGTCGTGCTCGGCGCCCCGGTACGGCGGATCGAGCAGACCGGGGCGCAGGTAACGGTGATTGCCGACGGCATCACGGTCACGGCGAGACGAGCGATCGTGGCGATTGCGCCCACCCTGGCTGGCCGCATCGCCTACGCGCCGATCCTGCCCTTCGAACGCGACCAGCTCACCCAGCGCTACGGCCAGGGGACGCTGACCAAGGTGGCGGCCGTCTACCCACGACCTTTCTGGCGGGCCCGCGGCCTGACCGGTTCGGCCGTGGCCACCGGCTTCCCGGTCAGCGTCGCCTTCGATGACTCGCCTCCGGGCGGCCGTCCGGGCGTCCTGTTCGGATTCGTAGGCGGCGACAACGCCCGCCGGTACGCCACACTTGCCCCCGCGGCGCGTCGCCGGGCGGTCCTCGAGCAGTTCGCGGCCCTGTTCGGAGCCGAGGCGACGCGCGCTGAGCAATTTCTGGAGACAAGCTGGAGCCAGGAGGAGTGGACCCGCGGCTGCCCGGTCGGGATCCCGGCCGTCGGCTCGCTGGTCAGCTACGGCCCGCACCTGCGCCGGCCCGTCGGCCGCCTGCATTGGGCCGGCACCGAGACGGCCGGATATTGGAACGGGTACATGGACGGGGCGGTCAGCTCAGGGCAGCGGGCCGCCTCCGAGGTCCAAGCCGGGCTCTGAACCGGCACCCACCCGCCACGCCGCGCGCACCGACCCGCCCCGCCCTGGGGCACCCAGCCGCCCGGCCAGGCACCAGCCGCCCGTCCCGCGT
>JBAVWI010000166.1:0-2286 GCA_049697735.1 Solirubrobacteraceae bacterium
GAGGGCGTGCTCTGACTCCTCGTCAGCCGGCTCCCACGGATCTCGCTCAGCCGAGCGAGACTCGAGGTGCTCGCGTCCCGCGTCGGTGATCTCGAAGTGACGAGCGCCGTCAGCCTCGGTCGAGCGCACCAGGCCCTCGTCCTCGAGCTGGGCAAGCGTCGGGTAGACCGAGCCTGGGCTCGGCCGCCAGCGCCCGCCACTGCGCTCCTCGATGGTCTGCATCAGCTGGTAGCCGTTCCGCGGCTCCTCGCCGAGCAAGCGCAGGAGGGCGAGGCGGACATCGCCGCGCCGGGCACGGCCGCGTCCCCGGCCCCGGGGACCGTGTCCGAAGGGACCGCCCCCGCGGCCTCCGAAGGGACCGCCTCCAAACGGACCGCCGCCACCCATACGGCGCAGCACGATCAGGTCCTCGAGTTCTTCGGGACCGGGGCGATGGTGATGACCCTTGCCGTGTCCCTTGGTAAACGCCCAGCCGAATTGGCTGTGGCGGTGGTGCCGGGCTCTGCGTCCCGGCCATTCCTGAGCAAATGAATTGCCGGTCATGGTTGCAACTTCCTTTTGTCGATCTGTACCGATGCGTCAACGATATATCGCTTATCTCAATTTGTCAAGACGGTAAAGCGAGGTCACGTTCCAGTAGGTCCAGAATTCGGCCCAGGTCACCTTCGGGCACGTGTGGGTTGTAGAGCGGTGAGTGCTGGGCATCGCAGAGCATCCGGCGGCAGATCGCCGCCGCGGTGGCACTGACCTTGGTCAGGGGGTCACCGAAGCGCTCGGCCAGGGCGTTGAGGCGATCGCGGACGACGTCGACTCGGGCTGGGTTGACCATCATCGACAACTGGGCGCCGGCCGCCACCGCAGCGGCGGCACGAAGCCCGTGGGCCAGCCGGCGCCGCTCCCGCGGGCCGCTGAGCCGCTCGGCCAGGTCGCGCACATCTTTCAGCGCCCAGGCGTCGCCCTGGGCCACGAGCGCCACGAGCAGCCGTCGACGATCGCCTCGGCCCAGGCCGACCAGGGCGAGCGCGCCGGCGCTGCCGATCAAAAGAGGGACTCCGGCGGCGCCGCCACCGCGGGCCGCTAGCGCTACTCCGGCCAGAGCCAGGGTCAGCGCCAGCGCCAGCAGCTGGCGTCCGCGTGATCGGAGGTCATGCAACCGGCGAGTGGCCTGCGCTAAGTCAAGCGGCGGGGAATCAAGCAGGCCGGGCACAGCTTTGAGTATGGCCCGCCGATCCGAGCCGCTGCGCTCAGCCCGACACCAATTGGTGGTTGCGCAGCCCCTTTCTGCGGTCAAGCACCATCAGGGCGCCGTGCAGTACGCCCTCGCCGTACTCACTACCGGGGTTGATGCAGACCGTGCGTCCGATCTTCGTCATGCCGCGGGACTCGTGGATGTGGCCGTGCAGCGCGACCAGCGGCTGATGGCGCTCGATCAGCTCGCGGACCGCCTGTGATCCCGCCGAGATCATCGCCACCGAGCCGCCGCGGACGACCGGCTTCAGCGTTGCGTCCAGTTCCGGCGCCTGGTCCAAGGCGGTTCCCTTGGGCGGCACGTGAAGGTTGAACACGCTGCGCGCCGGATCCTCAAGCTCCCCCACCAGCTGCTCGAGATGTTCGCCCAGCTGCTCCTCGGGGAGCTCGCGCGGCGAGTCCCAGGGTGTCGGGTTGGCAATCCCGCACGACAGCATCTGGATCTGGTCGGCCAGCTCCACCGCGATGTCCTCGCAGGCGACGTCCAGCGGCGACTCGGTGAGGACCTCCGCGAGCGCGGGCTCGTCGTCGTTGCCGAGCATCATGAAGAGCCGAATCCCGGTGCCGGCGAGCCTTTCCTCGGCGAGCTTCAGCCAGCGGCGGACGCTGTCGGCCATCGCCCGGCTGAACAGCTCCCCGATCGCTTGCTCGCTGCCATGGGCGGCAGCGAGTTCCTCCTCGGTCGTCAGGTAGGGATAGAAGCCGCGGTTGCGGATCTGGTTCTCCAGCGTTTCGAGTTCCTCTCGGGGAGCCAGGCGGCTGCCGATCAGCTCGGGCACTCGCAGGCCGCCGTTGGCCTCGATCATGGGCACGACCGCCTTGCCCGTGATGTCGCCGCCCATCACCAGCACGTCCGCGTCATAGAACTTCCCGGCGTTGACGAACTTGCGCCACAGCCGGTCAGAGCCGTGGATGTCAGAGGCGTAGTAGACGGTGAAGCTCACCGGGTCACCTCCTCGGGAGTCTCATACCAGCGCTTGTGCCGACCGATCTTCGCCCGGAGCTTCCAGGCGCGCGACTTGGGGGCTTCGTCAAGAC
>JBAVWI010000167.1:0-9497 GCA_049697735.1 Solirubrobacteraceae bacterium
GAGCCCTTGAGTGATCCGGCCACGGGACCACCGATCACTCCTGCGACGACGACGAAGGCAGCGGCTATGAGCAGGACGCGGCGCGGGCGGCCGCTGAGTTTGAGGGCGAGTGTGGAGAGCATGGGTCGATTGTTGACCCGCGCTGCGGGGAGCACAATCGGCTCAGGGGAGTGACTTTGGCGGCTCTCTACATCAGCGGGAGTACTTCGCCGGCGGTAGCCCGGACTGCCGTCAGTGGTGCTTGGCCCGGGCCTCGCGGGTCAGGGCGTCGAGCGCCAGGCCCAGCCACGCCGGCGCCTGCGCCCGCCACAGCGAAGTGGAGTGCCCGCCCACGTAGGTGCGGAAGATGTGGGGGACGCCACTCTGGGTCAGGGCAGCGTCGTACTCCTTGTTGAGGGTGAGAAAGCGCCCATCCTGGATCCCAACGTAGAACGCCAGCAGGGTCGGCCAGCTCTTCAGCCAGCGCGTCACGTTGGTGCCGCTGGGCACCGTGGCGTTGCGGTTGGCCTGGGGCGAGCCGAGGTTGAGGATCTGGGTTCCAGCCGGATTGGTGGCCGCGAAGTAGCCGCTCCAGGACTCGACGGCGGCGAAGGTGTCGAGGTTGCGCAGGCCGATGTTGAAGGCCCCATAGCCGCCGGCCGAGAGACCGATCAGCGCACGTCCATAGCGGCTGTGGACGGTGTGGAAGCGCGCGTCGATGCACGACACCAGGTCGGTGGCGATGGCCTGCGGCCAGTTCTCTCCCGCGTCCCAGTCGAGGTACTCCCGGTCGCTGTTGTCGCTGCGCGCCCCCTGCGGTTGCACGACGATCGCGCGCCGTCCCGCGGTGGCCAGCCCGGCGGCCACGAAGGTGTTGTTCTCGTAGTCAGTCGGCCCGGCGGGCAACCCATGCAGGAAGTAGACGACCGGGTAGGCGGTCGAGCGGCTGCTGTAGCCGGGTGGCAGCGAGACAAGGACCGGCAGGTGGCCCGAGAGCGAAGGCGCGCGACAGTCCAGGTTGACCGTTGTCGAGTTGACCACGGTCTGATTTTCGATCGCCGCTCTGTCGGAGCCGCGACTGGCCACGACGACAGCGGCGCCGCCGGCGAAGGACACGACCGCCACGACCGCGAACACGATCGCTGCCAGCAGGCGACGGCGGCGCACATCTTGACGCCGGTTACCCATATTCGGCCTGGACGCTAAACGGTTGTTCATCTGATCGACGTAAGCTCGAACCCAATGTCGACACGGTTAGTTTCGGCGAGCTCGCCCAGACCCCTGGCCTCCCGGGGCCGGCGGGGCCCCGCCAGGCTGGCCGCCCGACAGTTCGGTTTCGTCATTGCCGTGCTGCTCGGGGTGCTCACCGGTTTCGGTTTGACCTACGTCCTGCGCGGCTTGGGCTGGCTCAGCGCAGGTCCGCGGGTCGGCGACTCGCTGCCCCTCCTGCAGCTGGCCGGCTTCGATCGACAGCCGCTGCTCCGGGTCGTCATCGCTTGGCTGCTCGCCGGCGGGTTGGCGGGACTGCTGCTGGTCACCGTTCGCCCCGCCCGCCGGGCCATGATCGCCGGCCTGACCGGGCTGGTGCTATTGCTGCTCTGCGCCCAGGCCGCTAATGCTCTGACCCGCAACCTGCACTTCTCTGACGTCCTGCTGCACCGGGCCCCGGGGGCCGGGCCGTGGCTGGAGGCGGTGTGCTTCGCGATCGGGTGCTTCCTACCCGGGGGACTGGTAGGTCGGCTGCAGGGGTAGGGGCCCCACTCGGTCGAGAGCCGGTTCGGGGACCGAGGCCATCTCGGCCTGGGCCTGCGCCAGCACCGGGACACATCCAAGCACGACCGCGATGGCGACCAGGTGGGCGACGACCGCGACCGCGTCGGTACCTAGCGACTCGGCGAACGCCAAGCCACCGCAGGCCAGCGCCACCAGCGCGGTGAGCGCGTTCATGAGGGAGATCGCAGGGATGGCGCCCCCCTCCCTGAGGGCGGCCTGGAAGGCGAGAAAGCCTCCGAAGGTGGCCACGGCCGCGACGGCCGTCCAGCCCGAGATCAGCGCACCCGCCCCGTGCGCGCCCCAGCCCAGCGAGATCGCTTTGATGGCCGCGTCGGCGAGCCCGTAGAAGGCGCCCGCGGCCACCGCCCTCAGTGAGCTCCGGCGTCCGGCGCCCAGGCCCAGTCCGACGACGGCACCGACCACGACGGCGATGCTCAGCGCCCCTGGGTTGAGGTGGTCACGCCCGGTCCCGAAACCGACCGGAAGCACGGCCAGCCCAGCGGCGATGAGCAGCACGGCCCCCACCTGTCTGCGGCTGATGCGATGGCCGAACAGCCAGGCCGCGAGGGGGACCGACAGGGCCAGGCCGCCGGCCGCGAAGGCCTGTACGAGCGAGAGGGGAGCGATGGCGACGGCGATGATCTGAACGGCAAACCCGGTCCAGCCAAGCAGCTGGCCGCTCAGCCAGGTCGGGTTGCGCCAGACGCGCCGGAGGGCACCGGCGAGTCCCGGCGCGCCGGTCTGGCCCAGGCCCCGGTGCTGGAGCAGGAAGCCGAGATTGATCAGGGCCGCTGAGGCCAGCGCCAAGAGCAGGCCGAGGAGCAGCTTGGCCGCTCCAGGCCGGTGGTGGGCGGGAAGCGAGGCGACCGGGGTCAGGCCGGCGCTCAGGTAGGAGCCGCCCGGGGATTGTGGCGGGGCGATCCTGAGGTGCTGGCGGTGGTGGCGCCGGGTGTGGCGGCGGCCGTGGTGACCGCGCCCGTGGTGAAAGCGCCGGTGGTGAGAGCGCCCGAGGCCGTGGGGGAGGGGCACGACGCCGGGCGTGAGCGTCTGCGCCCGTCCGTTGCCGCGGGTCAGCGGGACGGTGGCGTCACGCGAGGCGAGGATCAGCATCTGGTTCACGTGGGCCGCCCATAGCTGCCAGTCATGGCCACCGCGATAGAGGGCGTAGCTGACCTGCGCTCCACGGGCGGCCAGCGCCTGGGCCATGGGCCCGGTCTGGGGGCTTGAGTTGTCGTCGCGACCGGCGAACAGGAATGCGCGCACAGGTTGCGCCGCGAGCCGGCGACCAAGCTCGTGGACGTACTCCAGGGGGCTGTCGTAGGCGAGCTGGGCCCGGCTGGCGTGGGCGAAGACGCCGATACGGGTCTGGCGGTAATAGCCCGACCACGACTGCAGGCCTCCGAAGACGTCCGGGTGGTGAACGGTTATGTTGGTTGCCCCGTAGGCGCCGGCCGAAAACCCTGCGATCACCCGGTGCCCGCGGTCGGGGATGGTCGTGAAACGATGGTCCACGTCGCGCACGACGTCGAGCACATAGTTCTCGTAGTTGCCGGCCGGGGTGTTGGCCCACTCCGAATCCGAGAACGTGTTGCCGCCGATCTGGCCGTCGGGGAAGACGAGGATCATCGGCCGCATCAGGTGCCTCGAGATCAAGTTGTCCATGCGGATCCCGATGCTGACGATGGCCAGATAGACGCTCGGCCGTCCCGGGCTCCCGTGGAGCAGGTAATAGACGGGGTAGTGACCTCCGGTGCCGTAGCCGGGCGGCAGGTAGGCGAGATAGTCGGACGTGCGACCCAGCGCCGGTGAGCTGAACCGAACCCGAACGAGGTGCCCGCGTTGGGCTCCCTTGACCAGGGCGACCGGTAGGAAACCGCGGTGCTGGTAGTAGGACTCCCAGTAGCTGTAGGCGCCGGCCAGGCCGGTGATCCCCAGCGTCAGCGTCACTACAACTACCCCGAGCCTAATCGCGATCCGGCGGCGCATCCTGACCTTCATCGGTCAGCGACGCGGCCCACGTGCGGCGGGCTGGTCACGGCAGGCGCTGCCGGGAGCCTCAAGGAACGTGGGCGTCGCCGACGCGGCTCGGGCAGGTAACCCTCAGCTTGGAGGACCCGAAGCACGGCTTTGGGAAGCGCTCCGCGGCGCTCGTAGACCAGGAACCGGGGGCGCCACTCGGGTGAGAACTTCTCGTTGAAGCGCACCAGCCGCTCCATCTGGAAGCGCCGTCCGAGCGGGGCCATGACCAGCTTGACCAGCGCCCGGGCCACCGGGTTGGTGACCGGCTCGCCGTGCACGAGGTGCGCGAGGCCCGCGTAGTTGAGGCTCACCTCGGGGACACCGCGCTCGCGGGCGGCCTCCAGCGCGCGGCACACCAACGCCTCGTTGAGGCCGTTGGGGGTTTCACCGACCCTCCGCATGGTGTCCAGCGAGAGCTTCCCGCCGTGCCCGATAAACCGCATCACCGCGCCAAGCCGGCCCTTCGGAGAGCGGGCGAGGACGTAGAGGTCATCGGGACGAACGTCGGCTTCGAAGCGCCCCATGCCCATCGCGAAGCCGTGCAGGTGGCGCTGGCGGCCACGCCAGGCGAGCTCCAGGGCTCTGATCTCCGCCTCGAGCGCGGGATCGATGGCTCGCCCCTCGTGCACGCTGAGCTCCCAGCCGCGACGGCGCACGCGGTGGACTGACTGGCGCAGCTTGCGGACCGGCCGACCCTCGAGCGTGAAGCGGCGAGGATCGACGAACGCCTCCTCGCCAACGCGGATGGCATGCAGGCCGAGCTGGCTGTACGCCTCCAGATGGCGCCCGGAGGCGGCCCACACGACGACGCCCCAGCCCCGATCGCGGGCCAGGGCCAAAAAGCTCGACAGGACACCGGCGGCGGCGCCTTCGGGGGCGACCGGATCGGAGGAGACGATCGCGGTCCCGCGGATCACACGGTAGGAGAGCACGCCGCCCGCCCCGAAGTGCAGGGCCTTGTCGGGCCGCAGGACGAAAGGCGACAGGGAGTCGGTGCCGTGGCAATCGAGCAGCGCCCGGGCCAGGCGGTACTCGTGCTCAACGTGCTGGTTGGCGCTCGGGGCGGGACTGAGGAGTGAGCGCAGAGCCAGCGCCGAGATCGTTGCGGCGGCTGCGATCAGGGCCTCGATCACGGATATCCACGCCGGGCTCAGGTGTCCGGCGCTTGACCCGTCGACGCTGTGGGCGACGACGAAGTGGCGCAGGGCACCGGCCAGGGCATGGCCGCCATGGGACGGCACGAGCGGCGCCAGTCGTACCGCCAGGTAGGTAAGCCCCCACGCGCCGGCGGCGGCGCACACGACCGCGAGCTGGGGGCGGTTACGGCAGCCGATCGGGAACGAGCGGCGCCCGAGCGTGATCAGCGCGGCGAGACCGATCTCCAGCCCCGAGGCCTCCCAGCGTCCTTTGAGCAGGCTGATGACCGCGAGCAGGAGCAGGGCGCCGGCGGCCAGGGATACCGCGGTCCGGGTACCCCGCCACAGCCGGGGAGCGACGGCCAGCAGCGCGAACCCGATCATCACCGACAGCACCTGCAGCTCGGAAGGCAGGTCGGGCGGGGCCAGCCCACCCAGCAGAGCCCGGCGGCCGTCGTCGCTGGCCACCCCGGACAGGACGGCGTCAACAGCGACAACCGCGACCGCCAGGGCGGCCGACCGTCGTACGGTCAGGAAACGGATCCGAGCGCCGATGAGGCAAATGTAACCCCGGTTTGCGCTGCCCTAACACCGCTTTGCGATCAACAAACCGGAGCGTAATAAACCCGCCACGGTTCTCACACACCGGGGCCCGGTGCTACCCCGGCGGGGGCCGGGCCGACTACCCTTGAGCCGCGATGCGAGTCCTCATCACGGGAGCTGGCGGAATGCTTGGCCACGATGTCCGCGACGCCGCGCGGGCGGCCGGCCACGAGGTCGTGGCGGTGCCTCGAGCCGAGCTCGATGTCGCTGACCGGACCGCGGTCGACTCGCTCGTGGCGGACGCCGGTCCCGACGTCGTCGTCAACTGTGCGGCGTGGACCGATGTGGACGGCGCCGAAGCTGACTTCCAGCCTGCCCTGGCCGTCAACGGGCCAGGCGCGGGTCACGTGGCCAGCGCGGCCGCCAAGGCCGGCGCCTGGACTCTGCAGATCTCCAGCGACTACGTCTTCTCCGGCGCCAAGCGCGAGCCCTATCTGGAATCCGACTCGGTCGGGCCTGTGTCCGCCTACGGCCGCTCCAAGCTCGCCGGTGAGCAGGCCGTCGCCGAGGCGGCGCCCCGGGCGCACACCATCGTGCGCAGCTCGTGGCTGTTCGGGACCACCGGGCAGTGCTTCCCGCGCACGATCCTCAAGCTGGCCGGCGAGCGCGATCAGCTAGATGTCGTCGCTGACCAGGTCGGCTGCCCGACCTTCACCGGCCACCTCGCCGAGGCCCTGGTCGCGGTGGCTGCGCGCAGGCCCCTCGGGGTGCTGCATGTCTCCGCCGCCGGTGAGTGCTCGTGGTTCGATTTCGCTCGCGAGATCGTCGCCGCCCGCAGCCTTGACTGCCAGGTCGCCCCGTGCACGACGGCGCAGTTTCCCCGGCCGGCGCCGCGGCCCGCCTACAGTGTCCTGCGGTCCGAGCGCGGCAGCGTGGCGCCTACCCTGCCACATTGGCGCGACGGGCTCTCTGCTTACCTTGCCGCCGTCCGGGAGACGGTGGCATGAAGCTCCTGGTGTGCGGCGCGGCCGGCTTCATCGGCTCGACCTTCGTGGAGCTGCGCGTCCGTGAGCACGGAGACGAGATCACCGTGCTCGACAAGCTCACCTACGCGGGACGGATCGAGAACCTGCGCACAGTGCAGTCAGACATCCGCTTCGTCGAGGGGGCGATCGAGGACACCGACGCGGTGGCCGACGCGATCGGGGGGGCGGAGGCGATCGTCAACTTCGCCGCCGAGACCCACGTGGACCGCTCGATCGCGGATCCATTCGCGTTCAGCGTCACCAACGGCCAGGGCACCCACGTTCTGCTCGAGGCGGCCCGTGAGCGGGGTCTGCGCTATGTCCAGGTCTCGACCGACGAGGTCTACGGCTCGATCGAGACGGGCTCGTTCACCGAAGACTCCCCCCTTCGGCCCTCGAGCCCGTACAGCGCCACCAAGACCGGCGCCGACCTGCTGGTGACCAGCTACTTCCACACCTACGGGTTGGAGACCATGGTCTGCCGCGGGTCCAACAACTACGGCCCCCGGCAGTACCCCGAGAAGCTGATCCCGCTGATCGTGCTCAACGCCCTGGCCGGTGACCGCCTACCCGTCTACGGTGATGGCAGGCAGGTGCGCAACTGGCTGTTCGTGGAGGACTTCGGGCGCGGCATCGGCCATGTTCTCGCCCACGGCCAGCCGGGCGAGACCTACAACTGCGGCGGTCCCGACGAATGCGAGAACCTCGAGGTGATCCAGCGGATCCTCGAGTTCACCGGGGCCGACGACTCGCTGATCGAGTACGTCACCGATCGCCCAGGCCACGACCGCCGCTACTCGCTGTCCTGCGCGAAGCTCGAGGCCCTGGGCTGGTCGGCCCGGACCCGCTTCGCGGAGGGCTTGAAGCTGACCGTGGACTGGTACCGCGAGAACGCGTGGTGGTGGGAGCCGATCCGTTCGGGCGCGTACCGCGACTACTACGAGCGCCAGTACGGCCGCGCCCTGCGATGAGCGTCGCGGGGAGGCGATGACTGCCGCCAGGGGACGTCACGCACCGCCGCCGGAAGTCCGGCTGCCGCTGCAGCGCGAACGGCTCCTCCAGGCCGCCGCCCAGGAATTCGCGCGCAACGGCTATGCGGGGGCGAGCTCGGAGTCGATCAGCCGTGGGGCCGGGATGTCCAAGGCGACCTTCTATGAGCACTTCGCCAACAAGGAGGAGTGCATGCTGTCTCTCTTCGATCTCGCCGCCGAAGTGGTGGTCGCGTCGATGACAACTGCGGTTCAGCGGGCGCCCGGTGACGCGCGGGAGCGGATTCGGGCCGGTGTGCGCGCCTTTCTGTCCGCTCTCTCCGACCATCCCGAGTACGCGCAGACTCTGCTCGTCGAGATCATCGGTGCCGGTCCCCGGGCCGCTGCCCATCGCGACAAGATCCTTCAGACCTTTGCGGCCGTGCTCGACGCGGAGAACGCCCAAGCGGCGCGCCGTGGTCTCAGCGGACGCTTCGCCTCCCCGCACGACTCGTTCGCGATCGTGGGGGCGATCGCCGAGCTCGTCTCCCGTCAGCTGCGGCTCGGAATCCCGGCCTCGGTGGCCGAGCTCGCCCCAGTCATCGAACGGCTGATCCTGGGTCTGGTGCCCGACGCCGCCGGGTCTGATGGCCCGTCCTGACGGGCTCGCCGCGCTCGAAGGCGAGATTGTCGAATGCCGCCTGTGCCCGCGGTTGGTGAGTTGGCGCGAGGAGGTGGCGCGGGTCAAGCGGGCCGCCTTCGCCGGCCAGGAGTACTGGGGCCGTCCCCTGCCGGGCTTCGGTGACCCCGCCGCGTCGGTGGTCGTGCTCGGGCTGGCACCGGCCGCCCACGGCGGTAACCGCACCGGACGCATATTCACCGGAGACCGATCGGGCGACTGGCTGTTCGCTGCGCTGTGGCGCGCCGGCTACGCCAACCAGCCCGAGTCGGTCAGCCGCGATGATGGCCTGCGGCTCAGCGGCTGCTGGATCGCGGCCGCCGTGCGCTGCGCTCCGCCCGCCAACAAGCCGACCCCGGCCGAGCGCGATACCTGCCTGCCCTACTTCGTCCGCGAGCTCGAACTGCTCCCCCGGGCTCAGGTGATCGTGTGCCTGGGCGGTTTTGCCTGGGAGGCCGGCCTGCGCGCCCTGGGCCCCGAGGTCCCGCGTCCTCGCCCCCGCTTCGGTCACGGGGCCGAGGTCAGGATCGGACCTCTCACTCTGCTTGGCTGTTACCACGTCAGCCAGCAGAACACGTTCACCGGTCGGCTCACCGAGCCGATGCTCGACGCCGTCTTCGCCCGGGCCCGCGCGCTGACCGGCTGACCCGCCGGACGCCAGCGGCCGGCTGACCCGCCGGACGCCAGCGCTGGTCGGCCCACCCGGCACACCCTCCGCACTGTATCGTTGAGCACACAACAACTGCCGGAGGAGCCCATGAGAGCAGCTCAGTTCAGTCAATTCGGAGGTCCCGAGGTGCTCGAGATCGCCGAGCTTCCGGATCCGCACGCGGCCGCCGGCCAGATCCGCGTCGCCGTCCGAGCGGCGGGAATCAACCCGGTGGATTGGAAGGTGCGCAGCGGCATGATGGGCGGGGAATTGCCCCAGACCACCGGCCGCGAGGCCGCGGGGGTCGTGGACGAGATCGGCGATCAGGTCAGCGACGTGGCGGTCGGCGACGAGGTCTTCGGCTTTGTCGCCGGCGGGGGTGGCGCCGCCGAATTCGCCCTGCTCGAGGACTACGCCCGGATCCCGCCGTCGCTTGACTTCGCGGCCGCCGCCGCACTGCCGGTGGCGGTCGAGACGGCGACCCGTACCCTCGATGCCCTCGGGGTGACCGAGGGCCAGAGCGTGGTCATCAACGGCGCGGCCGGCGGAGTCGGTCAGGCGGCGGTGCAGATCGCGCGCGACCGGGGCGCCCGCGTGATCGGAACTGCCAGCGAGGCCAACCACGAGTTCCTGCGCTCGCTCGGGGCGCAAGCGACCACCTACGGAGACGGCCTCGCCGAGCGCGTCCGCGAGCTGGCCCCCCAAGGCGTGGACGCGGCACTCGAC
>JBAVWI010000168.1:0-5759 GCA_049697735.1 Solirubrobacteraceae bacterium
GCTGGTGACGGCGGGGTCGCGGGCTGGACATCTGCGCAGAGCGCGCCGACCTCCCCAGCTCCGACGGGCAGGGAGGCCGAGAACGTGCTGCCGGTTCCGGGGCGGCTGCGCACGCCGACCTCGCCGCCCTGCGCCTCGACGATCGATCGCGTCACCGCCAGGCCCAGGCCGGTGCCCAGACGCTCGGTCCCCGACACCTGGAAGAACTCGTCGAAGACCCGCGCCTGATCGCCGGCTTCGATGCCGGGACCGGTATCGGAGACCGAGACCTGCAACCGATCGTCCGCCCGAGCCAGGTTTACCCGGATCCTCCCCCCCGGCGGCGTGAACTTGAGCGCATTTGAGAGGTAGTTGAGGATCACCTGGCGCAGGCGGGCCGGATCGAGCGTCACCAGACCGACCGGCCGGGGATCGAGATCGACCTGGACATCGCGGGCGGCGGCCAGCCCGGCCAGTGAATTGACACAGGCGGCGGCGAGCTTGCTCGGCTCCAACGGCTCCGGCGCGAGCCGCACCCGACCGGCCTCGATCCGTGCCACGTCAAGCAGCTCGTCTGAGAGCGTGAGGATGTGGTCGGCGCTGTCATGGATGATCTGCAGGTGCTCGCGCTGACGGTCGCTGACCGGGCCGACACGGCCGTCGCGGAGCAGCTCGGAGAAGCCCAGCACGGCGTTGAGTGGATTGCGCAGTTCGTGGGAAAGGTTGGCCACGAAGCGCCGCTTGGCCTCGCCCGCGCGGTGCAGCTCGTCGTTGCGCCGCGCGAGCTCGCGATTGGCCCGGTCCAGCGTCCGGCCCCGTATGGCAAGCCGCGCGAGCAGCCACAGGGAGATGCCGGCCACGAGAACGAAGCTGGTGAGCAGGATCACGAGCACGGCCGGCATCTGAGCAAACCGGGACCCGGGTGACCGCGAAGTGGAGCCTTTTGCGCTGTCTCCGAGGCGACTACCTACCGAGCCTGCGTAGTTTTCCCGGCGCAACGGGTGTTCTGGGCGGTTTTGCCCGCTATCGAGCCCGCTCGGCCTCGGCCTCCAGCCGCGTCCGCAGGGCGGCCCAGACCGGGCGCAGCTCCTCGAGCCCCAAGCGGGCACGGGCGATGTCCGGCACCCGGGCCGCCGCCTCGATCTCGCGCAGCGCGTCGAGCATCGGCTCGGCGTTGAGCATCAGCGCGCTGTTACGAGCCTCGTGGCCGGCGAGGGCGGCGGCGGTCAGGTCGCCCGCGGCGACGCCGGCCTCGATCCCGGCCATGGCCTGAGTGAGCTCGCCGGCCAGCGTTTTCGCGATCTCGGGTACCCCGCGGCCGAGCAGCTCCTCGAGCTCCGCCAGCCGTCCCAGATCGAGCTCCGGCTCCACGTTCGGGCCCTAGTTGCGCCCGAACTCACATACGCGCGCGCGGCATTCAGCCGTCGGCCGGGTCAGCGTCTGGCGCGCAACTCGGCCTGGCTGCCTGGTGTCCGAGGCCACGGGCACAGGATATGTCCGCGGGAGGCGGTCCGGCCCTGGCTGGTGCCCCCGGACCGCCGCAGCGGCGGCGGCGCAACCGCACTAGGGATGCAGGATATGTCGCAGCCGGCGCGCCAAGCTGCCAACGCCGCTGTGATGAAGGCTGACCAATCCGGTGACCCCCAGCAGGGTCACAAAAACTCCGGCCAGCAGCGCCAGGACGGCCAGCACCGCCGGCCACCGGTGCTCAAGCCACGTCCGGCCGTTGGTGAGCATTCGCTGGGCGTTGGGGCCGGCGAAGGTCAGGGTGGTGATGATCGCCAGCAATGGGGCGACGAAGCAGACGTTGAAGAGAACGAGCACGAAGACCTGTCGCGCGATGTCCATGTCCGACCCGACGACCGCCGCGATCACGGCGAAGTACGGGAACGCGGTCGGAAGCTCGACCGCAGTGATGGTCGCCCCGAGCAGCGCGCCCGACCTGCGCTCGGCGCGCGCCATGGCCGCTGCGGCGTCGGCTTCGCGGTGAGCGAGGCGGTCGCGGTAGCCCCACAGAAAAACGGCCGCCGTGAGCATCGCCACCCCCGCGACCACCTCCAGGATGTAGCTCAGGCGGTGCCCGGGGTGGGGGACCAGGCTGAGCAGCAGTTGCCCCGGCCCCAGCGCGATGATCAGGCCTCCGGCCAGGTAGACCCCGAACACCCCGGCCGTGAACTGGATCACCCGCCTCCGGGCGTGCTCGGTCGTCGCCAGGAGCAGGGCGGGGGCGATCGTGGTCGGGTTCAGCGAATCGGCGATCCCGATCGAGATCGCGAGGCCGATCAGACGCAGCATGCCCGGATTGTTCCCGCCTCGGGCGATTCGTGTCTCGCCCGGGGCGATTCGTGTCTCACCGGGGGAAGCGAAGCTGTTCCCGGCCGGCCGATCCGAGGCCGGTCGGGCCCCTGCTCCGAGGCTGCCCTCAGCCATGGGTCACGGGTGGGGCGCTACACTCGCCTCTGGCGCCGGGCGGCGTTCGTTTTGACGCCCGCGGCTTGGTGCCCTAGTAGCTGATCACGACTGTCGGGAACGCCATATGGCCCGTGGAGATGTTCGGATCGCCGCCACTCTCGCCTGCGAAGAGTGCAAGCGCCGGAACTACCAGACGAATAAGAGCAAGCGAAACAACCCTGAGCGCCTGCAGATGCGCAAGTACTGCCGCTGGTGCCGGCGGCACACGGCGCACCGCGAAACGCGCTAGCTGAAGTCGGGAACGCCCGTGGCTCGCAACCGTAAACGTGCCAAGGAGCGGCGCAGCCGTCGCCCGGTGCCCGGCCCGGGGGCACGCCCCGGGGTTGCCACGGCGCGCGTGGAGCGAGAGGAGCCGGCGCAGGGCAACGGACTTGACGAGACGCCGGGCCCGCTCGAGCACGCCACTCCGGACGCCGAGCTCGCCGAAGCTCAACTGGCCATGGGACGTCCCGAGTACCCCGACGGCGACGACGAGTTCGACGGCGGTGAAGATCCCGAGGATCGGGACCTCTCAGACGATTCCAATGATGCCGGCGGGGGCGGCGCCGGCGGCCCTGGCGGGGAGCTCACTCCGGCCGGTGGCGGGACTCCTGCGCCGCGCGCCAGGCCCGGCAGTCGGCTGCTCAATTTTCTGCGCGGAAGCTGGCGCGAGCTTCAGCGGGTACAGTGGCCCGATCGCCGGCAGGTGATGCAGGCCACGGGAGTCGTGATCGGGTTTGTCATCGTCGCTGGTCTGTTCTTGGGGCTCGCCGACACCGTGGCCAGCAAGCTGGTCACACTGATCCTGAAATAAACGCGCTCAAATTCGAGAGAGAACATGTTCCGCTGGTACGTAGTCAATACCTACTCTGGCCACGAAAACAAGGTCAAACACAACCTCGAGCACCGCGTGGTGTCGCTCAACCAGAAGCGCGCCGTGCGCCAGATCGTCGTCCCGACCGAATCGGTGTCCGAGATGAAGGACAACCAGAAGGTCACCGTCGAGAAGCGCACGATGCCCGGCTACGTGCTGGTCCAGATGGACCTCAACGAGGATTCCTGGTCCCTGGTCAAGGGCACCCCCGGGGTCACCGGCTTCGTCGGCGCCTCCAACGAGCCCGTGCCGCTGACTCAGACTGAGGTCGACCGTCTCCTGCACCAGGAGCCTGCCGAGCGTCCCCGCAGCCGCGCCCAGTTCTCGATCGGTGAATCGGTCAAGGTCGTCTCCGGCCCGCTGTCTGACTTCTCGGGAGAAATATCCGAGGTCAACGAAGACGCGCAGCGCCTCAAGGTGCTCGTCTCGATCTTCGGGCGGGAAACTCCGGTCGAGGTCGGCTTCGATCAGGTGAAGAAGCTCTAGCTTCTCGGCTAAGCTCAGGCATCTCATGGCGAAAAAGGTCCTCACCCAGATCAAGCTCCAGGCCGTTGGCGGCTCGGCGAGTCCGGCGCCCCCCGTGGGCCCGGCGCTCGGTCAGCATGGCGTCAACATCATGGAGTTCGTCAAGGCGTTCAACGCCCAGACGCAGTCCGACGTCGGCACCGTGATTCCGGTGGTGATCACCGTGTACGAGGACCGCTCGTTCACGTTCGTGACCAAGAGCCCGCCGGCGGCGGTGCTGATCAAGCAGGCGCTGTCGCTCGAGAAGGGCTCGGCCGAGCCGCACCGCGACAAGGTGGCCAAGATCACCCGCGCTCAGCTCAAGGAGATTGCCGAGAAGAAGATGAAGGACCTCAACGCCAACGACGTCGAAGCGGCCGCGAACATCATCGCCGGTACGGCCCGCTCGATGGGCGTCGAGGTGGTTTGAGCATGAGTTTGAGGAGGAGTTTCTGATGGCCAAGCACGGCAAGGCCTACCTGGACGCCAAGCAGCGCTTCGATCGCGAACGCGAGTACGAGCCCGCCGAGGCGATCGCGCTCGTCAAGGAGCTGCGCAACACCAAGTTCAACCAGTCGGTCGAGGTCCACATTCGCACCGGGCTCAACGTCCGCCACGCCGACGAGCAGCTGCGCGGCACGATCGCGCTGCCGCACGGTCTCGGCAAGGAGGTCAAGATCGCCGTCTTCGCCCAGGGCGACAAGGTCCGCGAAGCCGAGGAGGCCGGCGCCGACGTGGTCGGCGGCGAAGACCTCGCCAAGCGCATCCAGGAAGGCTTCGACGATTTCGACGTCGCCATCGCGACTCCCGACATGATGCCCGTGGTCGGGCGCCTGGGCCGGATCCTCGGCCCGTCGGGCAAGATGCCCAACCCGAAGGTGGGGACGGTCACGATGGACGTCGCCAAGGCGGTCAGCGAGTCCAAGGCCGGCAAGATCGAGTACCGCACCGATCGCACCGCCATCGTGCACCTGGTGATCGGCAAGAGCGACTTCGAGGAGCGCCTCCTGCTCGAGAACTACGCCGCCGTGATCGAAGAGATGATCCGCGCCAAGCCGTCGGCCGCCAAGGGCCGCTACCTGCGCTCGGTCACGCTGGCCACCACGATGGGCCCCGGGATCAAGATCGACCCCTCGCGGACCCGTGACATCATCGAGGAGCCCGTCGCAGCCTAGAATCGTCTCGCCCCATCAAAGAGACACGCCCCAGACCTCCGGCCGCCAGCGCGCGCCTAAGCCCGGAGCAGGCGAGCCTCGAAACGTTGCCGACGCCGCGATGGTGTCCGGAAGCGAATCGACGCCCGCCCCTGAGCGGGCGTTTCTCGTGACAGAGAGCCCACCGATATGAACAGAGATCAAAAAACCGCCGTCGTCGACGAGATCGCCGAGCAGATCGGATCTGCCGAGGCGATCTTCGCCGTCGACTACCGGGGCATCACCGTCGCCCAGGTGGCCGAGCTGCGGACCAAGCTGCGCGATGCCGACGCCCGCTTCCGGGTGGTCAAGAATTCGCTCAGCGAGCGCGCCGCTGACCAGGCCGGGGTCAGTGACCTCAAGCCGATGCTGATCGGTCCGACCGCGCTGGCCCTTGTTCACGGCGACGCCGCGCTGGCCGCCAAGGCGCTCAACGACACCGCCCGGCAGCTCAATAACGTGTTCGAGTTCAAGGGCGGTCTGCTCAACGGGGACGTGCTCACCGCCGACGACCTGCGCTCGATCGCCCGCCTGCCATCGCGCGACGTGCTCATGGGTCAGCTCGTGGGTACGGTCGCGGCCCCGCTCACGGGTCTCGCCCGGGGCCTGAACGCGCTGATCGCCGGGATCGCCATCCAGCTGCAGGCGATCGTGGACATGGACCCGCCCGCCCTGGTCTCGGGCGAGGCGCCGGCCGCGGAGCCCGAACCAACGCCGCCCACGGAGCCCGAGGCAGCGCCGGCCGCGGAGGCCGAAGC
>JBAVWI010000169.1:0-18550 GCA_049697735.1 Solirubrobacteraceae bacterium
GCTCGGACGGCCACAGCCGCGACCGCGGCGCCCGCGCCCGCACCCGCGCCGCGCACCCAGACCGGCGGCGCATGAGCCAGGAGCAGGAGCGAAAGGGCCAGGATCATCATCACAGCGGGCGCGATGAACCCCAGTCCCCCGACGATCGCGCCCGCCGGCCCGGCGACGCGGTAGGCGCAGAAGATCGATAGCTGCGTTGATGCCGGTCCGGGCAGCAGCCCGCAGGCGGCGTTGGCGTCCTCGAACTCGCGCGCGTCCATCCATCGCATCCGCGCGACCACGAGCTGGCGCAGCAGCGCGATGTGCGCGGGCGGACCGCCGAACCCGGTGACCCCGATCCGGGTCCACTCCCGCGCCACGGTCGCCAACGATCTATCTCCGGCGGGACGTGAGGGGTCGCTGATCTTTGGCATCAGCGGGGTGCGGTGCTGACGCTGTGCGGCGCGTGGGTGGTGACGTTCATGATGGTGACGTATGCGCTGGAGCCGCAACGGCGCCGGTTCAGAGGCGAGCGGCTTCGCGACGGAGTACGTCCCAGGCCAGCCGGATGTCGTCGAGCTCGGTGTTCATCTGTCCCACGGCCAGGCGCAGGACGTAGCGACCGGCCAGCACGGCGTGCGAGATGAACATCTCGCCCCCACTGTTGACGCGCTCGAGCAGGGCCTGGTTTCGGGAGTCGACCCCATCCCCCCCGCCGCCGGAAAGCCGGAAGCAGACGACCGAGAACGACCGGGGGGCGCAGACCTCCCAGCCCGGCTCGGCCCGGACCCAGGACTCGAACGCGGCAGCCAGCCCGACCCCCCGCCGGACATGCTCCTGAAGACCTGACCGCCCGTGGCAGCGCAGCACGGCCCAGAGCTTCAGGGCCCGGAAGCGGCGCCCGAGCGCAGGCCCGTATTCAGACAGCGACCAGGCGTCCTCGGCGTCGGGCGTACGCAGGTACTCGGGGATCAGGCTGAAGGCCGTCCGCAGCGCATCCGGCTGACGAGACCACAACAGCGAGCAGTCCATCGGGGTGAGCATCCATTTGTGGGCGTTGACGACCACCGAATCAGCGCGCGCGACACCGGCCCAGGCCCACCGGAACTCGGGACAGACCATGGCCGTACCGGCGTAGGCGGCATCGACGTGCAGCCAGGCGCCATCGCGCGCACACGCGTCGGCTAGGGCCGGCACCGGATCCACCGCGGTACTTGCCGTCGTGCCCACGGTTGCCACCACGGCGGCGGCGTCAGTCAGCGAACCAAGCGCATCCACGGAAAGGCGGAACTCCTCGTCGCACGGCACCTTGCGCAGGCCCATGCCCAGCATCCGGGCGGCTTTTTCGACCGACGAATGGGCCTGCTCAGAGCACACCACGACCGAGCGGCCGGTCGCCTCGCGGGCGGCGATCAGGGCGGCCAGCGTGGACGTCGAGGCGCTGTCCTCGATGTGCCCATGCCACTCGGCGGGCAGGCCGAGAAGCTTGGCCGTCCACTTCAGCACCACCCCCTCGAGCTCGGTCGCCGCCGGAGCGGTTCGCCACAGGATCGAGACCGAGTTCAGGGTCGCGGCCAGCAGCTCGGCGAGGATCCCGGCCTCGGAGGCGCTGGTGGCGAAGTAGGCGAAGTAGCGGGGGTGCTGCCAGTGGGTGACCCCGGGGAGCAGGATCTCGTCGAGGTCGCGCAATACCGCGCTGAACGGCTCGGGCTCCTCCGGCGCGGCCTCGGGCAGCCGCGCGGCAATTTCTCCCGGCGCCACCTGCGCCAGCACGGGCAGCTCACCGACGCGCTCGAGGTAGCTCGCGGCCCACTCCAGGGCCGCCGCACCGTCAACGCGCAGGTTGCCTCCCGCGCCGCCGGCGCGCAGATCGGGTCGGCCGCCGCCGGAGGCCCGATCGTGACCGCTCAAGCCGCGGCCACCGCCGGAAACTCATAGTGGACGCCGGTCAGCTGCTCAGAGACGTCCCACAGCCGCCGCCAGGTCTCCTCGTCATAGGCCTTGCCGACGCCCCTGACCACGTGAGGATTGCCCCGCGTCTCGCCGATCCCATCGGGGCCGATGAAGGTGGCGCCGGGGAGATCGGGAACGGTGGCCGCGTACAGGGTGGGGAGCGCACCCTTGTCCGCGCTCTGGGCGATCAACAAGTTGCCGAGCGTGCCGAACCACTTCTCATAGAAGCGGCTGGGGCCCGCCGTCTGCAGGTTGGTGGCCGAGTAGCCGGGGTGGGCGGCGAGACTGCGCAGGTCGCTGCCCGCGGCGCTCGCGCGGCGCTGGAGCTCGAAGGCGAACATCAGGTTGGCCAGCTTGGACTGGCCGTAGGCGAGCCAGTTGTTGTAGCCGCGTTCGCGCTGGAGATCATCGAACTTGATCGTCCCCACGCGGTGCGCGGTGCTCGACAGCGTCACCACGCGGGTGTCGGACCCCGCGGGCCCGGCGCTGAGCAGGCCCAGCAAGCGCCCGCTGAGCGCGAAGTGTCCGAGGTGGTTGGTCCCCAACTGACTCTCGAAGCCGTCCTTGGTCAGGCGGCGCGGCGGCGCCATCACCCCGGCGTTGTTGATCAGCAGGTCAAGTCTTGACAGCGAGTCGATCAGACGCTCGGCGAATTCCCGCACCGAGTCCAATGACGACAGATCGAGCGCCTCCAGACGCGGTGCGGCGTCGCCTGCCGCGACCTGCCGCACGTCGGACAGCGCCCGCTGGCCCTTTTCCAGGTCGCGGCAGGCGAGCACCACGGTCGCGCCGGCTCGGGCCAGCTCGCGTGCGGTGACCAGGCCCAGGCCGCTGTTGGCACCGGTGACGACAGCCGTGCGGCCGCTCTGATCGGGAATGTCTGCCGCTGTCCAACCGCTCATCCGCTCGTCTCCATTCTGCGCTTAACCGACTCTGAATAGGCTGCGGGGCGAAAGCGCAGCACGGGATCGTTTGAGCATTCGATCCCGTCAGTCACCCGCGAGGGGTCGAAGACGAGCACGTCGCCGCCCTGCTCGCGCTCGGTGTCAAGGCCGGTCACGCGCAATGCTCCCACGGTCACCCGGCGACGCCCCTTGGGCCACGCGGCGCTGGGATCGTCGGTGGGGTCGCCCGGGCCGGCGATCTGCACCTCGAGGGAGAACAACGCCGGGCCGGCGGCCAGACGTCGGGCGAGCTCGCTCTGCAGGAAGTCGGCGCCGAGACGCTTGGCCTCCCACGGTTTCAGACGCGCCACCGCCGCCGCCGGCCGCAGCGTGTAGCGGACGAAACGCTCGCCGCCTTCGGCGTCCTGCCAGCGGAAGGCGTGCAGACCGTGATAGGGAATCGTCGCGTAGCTCGCGGGGGGCAGCAGGGTCGGGGCAACCACGGGCAGGACCCGGATCGCCTCTGGATGATGGCGCAGGAAGAGCGGCAGCTTCCAGGCCGCGGCCGGACCCGCGGCCTGCGCCTCGAGGAGCTCGATGAAGCCTTCGGGCGTACGGGTCGGAAAGCGGGGCGAGGAGACGGCGACAATGTCGGTGCGCGACCCGTCGGGCAGATAGAACTTGATCGCCAGCCCCCGGGGATCTGGCGCCCAGTCGGGGTGACGAGGATTGCCCGAGCCGTTGGAGAAGCGGACCGTGACCGGCACCTCGGGCCCGCTCAGATGCGCAGCCCGGGACCATCCGGCGGCCTCGGCGGTCGGTGTGAACGTCCCGGTGGCGACGGTTCCCTTCGCGTGGAGGGCGCGAAAGCCGGGATGGGCGCCGAAGACTCGCCTGGCGGTGTCGATCGCTGCGGCCGGGGTCAGGGTCATGGGCGACGGACCCTATTTAACTCGGACAAAGCCGATACCGGCCGCCCGAAGACGGGCGATCAGCGCATCGCCCATGGCCACGGCGGACGTGACCTGACCAGCGGTCGACGGCAGCTCGTCGCGGGCCAGACAGAGCGCGGACTCGGCCAGCATCTTGGACGTCTCGCCGTAGCCGGGATCACCCCCCGATACCTCGGTGACAACCTTCTGGCCGCCGCCCTCTCCAATTAGCCGGACCTTGAACCAGGCCTTCTCGCGCTGCTCCGGGGTGGGACCCTCGCCGGGATCCTTGAGCTTGAGCAGGACCTTGCGGGTCGGAGGCAGCGTGGCCAGGCTGACCAGCGCCCCGGCGCCGGCGATCATCCCCGCCGCCACCGGCAGGTGCTTGGCGACGAGGTAGTGGCCGTAGCTGAAGTCAGGTCCGTAACGCTCGAGCGCGCGGGCCGAGTTCAGGACCACCAGCGGGTCGATCGACGGCATCGGCACGACCCAGCCTCCGGCGGCCGGCTCACGCCGGGGGGGCCCGGTCAGACCCTTGATGCGGCGGTCGGTCGGACGTGACTCACGCCGCTTGCGCTCGGCGGCCACCTGGCGGGCCTCACGCAGGCGACCCAGGATGTGGACCGCGGAATGAAACGTCCCGCCCGAAAAGGTGCCCCCGGCGCGAACAAAGCCCTCCACCTTCAGCGGCACACCTTCGGGCAGCTGCTGCACGGTGAAGAGCGTGCCGAGGTCGTGGGGAATCGAATCAAAGCCGCAGGAGTGAACGAGACGGGCCCCGGTGCGGACTGCCTCGTCGTGATGGGCCAGCCACATCCGGTCCACGAACTCGGGCTCGCCGGTCAGGTCCACGTAGTCGGTCCCCGCCGCGGCGCAGGCGGCGACCAGCGGCTCGCCGTAGTGGATGTAGGGCCCGACGGTGGTGATCACGACCTGGGTCGATTCGGCCATCGCCCGCAGCGATGCCGGGTTGCCGGCGTCGGCCTCGAGCAGCGGCATCTCCGCCAGTCCGGGGTTGATCTCGGTCAGCCGCGCGCGGATCAACTCGAGCTTGCCGCGGTTGCGTCCCGCCACGGCCCAGCGGGCATCGGGGGCGTGGCGGGCCAGGTACTCGGCGGTCAGCCCGCCGGTGAAGCCCGTCGCCCCATAGACAACGATCTCGTACGGACGATCCCTGCCGTCAGCCATCCTCGACCTCCTGAGCCAAGCGCATCGCGGTCTCGAGGTCGACCCCAGCTCGGGCGGCCAACCAGCAGGCCACCGGGGCGGCGATCCGCTCCGAGGAGTGAGCGGCCTCGCCGGCCAAGTCGAGCACCGCGGTCAGCTCGGACTTGGTCGGAGCCGGAATGCCCAGCTTCTCGGCGTAAGCGGCGAGCCAGTCGGTCGCGTTCATCGGCCGCTCACCCTACCCGCATTGACAGAATGCGGCCCGGTGGCTCGCCGCCGCCCCCCACCCCGGGATCGCGCGGTGAGCCCAGACCCCAGAGATCCCATTCAAACAAGGCGGTACTAGATGAGTGTCCTCGACGGCAAGGTCGCGATCGTGACCGGCTCGGCGCGCGGAATCGGCCGGGCCACCGCGGAACTGCTCTCCGAGCAGGGTGCCAAGGTCCTGATCAACGACCTCGACGGCGACGTCGCCGAGCAGACGGCGAGCGAGATCGCCGGCGACACGCTGGTCTTCGGCGGTGACCTGACCCAGGCCGGTGTCTGCGATCAGCTGGTCGAGAAGGTGATCAGCGAGTGGGGCCAGGTCGACATTCTCGTCAACAACGCCGGGTACACGCTCGACGCGCCGATCCACAAGATGAGCGACGAATGGTTTCAGCGCATGCTCGACATCCATACGATCGTTCCCTTTCGCATGTGCCGAGCGGTGGCGCCCCATATGCGCGAGCCGGCCAAGCGCGAGCGCGAGGAAGGCACCGAGGTGTTTCGCAAGATCGTCAACGTGTCCTCAATTTCGGGCACCATGGGCAATGCCGGGCAGGCCAACTATTCGGCCGGCAAGTCAGGCGTTGTCGGTCTGACCAAGACGCTGGCCAAGGAGTGGGGCCAGTTCAAGATCAACGTCAACGCGGTCGCCTTCGGCTACATCGAGACCCGGCTGACCGCCTCCAAGGACGAGTCCAACACAATGGAGATTGGCGGTGAGAAGGTCCAGCTGGGGATCCCCGATCAGCTCCGGGGTATGGCGCCGATGCTGATCCCGTTGGGGCGCCCCGGGACGACCGCCGAAGCGGCCGGCGGGATCTTCCTGCTCTGCACCCCGTGGGCCAACTACGTGCACGGCCAGGTGCTCAACATCACTGGCGGCCAGTTCAGCGGTATGACGAACTGACGCTGATCATCGCCCACCGCGGAGCCTGGGCAGAGGCGCCCCAGAACTCGCTGGCGGCGCTGGAGGCGGCGATCGCGCTCGGCTGCGACATGGTCGAGCTCGACGTCCGCAGCACCCGGGACCGGCGGCTGGTGGTCATCCACGACGCGCGCGTGGGAGCCGCGCCGGTTTCGGCGCTGACCCTGTCCGAGCTCCGGGACCGCCTCGGGCCCGAGGAGGCACCCGAGCTCGAGGCGATGCTCGAGCTCGCCGCGGGCCGGATCAGGCTCGATGTCGAGTTCAAGCTGCAGGACCGGGTCGACGCCGCCCTCGCCACTCTGCAGCACCGCTTGGACCCCACCCAGTACGTCGTGACCTCCTTTCTGGAGTCGACCCTGGCCGCGACCCGCGCCTTGGCTCCGCAAACGCGAACCGGGCTGCTGATACGGCCGGGACGGCGGCCCCGCCACCTCGAGGAGCGCCTGCAAAGCGCCGGAATCAGCTTCGTCGCCCCCCACGCCAGCCTGGCCCGAGCCGGGCTGCTGGCCTGGGCCGCGCAGCGCGGGTTTGACGCCTATCTGTGGACTGTCAACGAGCGGCGCGCGTGGCGGACGCTACTCGCTGATCCGCGGGTTACGGCGCTGATCACCGACCGGCCGGCGGGGGCGCTCGCCGCCCGGGACGAGCTCAGAGACTCGCCCCCGCCGGGCTGACCGGTCGCCGAGGCCTCGCTGCCGGCAAACGACTCATTGAACATATTTGTGCAGGGCGGACGGAGGGCTTAGTCTACGTTGCGAGTGTCCGGTCCCACAACCGGCTGTGGCCAAGCGAAGACGTCCGGAGGAGCAGATGTCCGAGAAGATGTGGAGCGGAGCGCCCTTCTGGGGCCTCGGCTACGAATGGGACCCCGAGTGGGTGCTCTCAGACCGCCAGCGCGAGCTGCGCGACCTGCTGATCGAGTTGAGCGAAAAGGAGATGCGCGCCAACGCGAAGGTCTTCGATGACAACCTCGAGTATCCGCGGCGCAACCTCGAGCTGCTCGGCGAGCACGGCTTTCTGGCCCTGACCGTCCCGACCGAGTACGGCGGCCTCGGCGAGGACCACGTCGCCTTCGCGATGACCTGCGAGACGATTGCGCGCTACGCGTGCGCCTCGACTGCGATGTGTTACGTGATGCACATGGCGGCCGTGAATACGATCATGCTCCGTCCCACCGATGCCCTGATCGAGAAGTACATCCGCCCGCTCAACAGCGGCAAGATCGGGACGCTCTCCTACTCCGACCCCGAGACCGGCTCACACTTCTGGTATCCGATCTCATCCGGCGCCGAGCGCTCCAACGGCGGCTACAAGGTGCGCAAGAAGGCCTCGTGGACGACCTCCGGCGGCTTCGCCGACTTCTACGTGGTCCAGACCACCAGTCCGGAATTCACGGGTTACGACGATCTCAGCGTGTTCGTGATCGACGGCGAAGATGTCAAGGCGCAGCCCTCCTCGTGGGACGCGCTGGGCCTACGCGGCAATCAGTCGGGCCCGATCGAGGTGGACAACGTCTCGATCCCTGGCGAGCAGATCGTCGGGCCCGAGGGCGACGGCGCGGCTTCCAACGACGAATCGGTCGACCCGTGGTTCCTGATCGGATCCTCGTCGGTGTGGAACGGGCTCGCGCTCGGCGCCATCGACATCGGCAAGCGCCAGACGACCCGCAAGCGCCACGTCGACGTCGGCCTGCGCGTGGCGGACTACCCGACGATCCAGGACTACGTCGGCGAGGCGGTGATGGACACCAATGCTGCGCGGTTGTTCGCGTTCTCGGTCGCCCAGGCGATGGACGAGGTTACCGATCACAACACGCGCCGCATGCCACCGGGGGAGTTCGCCCGGGCGAACTTCCTGCACTGGGCGTGGCAGATCAAGTTCATCGCTGCCAAGAACACCGCCCATGTGGTCGACAAGATGCTGCACGCCTGCGGGGGGACCGGATACAAGCGCGACATGGAACTCGAGCGCTACCTGCGCGACGCCAAGGCGGGCTGGGTCATGGGCCCCACCAACGAGGTCCTGCGGCAGTTCGTCGGTAAGGCCGTGCTGCTTGGCTTCGACAGCCTCGACTACTGGAACCAGACCTACAACCGTCGCGCGGTCGAAAATGAGGTCAAGAAGCTCGACGCCGACGGCAAGCGCAAGCTGGCCGAGGAGCTGCTGGCCGAGGTCGAGAAGTCCTCGGCGCCGGCCTCGGCCTGAGCGGGCCAGATGGCGACGCTGACCAGCTCGCCGGCGCCACTGCTCGTCGGCGGGCTGCTGGCGCGCGACCCCGAGCTCGAGCGCTATGCGGTGCGGCCGGGCGGCGCCACGGCGATCGAGCTCGCCGGCGATGATCGGGTCCGGGTGGTCGATCGCCACGGAGGCCAGATTGCCGAGCTGACCGCACTGGGCGCTGGCGTCGGGTTGCCGCACGACGCCGAGGCGACAGTCCTGCGTGGACTGGCTAGCCGGCGCCCAGGGGATCCCTTGGTCGGCGCGGTCGCGGCCTTGGGCCTCGACCCTGTCGAGGCCCGCTGCGCGCGCTTGTTCGGGGCGGCGTCAGCTCCCGGCAGCGCCGTCTCGCTGGTGGCCACGGGGGCGACGACGCTCGTCCTGGCCGCCCCGGGCGGACGCCTGATCGACGGGGACATGCCCGCCACCGAGTTGCTGGTGGAGGTCCGGCGAGCCGCGCCGCGGCGGCGGGAGGAGGTCGAGCTGCCACCGCCGCTCGCTGAGCCGCGACTCGACTTCCGGATCGATCCCGCCTCAGCGCGCAGCTATGAGGTACGCGCCGGCGAGTACGTCCAGATCATCGACGTCAAGGGCAAGCAGTGCTCGGACTTTCTCGCCTTTGATCGCGCCAAGCTCGAGGCCGGCGTGGAGCGCGGACTGGACGGGACGGTGACCCGGACCCTGATGGGCAACGCGTATCCCGCCCCCGGGCTGCACGGCAAGTTCTATGACCTCGACATGGACCCGCTCGTGGAGGTCATCCGCGACACCGTCGGTCGCCACGACACGTTCGCACTGGCCTGTCAGGCCAAGTACTACGAGGATCTCGGCTACCCGGGCCACATCAACTGCACGGACAACTTCAACCGCGCCCTGGCGCCGTTTCAGATCGCAGCCCGCAAGGGCTGGGAGGCGCTCAACTTCTTCTACAACACCGCCTTTGACCGCGACCTGCAGCTGGTCTCCGACGAGCCGTGGTCACGCCCCGGGGACTATGTGATGCTGCGGGCGGTCAGTGACCTGGTCTGTGCGTCGTCGGCCTGTCCTGACGACATCGATCCATCCAATGCCTGGGAGGTGACGGATGTCCACGTCCGCGTCTATTCGCCCGAGAACCGGTTCTCGATCGCCGTCGCTCGGCGCGTGACTGCCGATGCCGAGCCGGTCCTCACCCGGGAGACGGCTTTTCACGCCCGCACCTCGTCGCTGACCGAGAGCTTCGTTGAGTACCGCGGCTACTGGCTGCCGCACTGCTTCAACAACGAAGGCGCGATCGCCGAGTACTGGGCGTGCCGAGAGCGCCTGGCGGTCATGGATCTCTCCCCCCTGCGCAAGTGGGAAGTGCTCGGGCCCGACGCCGAAACGCTGATGCAGCACACCATCACGCGCAATGCCCGCAAGCTGTCCGTGGGCCAGGTCGTCTATACGGCGCTCTGCAACGAGACCGGCGGGATGATCGACGACGCGACCGTGTTCCGCCTCGGATCCGACAATTTTCGCTTCGTCGGCGGTGACGAGTACGACGGCGTCTGGCTGCGCGAGGTCGCTGACCGTCTCGGCCTGAAGGTGTGGCTCAAGCCGACCACTGATCAGCTTCACAACATCGCCGTCCAGGGGCCTATGAGCCGCGAGGCGCTGGCCGAGTTCGTGTGGACGCCGCCCACCCAGCCATCGCTGGCCGAGCTGAAGTGGTTCCGCTTCCTGATCGGGCGGATCGGCTCCCACGACGGGGTGCCGATCGTGGTCTCCCGGACCGGTTACACGGGCGAGCTTGGCTACGAGATCTGGTGTCACCCGTCCGACGGAGAGGCGGTGTGGGATGCGGTCTTCCGGGCCGGTGAGCCGCGCGGGCTAAAGCCCCTCGGGCTCGAGGCGCTCGACACGCTGCGGATCGAGTCGGGCCTGATCTTTGCCGGCTACGAGTTCGACGATCAGGTTGATCCCTTCGAGGCCGGGATCGGATTCGCCGTCGCGCTCGACGACGAGGACTTCATCGGACGCGACGCCCTCGTGGAGCGGCGCGAGCATCCTCAGCGTCGCCTGGTCGGGCTCGAGTTGGAAGGCAACGAGACCGCGGGCCACGGCGACGAGGTGTACTCGGGGCGCCAGCGGATCGGCGTCATCACCAGCGGCACCCGGAGCCCGACGCTGAAGCGCTCGATCGCCCTGTGCCGGATGACGACCCAGTACGCGGAGCTCGGCACCGGGGTCGAGATCGGCAAGCTCGACGGCCTACAGAAGCGCCTGGCGGCCAGAGTCGTACGCTTTCCCTTCTATGACCCGGAGAAAAAGCGTCCCCGGTCGTGACTGAGCGAGCCGGTGTCGCGCGCCTGACGCGGGTTGTGAAGGTGGCAGCGCCGACCACCAGCACGGCGCTGATGCCGCCCCCCAGAGCCGAGGCCGAGCGTGGCGCGGCGCCGCCCCGTGGCACGCTCGAGCCGCCCACCGGAATCGCCAAGCTGACGCCCAAGGCGGCTGCCGTCGAGGCGGCCGCGCGCGAACTGCGCTCGGTGATGGGCCGTTTCGCTACCGGGGTCACCGTGGTCACGACAACCCACCGGGACACGATCCACGGCATGACCGCCAACGCGTTCCTGTCCGTCTCGCTACGCCCGCCGCTGGTCCTGGTCTCGCTCGGCCGCTGCCGCATGAGCGAGATGCTCCCGCGGACTGGCCGCTACGGCGTCAGCGTGCTGGCCTCAGATCAAGAGCACTTCGCCGCCCATTTCGCCGGGCAGCGCGTCTCCCCGGTCGATCCCAAATTCGTCTGGCACGAGGAACTACCGCTGCTCGATGGTGCGCTCGCCCACGTCGGCTGCCGGGTGGTCGACGTCCACGCCGCCGGTGACCACGTCCTCTGGATCGGCGAGGTCGAGCACCTGCACCACCGCGAAGGCGAGCCGTTGCTCTTCTTCTCTGGGCGCTTCGGCACGCTCAGCGACGTTTCCCACCGCGAGGCCAAGAAGGCCGGCGGCTGATCGGTCGGCGCGCAGTCAGGTGATCAGGCCGGGCCGGGTCACCAGCGGCCCCCGATCCAGACCAGGCAGTCGGCCCGGCGGCGCACCCGCCGCGCCGCCAGCCACAGCCACCAGCGCGGGGTGCGGAGCGGATCGGGACCGAGCACCACGAGCCCGGCCCGGCGTTCGCTGATCAGCTCGATCAGAGCCGCCAGCGGCCGGCGACTCGAGATCCGCAGCAGCTCGGTGGGGACGCCGCGGGCGGCAGCCCGACCGGCGGTCTCGCGGACGGCGTCGAGGTCCTCCTCGTGCGGAAGGGTGGCGTGCTCGCGCGCGAGCACAAGCGTCGTCGGGTGCGGGGGCAACATGATCATGTTGGCGACGATCAGCCGCGAGCGAGTCTCAACCGCACTCTCGATCGCGAACCGCTCGGCGCTCGGATCCACCCGCACTGAGAGGGTCGCGAGCAGCACCGGACGCGGCTCCTCGGCGCCCGGGGACGTGGGCCGGTGGATGCGGTTTCGATTGTCGACGGCGCTCATGTCGTCTCTTGGCCCTGGCTTGGAGGATCGTACGCCCACCGCGCCAAGGGCTAGGCGAGCGACGGGATTGACCGTGTTGACCAGCTTTGGACAAACTGGTATAAACGCGCCCAGATCGCGCCGGCGACCAAGCACATCAGCCCCGGGCGGCGCGCCCACAGCGAGGAGACGCACCTTGGCTACTGCCACTGTCGAGGAGGTTCAGCTCCTCAAGACCCTGCGCTGGTGGGACGGCTTCATCATCGCGCTCGCCAACCCCGGCTTCCTGCTCGGCAGCCTGGGCTTCACGCTGGGCATCTTCGGCGTCGAGGGCTCGATGCTGCTCTGGGGCCTCTCGGCCGCGATCGGCATGCTGCAGGCGTGGATCTACTCCGAGCCGGCGACCATGTTCGGTCATCGCAGCGGTGGCATCGCCCTGTACGCGCACGAGGGCTGGCGGCGGCACACCACGCTCGTCGGCCCCCTGGCCTCGTTCGGCTACTGGATTGGCTGGTCGGTGGTGCTGTCGATCTTCGGCAAGATCATCGGCGACCTGGCCACCGCGCAGTGGTGGCCCACCTCTACGTGGACGGTGACGATCTTCTCTAACCACCTCGGCCTGCCTCACTTCATCGCCATCGGGACGATCATCTTCGTCTGGGGCTTCAACATCTTCGGGCTGCGGCCCGCCGTGTGGTTCACCTACGCCTGCGCCGTCCTGCTGATGATCCCGCTGGCGCTGTTCATCGTCGTTCCCTACCTCAGCGGCGACTGGCACTCCTCCAACGTTCACGCCACCTTCCCCGGCCCCTGGGGCGGGATCAAGCTGGCGCTGGTGTACATGTTCATCCTCGCCTGGTCCGCGTACGGAACTGAGGCCTGCGCCACCTTCGCGCCCGAGTACAAGAGCATCCAGGACACCCACCGGGCGCTGCGCAGCGCAGCCACCTTCATGCTGCTGGTCTGCCTGCTCCTCCCGCTCGGACTGGGTGGAGTCACGGGCGCGGTGCCGACGACGACGGCCGAAGGGCAGTTCTACACGGCGGCCATGACCACCATCGTCGGTCATGGCGCAGCGAGCTTCTTCACCATCTGCATCATCGCCAGCCTGCTGCTCTCGATGACCTCCTCGACCGCCGATGCCGGTCGCGCGCTGTATGGCATCTCGCGGGCGGGGATGACGATCAAGCAGTTCGGCGTGCTCAACCGGTTCCACGTTCCCGGGCGAGCCATGACGCTGGACCTGTTCGTCAACATCGGCCTCGTCGTGGTGATCAAGTCAAACCTGGCCATCCTCTACCTGAGCAACATCGGCTACGTGCTCGCGCACGTCTTTGCCCTCAGCGGCTTCCTGCTGCTGCGCCGCGATCGGCCGAATTGGCCGCGCCCAATCAGGGTGGGCAACGGCTGGCTGCCGATCGCCGCTTTCCTGCTCGTGCTCAACACCGTCTTCCTGGTCGTCGGCGCGCTCGCGCCCAAGCTCAACGGCTACGGCACCTGGACTGACTTCTGGATCGGGATTGGCGTCCTGCTCGGCTCGCTGGTCCTGTTCGCGTTCCGCCGGATCGTTCAGGACGGCGAGGGCGTGCATATGCGCGAGGACGTTCCGCTGCTGCCCGACGAAGCCGAGCGCGCCGCGCTGACCGGTGAGCCGGCGCCCGCCTCGACCCCGGCGATCGCCTAGCCACAGCGACAACCGCAGCCGCCGTGGCCGCGGCCATGGCTGAGGCCGAGGCCGAGGGCCTACTCGGGCTTGATCTGCCAGCTCGGGAGCTCGGCCAACGCGCCCCGGTAGCGCCGCCGGTACATCGGCCGGAAGAACATGCTCCAGGTGGTGGCACCGAGTGCGACAACGATCAGGCCGCCGAACGCGCGTCCGGCGATGATGAAGGCGATCACGCAGATCAGGGCGAGGAGGCTGATGATCATCGGGACGCGCCGGAAGCGCAGCTGGGTCTGGCGGACGGCCAGGTACTGCTCGATCGGGATCCGGCTCGTGTCCCAGGTGCGAGCACACTGCTCGCATGTCCAGCGCTGTCCGTAGCGCAGGTAGCGCTTCTCGCCGCATTCGCAGGTCAGCGTGATCGGCGGACCATGACGGATCGCGCGTGACACTTGAGGCGAGGGCGCCGGGTCGTCGCTCACGGCACGGAGGCTAGGTTGGCATCAGTGCCCCGGGGGCTCCCAGCCCTCGAGCACGCTGGGCTGATAATCGGTCCCCACGGTCCGCGAATCCTCGACCCACGGGCCGAGCTCGGGCTGGGGGAACTTGCAGTGCCTGGCTTTCAGCGCGATCCCGTAGGAGTTGCCCGATTGCAGGTGGCAGATCAGCACCTTGCGGGCGATCTCGTCCTCGCGCCCCGCCGGGATCGCGAAGTAGATCTTGATGAACGCGTTTGAGTAGCGGTCAAATACCGCCGGCACCCCGTCCTCGCTCAGCAGGGTGACGTCCTCGAGCCAGTTGAGGTCGGCCCCCGGGGTAGCGGCGTTGAGGTCGATGTCCTGGACCAGGCTCACGTCTTCCTGGTAGGGAAAACGCCTGCCTGACAGATATTCGGCATCGATCGAGAACACCTTCTCGGGCTCGGACAGAACACGTCTCACCTCAGTCATGGGCGGCCCCCGCCTCGCCCACGCGTTGCGCGTCGGGCTCGAGATAGTCGATCGGGTTCTCAACATGGCGCTCGAGCAGACGCTCGATCCGGGCCAGGGTCCGCTCCTCCGAAACGCCGGGGATGTAGTCGGTCCCGGCCAGCGGGACGCGGGCCATCGCTGACGCTTCGACTGTCAGCGCGCACAGATCCTCGGGCTCGAGGCTGTGCACGTCGGTCTTGCCGCACGCCCGGGCCAGCATCTGGCACTCGAGGGTCAGCGTGTGGAGGAAGTTGTAGACCCGGTCGGCGGCCTCGTCGACCACCAACCGCCGTCGCAGCTCGGGGTCCTGGGTGGTGATCCCGACCGGGCAGCGCCCGGTGTGACAGTGATAGCACTGCCCGGCCGGGACGCCGATCGTCCCCTCATAGTCGGTGACGCCGGGGATCTCCTTGTTGCAGTTCAGCGCCATCAGGGCCGAGTGCCCGATGGCGATCGCGTCGGCGCCGAGCGCCAGGCACTTGGCCACGTCGCCACCGTTGCGGATCCCTCCGGCCACCACGAGATCGATCTCATCGACCAGCCCCACGTCCTCCAGCGCTCGGCGCGCCTCGGGGATGGCCGCCATGAGCGGGATCCCCGTCTCCTCGGCCGCAGTGTGGGGACCCGCGCCGGTACCGCCCTCGGCCCCGTCGAGGTAGATGACGTCAGGACCGCACTTGGCGGCCATGCGTACGTCGTCGTAGACGCGCGCCGCCCCCAGCTTGAGCTGGATCGGGATCTCGTAGTTGGTCGCTTCCCGGACCTCCTGGATCTTCAGCGATAAATCGTCCGGGCCGAGCCAGTCCGGATGGCGAGCAGGCGAGCGCTGATCGATCCCGGCCGGCAATGAGCGCATCTCGGCCACCTGCTCGGTCACCTTCTGACCCATCAGGTGGCCGCCGAGGCCAACCTTGCAGCCCTGACCGATGAAGAACTCACAGGCATCCGCGAGCATCAAATGGTGCGGATTGAATCCGTAGCGACTCTGGATGACCTGGTAGTACCACTTGGTCGAGAGCTCTCGCTCGGGCGGGATCATGCCGCCCTCGCCCGAGCAGGTAGCGGTGCCGGCCATCGAAGCGCCCTTGGCGAGCGCCATCTTGGCCTCCAGCGACAGCGCGCCGAACGACATGCCGGTTATGTAGATGGGAATGTCGAGCTCGATCGGCTTAGCGGCAAACCGGTCGCCGAGCACGGTCTTGGTTTCGCATTTCTCGCGGTAGCCCTCGATCACGAACCGCGTCAGGGTGCCGGGCATGAACATCAGCTCGTCCCAATGGGGAATCTTCTTGAACATCGAGAACCCGCGCATCCGGTAACGGCCAAGCTCTGACTTGACGTGGATGTCATCGATGACTTCAGGCGTGAAGATCCTGGAGTGTCCGAGGACGTTGCGGGCGCTCGGTGCGTTCTCGTCGGCAGTTGGCATGTCCGACCTCCTAGAGGACGAGCTTGCGCTCGGAGGGTTCGAGCGCGTCGTAGTTGTAGAGCTTCTTACCGCACACGAACTTGCTGAAATGCGGCGGGGAGCCGAGCTCGTAGATGGCGAACTTGCGCTCGATCAGCTCGGTGTCAGCGTCGGTCCACTCCCCTTCCACGCAGTCGACCCCCAGCGACTTGACGCGGCCGGCGACGTAGATCTCGCCGTCGTACATCGAGTCGCCCAGCCCCGGCCCAACGTCACCGCACAGGATCTGGCGTCCGCGCTGCATCATGAACCCGGTCATCGAGCCGGCGTCGCCGAGGGCGATGATCGTCCCGCCCTTCTGATCGATACCGGTCCGGGCGCCGACGCGGCCCTTGATCACGAGGTCACCGCCGCGGATCGCGGCCCCGGTCAGCGAGCCGGCGTTGGAGTCGATCACCACCACGCCCGACATCATGTTCTCGCACGCCGACCACCCGACGCGGCCGGCGATGTGGACCTCGGGCCCATCGATCATCCCGAGGGCAAAGTAGCCGAGGCTGCCTTCGAAATTCAGCCGGCAGCGCGTCAGCAGCCCGGCGCCAAGCGAATGGCGCGCCCCCGGATTGCCGACCGTCACCTCGCGCACGCCCTGCTCGTAGAGCAGCCAGCGCAGCTCGAGGTTGATCTGCCGAGTGGTCAGCTCGCGGGCGTCGAAGGTGGCCGTGGTGCCGTCGATCTCAGCCACCCGCGGGACGCGGGCGTCGAGTTCCACCAGCCCGCGCGCATCGAAGCGGGGCTCCTGAGGCTGGGTGGGTGGGGAAGGGTTCGGGGACGGGTTCCCCGTGGTCACAGGGTCCATACCATCACCGTGCTCTCGTAGGGGTCATAGGTCTCGATCTCGCGATCGATCACGGCTCGAATCGCCATCTCCTCGGAGGCCAGCGCGACCATGTCGTCGCCCTCGTAGAGGACCAGCGGCTTCGCGGCGAGCTCGTCCTTGGCCATGCCCAGCGCGTCCTCCGAGACGCAGATGTAGGTGAAGACGCCGTCGAGCTCTTCCAGGCTGTGATGCATCGCGTCCTGCAGCGATTCCCCGTCGGCCATCCGGTCGGCCAGGTAGACGGCGATGATCTCCGAGTCGCACATCGATGCGAACCGGTGCCCGCGGGCCTCCAGACGCCGGCGCCACTGGTGGTAATTGGTCAGCTGGCCGTTGTGGACGACGGCGACATCGGAGAAGGGATAGGCCCAGTAGGGATGCGCGTTGGCGATGTCAACGTCGGATTCGGTGGCCATGCGCACGTGGCCGATGCCGTGCGAGCCGAGGTAACCGTCGAGCTCGTAGGCGCTTGAGACAGTCCGCGCGTCCCCGAGGTCCTTGACGATCTCGAGCGAGTGGCCGAGCGACAGCACCTCGGTGTGCGGGACTGATTCGACGTGGTCGGCGAGCGTCTTGAGGTCCCCGGCGTAGGCGACGGTGGCTGTGAAGGTGTAGTCGTTGGTGTCCTCGGTGCGCTTGATCTCCGCCCCCGCCGCCCGCAGGCGGGTCTGCACCTCGTGCCGGCGGCGCCGGACGTCACCGGCGAAGTCCAGGTCGCGGGCGGCAGTCGATTCGGCCAGGTTGATGCGCACGGTCAGCTCCTCGCTGGGAGCGTGGTAGAGCGCGAACCCGGTCGAGTCCGGTCCGCGGTGCTTCATCGACTGCAACATGCTGGTCATGTCACGGCCGATCTGGTGGGGTGGGTGGCTCCCGGGTGGGTGGGCCCCATTTTTACTTTCGCTGCCGTTGCGGTAGATGATCCCAGCGATTCCGCACATGCTCGTTCTCCTTTACGGCCGTGGCGCCGTTAGGGCAGCACCTCGAGGTACTCGTCGCGTTCCCAGTCGGTCACGGCGGCGAGATAGCGCTCCCATTCGTCGCGCTTGTAATGGTTGAAGACCTTGTAGAGGCGACCTGGCATCGCGCTGCGGATGACCTCGTCGGCGGCTAGCGCGTCGAGCGCGGCCCCGAGGCTGTCGGGCACCTTTTCGATCTCCTCGCCCTGCTGGAGCAGGTCGTAGGTGTTGCCCTGCTGGGGCGGTCCGGGGTCAAGCTCGCGGCGGACCCCGTCGAGACCGGCCCGCAGGAGAGTGGCCACTGTCAGGTACGGATTGCAGGAGGAGTCGACGCCGCGGTACTCAAACCGGCCCCCCGAGGCTACGCGCACGGTCGTGGTGCGGTTCTGCCAGCCCCAGTTCTTGTAGATCGGAGCCCAGAAGCCGGTGTCCCACATCCGGCAGTAGGAGTTCACGGTCGGGTTGCCGACACACATCAAGGCGGGGAAGTGCTCGAGCATGCCGCCGAGGAAATGGCGCGCGAACTGCGAGAGCTGGGCCGGGCCCTCGGGGTCGTGAAAGACGTTGTTGCCGTCCGCGTCCATGAGCGTGAAATGGTGATGGTGGCCGTTGGCCGACACGCCCGTGAACGGCTTGGGCATGAACGAGGCCAGCAGGTCGTGCTTGCGGGCGACCGCCGCGCACACCTGACGGTAGGTGGTGATGTTGTCCGCCGTGCGGAGGGGGCGATCGAAGCGGAAGTTGAGCTCGAGCTGACCCGGGGCATCCTCGTGGTCGCCGTAGCTCATGTCGAGGCCGAGCGCCTGGCCGTACTCGACGACGTCGAGGAGCACCGGACGGAGCTCCTCGAACTGATGGATGTGGTAGCAG
>JBAVWI010000170.1:0-3821 GCA_049697735.1 Solirubrobacteraceae bacterium
CCCATCCCGGCCACGGCCGGCAGCTGCTGACCGCGACCGGTGCCCAGGGACTCGAGGGGGTCGTCGCCAAACGCCTGGACTCGCGCTATGAGCCCGGGCTGCGGACCGGCGCCTGGATCAAGATCAAGCACATCCGCCGTCAAGAGTTGGTGATCGGCGGCTGGATCCCCGGCGAGGGGCGGCGGACGGACAGCATCGGCGCGCTGCTCATGGGCCACTACGAGGGTGACGGTGACGAGCGTCGCCTGCGTTACGCGGGGCGGGTCGGGACCGGCTTCACAGAGCGCACGCTGACCCAGCTGCGTGACCGGCTCGCGCCCCTGCGGTCCGATACGGCTCCGTTTTCGCCCCTGCCCAAGCTGCCCCGCAACGCGGAGTTCGTGACGCCCGAGCTGGTCGCCGACGTCGAGTTTCGCGAGTGGACGTCGGACGGAGTTATGCGGGCGCCGTCGTATAAGGGGCTGCGCGACGACCGGCCCGCGATCGAGGTGGTGCGCGAGGATGGGCCCGTGTCCGTGTCCGAAGCCGGGGCCGGGGCCGGGGCCGCAGCCGAGGCCGAGACCGATGCGGGGGGCGGGGTGGAGGCTGGGGGCGGGGCCGGAGTCGGCGGAGGCTCGGTCACCCCGGAAGAGTTGTTCGACGAGGTGCAGCCACTGCCCGACGGCGGCCTGGCCGTGCTCGTTGACGGCCGCCGGCTCAAGCTCTCCAACTGGGACAAGGTCCTGTTCGGCGAGGCCGGCTTTACCAAGGGTGACCTGATCGCCTACTACGCGCGCATCGCGCCGGCCGTGCTGCCCCATCTGCGCGATCGGCCGCTGACCCTCAAGCGCTATCCCAACGGCGTGCAGGAGCAGTACTTCTATGAGAAGCAATCACCGTCGCACCGTCCCGAGTGGGTGCAGACGTGCCGCGTCGGGAAGATCGACTACACGCTCGCGCAGGATCGGCCGACGCTGATCTGGCTGGCCAACCTGGCCGACATCGAGCTGCACACCTCGCTTTCGCTCGCCGCGCATCCCGAGCGACCCACGTTGCTGATGTTCGACCTCGACCCGGGAGAGCCGGCCGGGATCGTCGAGTGCTGCCAGGTAGCGCTCGTGCTCCGCGGGCTCTTCACCCAGCTCGGCTTGGACAGCGTGGTCAAGACATCGGGCTCCAAGGGCATGCAGATCTGTGTGCCGCTCAACGGCTCGACGAGCTACGAGCTGACCAAGCCGTTCGCCCGTCGCATCGCCGAACTGCTCGAGGCGCGGCTGCCCGAGCTCGTCGTCTCGAGGATGACCAAGCGCCTGCGGCCGGGCAAGATTCTCGTGGACTGGAGCCAGAACGACGCCCACAAGACAACCGTCACGGTCTACTCGGTCCGCGCTCGCGAGCGGCCGACGGTCTCGGCACCGGTGACGTGGGATGAAGCCCAGAACTGCCTCGACGCCGGCGATCCCGGATTGCTGAGTTTTGAGACCGACGAGGTCCTGGCGCGAGTGGCCGAGACCGGTGATGCCTTCGCCACTTTGCTCAGCACCCGGCAGGAGCTTCCGCGTTACTAGGATAAGCCCGGCATGGACCAGATTCAGCTCCGTAACCGGCTCCTCGTCGCCACCGGAATGTGGAAGGAAGCCACGGGCGAGCCGCTGCCCCGGATGGCGCCCGGCGACCCCGCGGCGCAGATCGAAAGCTTTGAGATCAAGCTCGTCGACCGGCTGTGGGAGAGCGCGAACCAGGAGAACGCGCGGGAGATCGCCGACCGGACCTGGGATCTCGTCCACGACCGCAGCGACAGCGATCCGGTCAAGCGCCGCGTGGTCGAGTGCCACGAGGCGCTGGCGCGGATGACCCGCCTGGGCGACTGACCCCCGGGAGCGCCGGTCAGCGCTCAGCCCGTGGCGGGCGGAAGCTCGGCAGGCACCGGCTGCTGGTCACGTCCCATCCCCACGGCGGCGTAGGCCTCGGTCTCATCGAGGGTCTCGTGCTCGAGCAGCTGCGCGGCGAGCGCGTCGAGCTGGGGCCGGTGGGCGACCAGGGTCCTCGTGGCCTCGGCATGGGCCGACTCCACGATCCGGTGTACCTCCTGGTCGACGAGCTGCTGAGTCTTCTCGGAGGTCTCGTGCACCCCGGGCAGGAGCGGACTCGAGCCGTCGGCCGGGAGCACGGCAACCGGGCCGATGGCGGGACTCATGCCCCAACGCCCGACCATCCCGCGGGCGAGCCGGGTGAGTTGCTGGATGTCCGATTCCGCGCCCGTGGTCAGGTCTCCGAAGACGACTTCCTCGGCGGCGCGGCCGCCGAGCGCGACTTTGATCTGAGCCGTGAGATGACGTTCGTCGAAGTTGAAGCGGTCGGCGTCGGGGGCCGAGAAGGTAACGCCAAGGGCCTGACCTCTGGGAATGATCGACACCTTGCGAACCGGGTCGGCACCCGGCGTGAGCATGCCCATGATCGCGTGACCGGCCTCGTGGTAGGCGGTCCGGCGGCGGTCGTCCTCGGAGATCATCACCTTGCGCGCGGCTCCGAGCACGATCCGCTCCAGGGCGTCGGTGAGGTCCTGACGGGCGACCGTATCGTGGCCGCGCTTAGCGGCCAGCAGCGCTGCCTCGTTGGCGACGTTGGCCAGGTCGGCACCGACCATCCCGGGGGTGCTGGCGGCGATCGCGCCGAGATCGACGTCGTCAGCCAACGGCACCGAGCGGGTATGGACTCGCAGGATCGCCTCGCGGCCCGCCCGGTCAGGCGGAGAGACGACGACCCGGCGGTCAAAGCGGCCGGGACGCAGCAAGGCCGGGTCGAGCACCTCGGGGCGGTTGGTGGCGCCGAGCACGATCACGCTCGTGCGGGGGTCGAAACCGTCCATCTCGGTGAGGATCTGGTTGAGGGTCTGCTCGCGCTCGTCGTGACCACCTGACACGTTGGGCCCCCCACCGGCCCGGGAGCGTCCCACGGCGTCGAGCTCGTCGATGAAGATGATCGCGGGGGCGGCCTCCTTGGCCTGAGCGAACAGGTCTCGCACGCGCGAGGCGCCGACGCCAACGATCATCTCGACGAACTCGGAGGCCGACATCTGGAAGAAGGGAACCCCCGCCTCGCCGGCCACCGCGTTGGCGAGCAGCGTCTTGCCGGTTCCGGGCGGGCCCGAGAGCAGCACGCCGCGTGGTATCCGGGCGCCCAGGGCGAGGTACTTGTCAGGCGTCTTGAGGAAATCGACGATCTCGGTCAACTCCTCCTTGGCCTCGTCGATTCCGGCCACGTCCTCGAAGGTGATGTGCTGGTCAGAGGCCTCGACCCGTCGCGCTCGCGAGCGTCCGAAGGACATCAGTCCGCCGGCGCCGCCGGAGGCGGCCGCGCGGCGCATGATGATGAAGATGATCAAGAACAGCAACAGTGTCGGGCCAAAGCCGAAGACCAGGCTCTCGAGGAAAGAGGGACCACTGGTGGGCGACTTGGCGTCGATCGTGACGCCGTGGTTCTGGAGCAGCGACGCGAGCTGGGCGTTGTTGGCGAACGAAGGGACCTGGGTTGCGATGTTGGTCGACTGGGGCGCCGTCTTGTCAGTGGCCGGGTAGCGGATGGCCGTCTTCAGCGTGCCCTGGATCGCGTCTCCAGTGGAGGAGATCTCCTTGACGTTGCCGGCCTGGACCTGGGCCAGGAAGGTCGGGCTGTAGGGAATCCGGATGGGAGCGTTGGGCTGGAGGGCCTGGGAGGAGATCCACAGGTTGAGCGCCAGCAGGGCGACCACGACCAGCGCGATCCACCACCGCGAGCGCCTGGGCCCCGGCGTCCGATCCCCGCTGGGTGAGGCGCCCCGGCCGTCCGGGGCGGGCGTCACC
>JBAVWI010000171.1:0-4793 GCA_049697735.1 Solirubrobacteraceae bacterium
GGTCTGGCGCTCGCACCTGGCTCGCACGGCCGGCGCGCACTGACGCTCGCACCTGGCTCGCACGGCCGGCGCGCACTGACGCTCGCACCTGGCTCGCACTGACCGGCGTCCGGGCTAGAGGTGCCCGATCTGGCTGATCAGCCACACGGCCAGCGCGCCGACCACGAGCGCCGCCAGGAGGCCGGCGAGCAGCCGGGCGGGAGCGACCGGCCGCGCCGGCCCCGGCTGGATGGGGATCAGCTCAGCCTCGAGCAGCACCTCGCGCGCGGTCAGCACGCCCGCTTCCGGGACGAGCACGTCGCGGGGTCCCGCCGCGAGCATGTCCGGGACGTCAAAGCCCGCGCTGCGCCGCAGCAGACTGGGCACCCCCTCCTCGAGCAGCAGGCTCTGGATGAACTCCGCTTCGGCAAGGTTGTGCGCCCCGGCCACCCGCACCAGCTCGCCTTCGGCCAGCTGCGGTTTGACCTTGCGCGCGTGGCGATGGCGCTCGCTGACCACGGGTGCGACGTCATCGGGCTGGGCGCGGATGAGCGGCAGCGCGCAGTCCGGGCAGAAGCGCTCGGCGCTGTCAAAGCGCAGGCCACAGCCGGGGCAGAGGAGCTCGTCCTCGCGGCCGGCCGTGCGGGGCATCAGCGCACCGACAGCTCGGCGTCAGCCACCCGCCCGTCGCGGATCTCGTAGGCCTTGACCTCGGGCTCATCGCCCGCCAGCCCGACGATGACGTACAGGGTGTCGGGATAGAAGGCGAGGTTGATGTCGGTCTGTGACGGATACGGGGCGCTGCGGGTGTGCGAGTGATAGATGGCGCCGAGGTCCAGATCCTCGTCGTCGATCGCCATCTGGATGCGGTACTGCTCGGCACCGTCGATCTCGTAGCGCAGGGGGCTGGCGGCGGCGTTCTCAGCCCGGTAGAGCTTGATCGCCTCGCCGTCGCGCGAGGCGATCATCCCGCAGCACTCGTTGGGGGCGACCGCGCGAGCGTGGGCGACCATCTCGTCGTAGAGGGCCCGCGGGATCTGCATCGCCGGGCGAGGCTAGCAGCGCCTTACTGCGTGCCCTGAATGAGTGCGTAGGGCACGGCTTGCTGAGCGTCGCCGTGGTCGAGCAGCTCTGCGATCAGCGCCGCGTGCTGGGCCTCGGCGCCCATGATCTGCGCGGCGAGGCGGATCAGCGCGGCGTCCTCGAGCTTGAGGAGGGCGACGAAGTAGGCGCCGGTGACCACCCGCTCGACGTCTAGCAACAGGCGCACGGCGTCACCGGACCCGGTCAGCTGGCCCAACCGCTCAGTTACCCCCCGATGGGCCAGCCGGCGGTCGGCGGCGGCGACGTTGGGCGGCCCGGACGGCAGCGATCCGCCGTAGCTCTCAAGCATCCGCGTCAGCGCCTGCACGTGCGACTCCTCGTGGGCCAAGAACGGGGTCAGGACCTGCCGGGCGCGTGGCTTGAGTGCCGAGGTCCCGAGGACGTGCTGGTAGCAGAAGAGCAGCAGAAGTTCGACGCTGAGCAGTCGGTGCAAACGCCCGGCAGGAGTCTCGGGCACAGTCGAGGCGCCACCCGCGGCGCCGGCCGCCTCCGCGCGCACCAACACGGTGCCGGTCACCGCGGCACCGGCGCCGGCCACCAGCAGCTCGCGCCGGGTCGCCCTCATTGCTGCCCGGTCAGAAAGGCGGAGGGCATCGGGTCCAGGCCCTGGACGGCCCGCAACACCGCGACGTGCTGGGCGTCGCTGGCCAGGATCGTCGCCGCGGCGGCCCGCACGGGACTCGGGGAGAGCTTCGGAATCGTCTCCAGGTAGGCGGAGATCTGGGCGCGCTCGAGACCGTGCAGCAGGGCCAGCACGGCGGGCCCATCGCCCGGCCGTCCCAGATCGTAGGCACCGAGATGGGGTGCGGTCTTGCCACCGGCTGCCTTGATCAGGGAGATCAGCTCACCGGTGTGCTGGAGCTCTTCGTTGAGGAACTGCTTGGCGATCCGCGCGTCCGGGAGGCTGAGCAGCGGGAGGCCCGCAATATAGGCAGCCACCGTGCGGCGCTCGAGGTCGAGCAGGGCCTTGAGCAGGGCGATGTCGGCGTGCTGAACCGTCGGCTTGGCCTTGTGCACTGCTTTGGCCGCCGTCCGGCCGCCCCCGCCGCAACCGGCGAGAACGGCGGCACCGCTACCCAGGGCCGTCGTGGCGGCGCCCAGCAGCGCCCGGCGCGACGGCCCGTCGTCTTCGCTCACCACCAGACGGTGGAGTCCAGGTTCTCGATCTCGTCGACCGGGCGAGTGTAGATCCCCGAGGACAAGTACTTGTAGCCGTCATCGCACACGATGAAGACGACGTTGCCCTCGTCCAGCTCGCCGGCGATGCGCATCGCCACGCGGGCAATCGCGCCGGACGAGACGCCCGCGAACAGGCGCTCCTCGTCGAGCAGCTTCCGGGTCCAGATGATCGCGTCACGGTTGGTGACGAAGATCTTTCGATCCAACAAGCTGAGATCGATGATCGGTGGGATGAAGCCGTCATCGAGCGAGCGCAACCCCTGCACGGGCTCGCCCTGCATCGGCTCGGCGGCGACGATCTTGACGTCGTCGCCGAGCTCCTCCTTGAGCCGGCGCCCGTTGCCCATCAGCGTCCCCCCCGTGCCCAGCCCGGCCACGAAGGCTGCCACCTCGTCGAGTTCCTCGAGGATCTCAAGCGCGGTGCCGTTGTAATGGGCGTTGGGGTTGGCTTGGTTGCCGTACTGATAGGGCATGTAGAAGGAGGCATCCTTCTCAGCCATGTCGAGGGCCAATTCGACGGCTCCGTTGGACCCCTTGGAGCCCTCGGAGAAGACGATGTCGGCGCCGTACATGCGCAGCAGCGCGGTCCGCTCGGGGGTGACGTTGTCGGGCATCACGACCTTGAGGTCATAGCCCTTGTAACCACAGATCATGGCCAGGGAGATGCCGGTGTTGCCGGAGGTCGGCTCGAGGATCGTCTGTCCGGGCCGGATCAGACCCTTCTCCTCGGCGTCCTCGATCAGCGCCCGGGCCACTCGGTCCTTGACCGATCCGGTCGGGTTGCGGGACTCGAGCTTGGCCCAGATCCGCACGCCCGGCTTCGGGCTCAAGCGCTTGAGCTCGACCAGCGGCGTGTGACCAATCGCCTGGACGATGTCGCCGTAGCGCCCTCCGCAGGGCTTGTTCTGCAGGCTCTCGGCGGCCATTGCTTTACGAAGTATAGCGGCGTGCCGGCCCCGGCCTGCGCCGGTACGGCGACGACGCCAGCGTCCGCGACCATGCAGCGATCATGCCAGCGCGTCGCGGACCAGGACCGCCGGGTGACGGGCCTGGCGCGACGTGCCGTGGGCGATCTGCTGCCGGCAGGAGACGCCGGTGGCGGCCACGAGCACGTCGGCCCCCGCTGCCTCGAGACGGGGGAACAGCCGCAGCGCGCCGATCTGCATCGAGAGCTCGTAATGCTCGGATTCGAAGCCGAAGGACCCGGCCATGCCGCAGCATCCGGCGTCGAGCTCCTCGACGGTGGCGCCCGGAATCCTCTCGAGCAGCTCCCGGGTCGCGCCGGCCAACCCGAGCGCCTTCTCGTGGCAGTGGGTGTGCAGCACGATGTGCCGACCGGCGAGCGCCACCGGATCCAGGCGCAGAGGCCCATCGTCGATCGCCTCCGTCAACAACTCCGAGAACAGCTGCACCTGCCCGCCGATCCGGGTGGCAATGGGGTCGTCTGGGAGCAGCGAGGCGTAGTCGTCGCGCAAGGTCGACACACACGACGGCTCGCACCCGACGATCGGGATCCCGCGGGCGACGTAGGGCTCGAGATGGCCGACGAGCGCGGCGGCCATCGCGCGAGCCGGATCGAGGAGACCCTTGGACAGGCTCGCGCGGCCGCAGCAGCCCCGGCTCTCGAGCGTGACTCGCCAGCCGGCGGCCTCGAGCAGCTCGATGCAGGCTCGCCCCACTTCGGGCTCGGTGTAGCTCGTAAACGAGTCGGCGAGGAACACGACCTCACCCCGCGGGCAGGTTCGCGTTGAGGTCGGGCGGCGCGCGAACCACCGCATCAGCGTCTCCCGCTCAAACCGCGGCAGTGGGCGCTCGCGCGCGATCCCCAGCCGCGCGTCAAGGACGCGGCGAACGGGACCCAGTTTTCCTGGCAGGTTGGAGAGCGGCGCGGTTGCCGACCCGACGCGATTGAGCCGCCGGATCGCGCCGAAGACACGCGAGCGCAGGGGTATGCCGTGGATCTGCTGGTACTGGGCCAGGAACTCGCTCTTCAACGAGGCCATGTCGACGCTGAGCGGACACTCGCGCTTGCAGGCCTTGCACTCCAGGCACAGATCCATGATCTCGTGCAGCCGCTCGTCCCCCAGCGCCGACCGGGGATCGGGCGTCGAAAGCGCCTTGACGAGCGCGTTGGCCCGGCCCCGCGTGGCGTGCTGCTCCTCGCGGGTGGCCATGTAGGACGGGCACATGACCCCGGCATCGGTCTTACGGCACGCCCCGATGTTCATGCAGCGATCGGCGGCGTCGCGCATGCTCCCCTCGGCGAAGCGCAGACCCGTCACGAGCCGCCCCGCCGGAGGGAGGGCGGGATCGCGCAGATGCTCGGTCATCGCCGGCGCGTCGACGATCTTGCCCGGGTTGAGGCGACCCTCGGGATCGAACAGCCGCTTGACCTCGCGCATCGCCGCGTACAGCGGCGCCCCGAACACGACCGGGTTGAACTCGCTGCGCGCCAGCCCGTCGCCGTGCTCGCTCGAGTTGACCCCCTCGTAGCGGGCCACCAACGCGACTATCTCCGCCGCGACCTCGTG
>JBAVWI010000172.1:0-1955 GCA_049697735.1 Solirubrobacteraceae bacterium
ATTTGCATCTCACTTTTCGGGATTGACGGATTGCTGACAAGCCGACGGACGTGACGCGGTCAGTTCGACCACGCCGAGACCGACGCTATGGAGGCGCTCGTCGTCGCCCTGGACCGGGCAATTGCGCGAGTGCCGGGTGGCATCTTACCGCCGTATTTGACCGTGAAGACAGCGATTGTCGGCTTGTGTCATCCGGCTAACCGCTTGGTGCGCTGGACCGAGGCTGCCCTCGAGAATGTGGGTAAGCCTTTAATGACAAGTGGCCATTAGCGCCATTACCCAAGGAGGTTTAAGTGAGCACGATAACCCAACCAGTCGCGCAGAGTAATGGGGCGACTGGTGAACTCAGCCAGTGGCGTGATCACACACGCGTGTTTTTGCAGCCGATCGCGGCGCCTTCGATCCTCGGACTGTTCGGTTTCGCGGTGGCGACGTTCATGGTGACGGCGTACTTGGTCGGCTGGTACGGAACGTCGACGTCCCCGTCGCTCATCTTCCCGTTCGCGACCGCGGCCGGCGGCATCGCTCAGGGAGTCGCCGCCGTATGGGCCTACCGTGCGCGTGACGGTCTGGCCACCGCGGTGCACGGCATCTGGGCTGCGTTCTGGCTCGGATATGGACTGCTGAACTTGCTGATCGCCCTGAAGGTGCTGCCGGCCTCCGCACCCCAAGCTGCGGTGCCCGAGCTGGCGTTCTGGTTCTATCCACTCGCGGCGGTGACGCTCGTGGCCGCGTTTGCGTCCCTGGCCGAAAGCGTCGCGATCTCAGCGGTGCTCTTTCCGCTCGCGGTCGGCGCGGCGCTGCTCGGCGTGTTTTACACGGTCGGCGGCGGCGGCTGGGAGAAAGTCGGTGGCTATGTGACGATGGCGTCGGCGTTCACCGCCTTCTACGCAGCGAGCGCGATGATGCTGGCAAGTACCGCGGGCCGGGTCATCCTCCCGATGGGCAAGTACGGCAAGGCGGCGACCGACGCCGGGGACCGGCCCGCCTATCCGATCCCGTTCGAGCTCGGCGAGCCCGGCGTCAAGCAGGGGCAGTAGCTGGGCCAGCTCCTTCCCGCCGGCGAGCGCGTTTCGCCGGCGGGACGGCCAGTCGTGGGGGTCATGAGCCCTCAATCTCCAAACGACCCGAGATTGGCCATGGGGCTGGTGGGCTGATCGCCGAGCGAGACCGCGAGGGCGCGATCGAATGCGCTGGCCAGCACCTCGGCGGCAGCCTCCTCCTCGTCAAGAATCCGCTCGGCCAGGGCAGCCGTCTCACGATCGCCCGCGCGGTCGGCGACGCCGAGCAGGAGATGGTAGGCCGCGATCTCGAGGTTCTCGAACACATAGGCGGCCACCGCCAGCGCCGCCCCGTTAGCCCCGGGGGCAAAGCGAATCTCAAGCGTCTCCAGACCGGACGCTGATATGGCGCCGGACGTGGGGCCGGTGTCGCCCCGGGCCGAAATCCGTTCGTTGAGCGAGCGGGCGTGGGCTTCGGTTTGAAGCCCGTGCAATCGGTAGAGCCGAGCGATCTGCTTGTCGCCGGCAAGCGCCGTGGCATTGCGCAACAGGCGCAGACTCTGCTGCTCGATCGCCTGTACGGCGAGCAGATGGGCATTGAGCTCGGACTCAATGTTGGTGTCCATTTACACCTCCTCGGTGGTCGTATTGAGTACCCAGGATTTCAGCCGAGGAGTCCCCGGAGGTCTCTCGGTGTTCGTCCGCATACAAGGAAGCGAAGAGCCGGGGGTAGGCTCGGCTGCGAGACCTAAACCGGGGGCTAACCGGGGCTGGGGCTGGCTCAGGAAAGCGCGGAGTCCGCGGTCTCAGCGTCGATGAGCATGAGACTCTGCGGCTCACCGAGGCGCTGAACGGCGAGATTGGTGAGTAGCCACCGATCTGAGCGAGCCCGCGTGAGCAGCCCGGCTCGCGACAAGCGCTGGAGCGCGATGGTCACCGGGGGGCGATGAGCGC
>JBAVWI010000173.1:0-5791 GCA_049697735.1 Solirubrobacteraceae bacterium
GCCGAGCTGGTCATCGACCACTCGGTCCAGGTGGACGTCTTTGGCTCGGCCAACGCCTTCAAGCGCAACGCCGAATTGGAGTTCGAACGCAACCAGGAGCGCTACGCCTTTCTGCGCTGGGGACAGGGAGCCTTCAACAACTTCAGCGTCGTCCCGCCCGATACCGGCATCGTCCACCAGGTCAACCTCGAGTACCTGGCCAGGGTCGTGTTCGTGGACGATGAGCAGAACCTGGCCTATCCCGACACCTTGGTCGGCACCGACTCGCACACGACCATGATCAATGGCCTCGGCGTGCTCGGCTGGGGCGTGGGCGGAATCGAAGCCGAAGCGGCGATGCTCGGGCAGCCGATGTCGATGCTGATCCCCCAGGTGCTCGGCTTCGAGCTCACCGGCGAGCTCCCGGAGGGGGCGACTGCCACCGACCTCGTCCTGACCGTGACCGAGAAGCTGCGCGAGCGCGGCGTGGTGGGAAAGTTCGTCGAGTTCTACGGCGTCGGCCTGGCCAACCTGCCGCTCGCTGACCGAGCCACGATCGGCAACATGTCGCCCGAGTTCGGCTCCACCTGCGCGATCTTCCCGATCGACGCCGAGACGCTGCGTTATCTCGAGTTCACCGGACGTCCCCCCGAGTTGATTGAGCTCGTCGAGACCTACGCCAAGGAGCAGGGGTTGTGGCACGACGAGAAGTCCGAGGAACCGACGTTCTCGGACAAGATCGAACTCGACCTGAGCACCGTGGTGCCAAGTATCGCCGGCCCCAAGCGCCCCCAGGACCGGGTCTCGCTGACCGAGTCCAAGTCCGCCTTCCGGATGGCCCTGGAGGGCCTGGTGCCCGACGACGACGGCGAGCGCGACGGCGAGGACGACTCCCTTTCTGACTCCTTCCCGGCCTCAGACCCGATCTCCACCCACGTTCGCAATGGCGCCGGCCACCAACCGTCGGGCGGGACCGGCGGGGCCCAGGTGGCCGACCGGCCGAGCACGCGCACGCCGGTCACGCTCGAGGACGGGACGGAGACCGAGCTCGATCACGGCCACGTCGTGATCGCCGCCATCACCAGCTGCACCAACACCTCAAATCCGTCGGTGATGCTCGGCGCCGGCCTGCTGGCCCGTAACGCTGTGCAGAGGGGGCTGAAGGTCAAGCCCTGGGTCAAGACCTCGCTGGCCCCGGGTTCCAAGGTGGTGACCGAGTACCTCGAGCGCGCTGGGCTGGACGAGTACCTCGACGAGCTCGGCTTCAACCTGGTCGGCTACGGGTGCACAACCTGCATCGGCAACAGCGGGCCGCTGCCCGAGGAGATCTCTGAGGTCGTCGGCGCCGAGGACCTGGCTGTCGTCTCGGTCCTGTCCGGTAACCGCAACTTCGAGGGCCGCATCAACCCCGATGTGAAAATGAACTACCTCGCCTCGCCACCCCTATGCGTCGCCTACGCCCTGGCCGGGACGATGGATATCGACCTCTACGACGAGCCGCTGGGCGAGGACAAGGACGGCGAGCCCGTGTACCTGAAGGACATCTGGCCTGACACGCACGAGGTTGCCGAGACCGTCCAGGAGGCTGTCCGCTCCGACATGTTCCGCAAGAGCTACAGCGAGGTGTTCGATGGTGACGAGCGCTGGAACTCGCTGAAGGTGCCTGAAGGCGAGAGTTTCGCCTGGGACGAGAACTCGACCTACGTCCGCCAGCCGCCCTACTTCACCGACCTACCGATCGAGCCCGAGCCGACGCGCGACATCGAATCCGCCCGGGTGCTCGCGATCCTCGGCGACAGCGTCACCACCGATCACATCTCGCCGGCCGGCTCGATCAAGCGCGACAGCCCGGCCGGGAAGTACCTGATCGAGCACGGAATCGAGCCCCGGGACTTCAACTCCTACGGCTCGCGGCGCGGGAACCACGAGGTGATGATGAGGGGCACGTTCGCCAACATCCGTCTGCGCAACCAGCTTGCGCCGGGCACGGAGGGGGGCGTCACCCTGTACCTCGGCGACGGCGACGAAGAGGAGATGACGATCTACGACGCCGCGATGAAGTACGCCGAGACCGACACGCCGTTGGTCGTCCTGGCCGGAAAGGAGTACGGCTCGGGTTCCTCGCGCGACTGGGCGGCCAAGGGCACGCGCCTGCTCGGTGTACGAGCGGTTATCGCCGAAAGCTTTGAACGCATCCACCGCTCCAACCTGGTCGGCATGGGAGTGCTGCCGCTGCAGTTCTCCGACGGGGATTCGATCTCGTCACTGGGCCTGAGCGGCCGCGAGAAGTTCGCCATCGCCGGGATCGCGGAGGCCGAGGAGGTGCCGCGAACCCTGACCGTCAAGGCCGACGACAAAGAGTTCGAGGTGACTGTGCGGATCGACACGCCCCAGGAGCAGCGCTACTACCACCACGGCGGGATCCTGCAGTTCGTCCTGCGCGAGCTGCTCGCCTAGGCGGCCGCTCGGCCGCGCCCACCGACCGCTAGCCTTCCCCGCCATGGCCGTTCCCGAGCTCCTGCACCAGCTGCTCACTGCCGCCGGCCCCTCCGGCCACGAGATTGACCCCGCCAAGGTCTGGCGTGACGGCTGTGCCGGCTTCGCCAGCGAGGTCCGCGGCGATCGCGTCGGCTCCTCGATGGCCCGGGTTCCGGGTACCGGCGGCGGTCCGACGCTCGCCGTGATCGGACACATCGACGAGATCGGTGTGCACATCTCCCACGTCGACGACGACGGCTTCCTGCGCTTCGGGGAGGTCGGCGGCTGGGACCAGATCGTGCTGGTCGGTCAGCGGGTCCGGATCGCCACCCGGAAGGGCAACGTCACCGGCGTGATCGGTCGCAAGCCGATCCACCTGATGAAGGGACCCGACCGGGAGAAGAGCCCGGTCATCAAGGATCTGCACATCGACATCGGCGCCAAGGACGGAGATCAGGCGCGGGAGATGGTGCGGATCGGCGACGTCGCGGTGATCGATTCAGACCCGGTGGAGATGCCCAACAACCGGCTGGTCGCGCGGGCGCTGGACAACCGGATTGGCTGCTTCGTCGCCGCCGAGGCGGCGCGCCTGGTGGCCGAGGGCGGCGGCGCCCCGGGCGACGTCATCGCCCTCGCCGTTGCCCAGGAGGAGACGACCTTCGCCGGCTCGCGAACCAGCGCCTTCGCACTCGAGCCCGACCTGGCGATCGTCGTCGACGTGACCTTTGCCACCGACCAGCCCGGGATCGACCTCGGCCCGATCACCAAGCACCCGCTCGACTCGGGGCCTGTGATCGCGCGTGGGACTGCGCTGCACCCGGCGGTGACCGAATTGCTCTACGAGACCGCCGAGGCGGAAGGCTACGCGTTCACTGTCGAATCATTGGGGCGCGGCACCGGCACCGACGCCGACGCAGTCCACATCTCCCGGGGCGGTGTACCGACCGGGCTCGTGTCGGTCCCGATCCGCTACATGCACTCCCCGGTCGAGCTCGTCTCGCTGGCCGACATCGAGCTGGCCGCCAAGCTGATTGCCGCCTTCGCCCGCCGTCTGCCGGCGGACATCTCCTTCGAGCGCTGAGGCGGCCCGGCCATGAGTTCGGGTAGTCAGGTGCCGACCGGCCTGCTCCTGCTCTTTGACGTGGACGGGACCCTGGTGGCTGGCGCCACCGAGGCGCACAGCGCCGCCCTGCACCGGGCTCTACAGGAGGTCCACGGTGTCGACGCGCGCCGGCTTGAGCATTCGATCGATCCCGCCGGTCGCACCGACGGCGAGATCGCCCGGCTGCTGCTGCTCGTCGCCGGCGTCTCGGCGAGCAGGATCGACGAGCGCGCCGCTGAGGTGCGCGAGGCCTGCACCCGGATCTACGCCGAGCTCTGTCCGCCGTCGCTGGCCGACAAGGTCCTCCCGGGAATCGTCGCCATCCTGGACTGGCTGTCCGAACTTGAGGCGGTCCGGCTCTCGCTGGTCACCGGTAACTACGAACCGGTCGCGCGACTCAAGCTCAGGCGGGCGGGCATCGGGCACTACTTCGCCTCGGGCCAGGGTGCCTTTGGCTCAGATTCCGAGGATCGCGCCGCGCTGCCGCCGCTGGCCCGCCGTCGCGCCGGCCACGACGGCGTCCCCTTTCCCCGCGCTCAGACACTGGTGATCGGCGACACTCCGCGCGATATCGCCTGCGCGCGGGCCGACGAGCTTCGCTGTTTCGCGGTCGCCACCGGACCCTGCGGGCCCGACGTTCTGAGCGACGCCGACGGGGTGGCCGCGGACGCGTCCCAGCTGCGGCCGTTGCTGGCCGAGGCGCTCGCGGCGCCCGCCGCCTGACCATTGCCCCGAGCGATCAGGGGGGGTCCGGGTCGCAGGCTACCCGCGAACGAGCTTCTTGTAGGAGATGCGATGGGGCCGATCAGCCTCGGCCCCGAGCTGCTCATGACGGAAGCTCTCGTAGGCCTCGAAGTTACCCTCAAACCACCGGACCTGGGAGTCGCCTTCGAAGGCGAGGACGTGGGTGGCGATCCGATCCAGGAACCAGCGATCGTGGGAGACGACCACGGCACAGCCGGCGAAGGACAGCAAGGCCTCCTCGAGCGCGCGCAGGGTGTCGGTGTCGAGGTCGTTGGTCGGTTCGTCGAGCAGCAGGAGGTTGCCGCCGCTGCGCAGCAGCTTGGCCAGGTGCAGCCGGTTGCGCTCGCCGCCCGAGAGCTTGCCCACCTTGGTCTGCTGGTCGGTGCCCTTGAAGTTGAAGCCGGCCACGTAGGCGCGGCTGTTGATCGTGCGGTCGCCGAGGGTGATCTCGTCCAGGCCGCCTGAGATCTCCTGCCAGACGCTCTTGTCGGGGTCGAGCGCCTCGCGCGACTGATCGACGTAGGCCAGCTCGACTGTCTCGCCGATCTTCAGCGTGCCGGCGTCGGGCTGCTCCTGTCCGGTGATCATCCGCAGCAGCGTCGTCTTGCCGGCCCCGTTGGGTCCGATCACGCCGACGATCCCGCCACGCGGGAGGTTGAAGCTGAGGTCGTCGATGAGGAGGCGGTCGCCGTAGGCCTTGCGCAGGCCGTCAGCTTGGATCACGACATCGCCCAGGCGAGGACCGGCCGGGATGTGGATCTGCACCTGGTCGAGCTTGACGTTGCGGTCCTCGGCGAGCAGCGCCTCATAGGCGTTGAGGCGTGCCTTGGGCTTGCCACGTCGAGCCGACGCGTTCATGCGCACCCACTCGAGCTCCTGCTGGATCGTCCGCTGGCGGCTGGACTCCTGGCGTTCCTCCTGCTTGAGGCGGGCCTGCTTCTGCACCAGCCACCCGGAGTAGTTGCCCTGGTATGGGATCCCGCGGCCGCGGTCGAGCTCGAGGATCCAGCCGGCGACGTTGTCAAGGAAGTAGCGATCGTGGGTGATTGCAACCACGGTGCCCTTGTAGTCCTGCAGGTGCTGCTCCAACCAGGCGACGGACTCTGCGTCGAGGTGGTTGGTGGGCTCGTCGAGCAGCAACAGGTCGGGCTGGCGCAGCAGCAGCCGGCACATCGCCACCCGTCGGCGCTCGCCACCCGAGAGCTTGGTCACGTCCGCATCGGCCGGCGGGCAGCGCAGGGCGTCCATCGCGTACTCGAGCGTCGTGTCGAGGTTCCAGCCGTCGACGGCATCGATCTGCTCCTGCACGCGCGAGAACTCGTTCGCCGTCTCGTCGGAGTAGTTCATCGACAGCTCGTTGAAGCGATCCAGGAGCGCACGCGTCTCGGCCACGCCGTCCTCGACGTTGCCGCGGACGTCCTTGGCTGGATCGAGCTCGGGCTCCTGGTCGAGCATCCCGACTGTCGCTTTGGTGGCCAACTGAGCCTC
>JBAVWI010000174.1:0-22737 GCA_049697735.1 Solirubrobacteraceae bacterium
GTCCGATGTCTCGCGCGTCAGCGCCTCCATCACCCCGCCGGTCTGCTCGTAGTGACACCAGCAGAGAACGGTCGGACCCGCCCCCGAGATCGTCGCTCCCAGGGCGCCCAGGGCCGGCGCCCGCTCGAGCAAGGCCGCCGAACGCGGATAGAGATGGGCGCGGTAGGGCTGGTGCAGGCGATCATCGAGCCCCGCGGCGAGCAGCTCCCAGTCCGCTCCCGCCAGACCCAGCATGAGCAGCGAGGCACAGGCGACGTTGTAGGCGGCATCGGCGAGCGGAACGACGGCGGGTAGCGCGGCCCGGGCCTGCTCGGTCCGCACTGCCTCGTGGGGGACGACGAGCAGCGCCTCGAGCCCCATGGGAGCCTCGAAGTGGTGCCGGTGGCCGGCGCCGCAGATCACAAAGCCGCCCTCGAGCGCGGCGGCCACGTTGTCAGGGTGACCCTCGAGTTCGGTGGCGTGGGCGCTGAGGTCGGCATCGAGCTCGAACAGGTGGTCGGCCGCCATCAGTCCGGCCACGCTCGCCGCCGCGCTGGACCCCAGCCCGCCGGTGAGGGGAATCGCTGAGCTGATCCGGAACTCGAAGCCATCGGCTGAGTGCAGCCGCTCGAACGCCCGCACCACGAGGTTGTCGCGATCGCGCGGGACGTCGAGCTCGGTGTGTACGGCGAAGGCGCCCGTCTCCACCACCTCAAGCTCGAGATGAAGGCCGAGCGCAGCCGCCATCACGTCGAACCCGGGCCCGAGGTTGGCCGATGAGGCGGGCACTCGTACCAGCCGGCGCCGGGCCAGCGTCATCCCAGCACCGCGCGTTCGATAGCTGTCAGCTCGGGATCGCACGGGACCACCCCGCCCGCCTGCCCGAGGGCGGTCTGAGGATCCTTGAGCCCGTGTCCGGTCAGGACGCACGCGATCCGGCGAGCGTCCCCCGCTCCGTGGGCGAGCAGCCCGGCCACGCTGGCGGCCGACGCCGGTTCGCAGAAGATGCCCTCGGTGCTGGCCAGCAGTCGATAGGCAGAGAGGATCTGCTCGTCGGTGACCGCGCGCACGCTCCCCCCCGACGCGGTCATGGCGTTCATCGCGTCCTCCCACCGGGCCGGATTGCCGATCCGGATCGCAGAGGCGACGGTCTCGGGCTGCTCCACCGGATGGCCGAGAACCAGCGGAGCCGCGCCGGCGGCTTGGAAGCCCAACATCCGGGGGTTGAGGCCGAGCTCGTGAAAGCCGCGCCAGTAGGCGGTGATGTTGCCGGCGTTGCCGACCGGGATGCAGAGCGCGTCGAGCTCTGAGTCCAAGGCGTCGGCGAGCTCGAAGGCGGCTGTCTTCTGCCCCTCGATGCGGAACTCGTTGACCGAGTTCACCAGCGCGATCGGTTGGCGGTCACAGAGCTCGCGCACGAGCGTGAGCGCGACGTCGAAGTTGGCCCGCAGCGCGATCACCTGGGCCCCGTGCATCAGGGCCTGAGCCAGCTTCCCGGTGGCAATCTTGCCCTCGGGCACGATCACCGCACAGCGCAACCCGGCCCGGGCGGCGTAGGCGGCCGCCGAAGCGGCCGTATTGCCGGTCGAGGCGCAGACGATCGCCTGAGCGCCCTGGCGCACGGCAGCCGAGACCGCGCAGGTCATCCCCCGGTCCTTGAACGATCCGGTCGGGTTGAGCCCCTCGAGCTTGCACCACACCTCGGCCCCCACCCGCTCCGACAACCGCGGCGCCAGCACCAGCGGCGTCGAGCCCTCACCGAGCGAGACGACCGGGTCCTCGGGATCGAAGGGAAGGCGCTCCCGGTAGCGCTCGATCAGTCCAGGCATCGCGCCCGGAGCATGCCACGGTCAGCCCACTTCGAGCACGACCTTGCCGGTCGCTCCCCGCTCGTCGAGCAGCACCAGCGCCTCGGCGGCGCGCTCGAGCGGATAGCGGGCACCAATCACGGGCGCGACGGCGCCCGCGGCGATCAGCGCGTCGAGGGCCGAACCGATGCCGCTCGTGACCTCGGGCTTGCTCATCACGTAGGCGCCCCAGCCGGCTCCGATCACCTCAGTGTTCTTGAGCAGCAGGCGATTGACCTTGACCTCGGGGATCGCGCCTCCGGTGAAGCCGACCACGACCAGCCGGCCGCCCTCGCGCAGCGAGCGCAGACTGTCGGTGAAGCGGTCACCGCCGACCGGATCGATCACCAGGTGCACGCCGCCGCCAGTTCTTTCTGTCACCTCGTCCTTCCAGCCCGCGTCGGCGCGGACGACGTGGTCGGCGCCCGCCTCGCGCGCCACCTGCTCCTTCTCATCGCTCGAGACGACGCCGATGGTCTCGGCGCCGAGCCCCTTGGCGACCTGGAGCACGGCTGTCCCGACCCCCCCGGCGGCACCGTGCACGAGCACAGTCTCACCTGCCTGGAGCCGACCGCGCAGCTTGAGGGCGAAGTAGGCGGTGTGGTAGTTGAGGACCAGGCCGGCTCCCTGCTCGAAGCTGAGTTCATCGGGGATCTTGAAAGTGAAGACGGGGGGCGCGGCGACGACCTCGGCGAACGCCCCGAGCATGCAGAACGCGGCCACCCGGTCTCCGGCTTTGACCGCCGCATCGGCGGGTGCGCTGCGAACCACCCCGCCGACCTCACTGCCGGGGACGAACGGAAGCGGCGGCTTGAACTGATACTCGCCGCGCGTCTGCAGGACCTCGGGGAACGAGACCCCGGCGGCGTGGACATCGACGATCACGCCGCTCCCGGGTGAGAGCATGTGCGAGGCCTCGGGCTCGGGGACGTCGGCCAGCGCCAGCGCGGAGGCGGGGCCAGACAGCTCGGTGATCTGCATCGCACGCATGCGGCGGGAGCCTAAACGAACTCTTCCTCGATCACGCGGATGGCGCGGGGCGGCGCTCGCATGATCTCCAGGGCGGCGATCAGGTCCATGGCAGCGGCAAAGCGCGACTCGAGCACGGGATGGACGACCATGACCAGCCGCGCCTGGTCGCGGATCCCCTTCTGGACCACCGACTTCACCGACACGTCCTGGAGCGCGAGCACCTGAGCGACCTGTGCCAGGACGCCCGACTCGTCGGCGACCTCGAGGTGCAGATAGAAGGAGGAGACGACGTCGGAGACGATCTCCAGGCGCTCGGTGGCAGGAGGGGTCGAGGCGGGCGGGATCATCGCGCTGATCACGTCGCCGAGGACCGCGGACGCCGTCTGGGGGCCGCCCGCCCCCGGACCCGACATGGTGATCTCGGTGATCGCCTCGGACTCGACGGTGACGGCATTGAAGGGGCCGTTGACCGACGCGAGCGGATGCCCGGGGTAGAGGAAGGCCGGGTACACGCGGACCGAGATGCCGGTCGTGCCGACCCGCTCGGCGGTCCCGATCAGCTTCAGCCCCAGCCCCAGGTCGCGGGCGTATTCGAGGTCGTCGGGCTGGATCTGCTCGATCCCCTCGTAGGGGACCTGATCGATGTGGACCGGGGTCTCGAAGGCCAGCCGGGCGATGATCGCCATCTTGGCGGCGGCGTCGCGCCCGTCAACGTCATCGGAAGGATCGGCCTCGGCGTAGCCGAGGCGCTGGGCGTCAGCCAGGGCTGCGGCAAACGTCGCGCCGGTCCGCGCCATCTCGGTGAGGATGAAGTTGGTGGTGCCGTTGACGATCCCGTGCACGCGGTCGATCGTGGCTCCGGCCAGCGATTCCTGGAGAACCCGGATCACCGGGACCACGCCCGCCACCGAACCCTCGAAGCGCAGCTGCACCCCGCGCTCACGCGCCTCGTCCCACAGCTCCTCGCCGTGATGGGAGAGCAACTGCTTGTTGGCTGTGACCACGTGGCGCCCGGCGCGCATCGCCGCCAGCAGGTACTCGCGCGCCGGCTCCAGGCCGCCGATCAGCTCCACGATCAAGTCTGAGGCCTCGAGGATCTCGTGAAACGAGCCCGAGCTGGTGGTGAGCACGCCCGAGAGCTCGGGGCGTAGTCCCGTCATCCGTTCGATTCGGTCAGCCTGGCGGGGCAGCAGGTCGACGAACGCCGAGCCCACCGTGCCCCGGCCCAGGACCCCGACGCGAAACACAGTCAAGGCCCTATGTCCCGGCTCATCAGGTCTGCGTAGGTCTCACGGCGGACGGCCAGGCGCGCGTCGCCGGCGCGGCAGAAGACCACTGGGGGTCGCGGCACGCCGTTGTAGTTGTTGGCCAACGAGTAGCCGTAGGCGCCGGTGGCGGGGGTGATGACCACGTCGCCCGGCGCGGGATCAACCAGCGCGACGTCACGGACGATCACGTCGCCGGACTCACAATGCTTGCCGGCCAGCTGACAGATTTCGCCGCCGGCCTGGAAGGGCCGATCAGCGATCAGGACCTCATAGCGCGAGTCGTAGAGCATCGGACGCAGGTTGTCCGACATCCCGCCGTCGACCGCGACCCAGGTCGACACGTTGTGCTTGACCGTCTCGACCGTGTAGAGGGTGACAGTCGAGTTGGCCACCAGGGCGCGGCCAGGCTCGAGCAACAGCCGCTTGCCGGGGCCCAACTCGGCGTGTAATGCAGACACGATCGCCTCCACATACCTGTCCGGTGAGGGGGGATGCTGGTCGGCGGTGTAGGCGGCGCCGAGGCCCCCGCCGAGGTTGTAGACCGGGAAGTCCCCGAGCCCGGCGATGGCCCGCACGGCATCGCGGAACGGTTCGAGCTCGAAGAGCTGAGAGCCGATGTGGAAATGCAGGCCGACAAGCGACAGCCAGGGACTGTCGCGCAGCCTGTCGATCGCCGCTCGCGCCTGCTCGATCGAGAAGCCGAACTTCGAGTCAGCTTGACCGGTCGAGATCTTGTCATGCGTGTCGCCGGCCACGTCGGGAGTGACGCGAATCAGCACCTCCTGGCCCGGCCTCAGCTCGGCGGCGAGGGGCTCGAGGCGCTCGAGATCGTTGTCGTTGTCAAGCACGATGTGGCCCACGCCCGCCTGTAGCGCTTCGCGCAGCTCGTGGTTTGACTTGGCGTTGCCGTGCAGATAGGTGCGCCCGGGATCGAATCCACCCGCCAGGGCGAGCGCCAGTTCGCCGCCCGAGGCCACGTCGCAGGCCAGACCCTCCTGGGCCAGGGTGCGATAGACCGCCGTGCACGGAAAGGCCTTGGAGGCGAAGAGGACGTCGAAGTCCTCGTGGCGCGCAGCCAAGGCGTCGACGAAGGCGCGAGCCCGGGCGCGCAGGTCTTCCTCGACCACGACGTAGGCGGGGGTCCCGAACTCCTGGGCCAGCTCGAGCGCGTCGCAGCCTCCTAGCTCGAGGTGACCGCGTTCGTTGACCCGCGTACCGAGCGGCAGCAGGTGCGAGAGCGGGGTGGCGGTGCCGGTGTTCACAGGCCGGGAGAAAGATACGGACCCGGGCCGTAAGCTGGGCGGCGTGTGGCGTAATCGGGTGATCGATCCCGTTCGGCCGGCGCGAACCGGCCGTCACGACGGGCTCGCCTACACCCTCTGGCTTCCGGCCGCTGGTCCGCCCCCGGCCGCGGGGATCCTGGTCGTGCACGGGGCCGGTTCTCAAAAGGAGAATCAGTACGACTTCGCCCGGGCCGCGATCCCGCTCGGTCTGGCCGTGCTCACCTTCGATCAGCGCTGGCACGGGGAGACCGGCGGTTGCCTGGACGGTCGGGCGGTGAGTGATGTGGTGGCGATGGCCGGCCTGCTCCGCGATGGCCTGGCGGCGCCGGCCGCCTTGGCCCTGCGCGGTTCGAGCATGGGCGGGTATCTGGCCATCCGCGCCGCCGCCGAGGCGGGGGCACAAGCCGTGGTGGCAATCTGCCCGGCCACCGCGAGCGGTCTGCGGCGGGGTCTGGAGCAGGGAACGTTGTCCTTTGCCGCCGACCGCCCGTCACTCGAGATGCTGCTCGACGCCGGTGACTTGTCGCCGGTCGTGGCCGCGCTGACGGCGCCGCTGCTGCTCCTGCATGCCCAGGGCGACGAGCGGGTCCCGGTCCAGCACTCCCGTGAGCTCGCCGGCGCCTTTAACGCCCCCGGCAGCCGTCTGATCGAGGTCCCCGGCGGCCATCACCGCTCCGTCCAGCACGACGAGGAGCTGCAGGCGGCCAGCCTGCGCTTCGTGCAGACGGCTCTCGGCCTGCGCTAACGCGGGAGCCCGGGGCGCTACTAGCCACCGAGCAGATTACCGACCGCGGCGCCGGTCTGAGAGACGGCGTTGCCGGCCGAATTGGTGACCTGCTTGACCCCCGTCCCCACGGGGGCGGTTGGGACCGGCACGGTGGTCGGGGGGCCGGCCGGCACGGTCACTGTCACGGGCGGCCGGGTCGGAACCGACACCGTAACCCCGCCGCCTGCGCCTCCGCCACCGGGGGTACCCCCGCCGACCGAGCCACCGCCGCCGGCGCCGCCGCTGGTCGGCCGGCCGCTGCTCCCGCCGCCTGAGGTGCCGCCGCCGTTGGAGCCACCGGTGCGACCCGGAATCGGTACGCGCGAGCTGGGCTGCTGCAGGCTTGCGCTGCCCGACGAGAGCGCGATGCGCCCACGTGGGGCGGGACGGGCGCCGACGCGGGTGCGCGCTGGCGCCACCTGTGCGGTGGCGGCAGCGATCACGGCCCGCAGGCGACGGGCGACCCGCGAGCCTGGCACCCCCGAGCCGGGCGCCGGCGAGGCGTCGAGGCGAAGCGCGGCCGGCGACTGCTGGCCGGCGATCTTTGGCCAGCCGCGGAAGGCAACCACGGCACTGGCGATCACGAACAGAACCGCAGCACAGGCCAGCACCGAACCGGCGGTGCCGAAACCGGCGACATATGCCCGGGTTGCTCGCATAGCTCGAAACCGACTGACCGCCAAGGTACCGAAAAACAGCCGGTCACCCCAGGGCAAAAGTAATCAGCAACCTTTGGGTGGCACTTAAAGCCGTATGTCAAGATCCAGACACATGGCTTCCCCTCGCTCATTTGGCCGCGACACCGGCCTGCAGGCCCGGATGATCCTGACCCTGTTCCTGCTCGGTCTCGTTTATGCCGTACTGGTCGCAGTCCTGATCGCCTCTGGCGCCGGCGCGATCACCATCGCCGTGATCGCCGCGGCCCTGTTCCTGGTCCAGTACTTCACCTCGGACAAGATCGCGCTCTACTCGATGGGCGCGCGCGAGGTCAGCCCCGAAGAGGCCCCGGGGCTGCACGGCACGATCGAACGCCTCTGCATCCAGGCCGACCTGCCCAAGCCGCGGGTGGCCATCGCCGATACGCCGATGCCCAACGCGTTCGCGATCGGACGCTCTCCGAGCAAAGCGACGGTATGCGCCACCACCGGCATTCTCAAGCTGCTCAACCCGGCCGAGCTCGAGGGCGTGCTCGCTCACGAGCTCACCCACGTGCAGAACCGTGACGTGTTGGTCATGACGATCGCCAGCTTCTTTGCCGCGATCGCGTCCTTCATCGTCCAGATGGGGTTCTGGTTCGGAGGCGCCTTCGGCGGCGACGACAACGACAGCGGGCCCGGGACGATCGTTGTCATCCTCGTCTCGGCAATCGTCTACATGATCTCCTTCGTGCTCATCCAGGCGCTCTCGCGCTACCGGGAGTTCGCCGCCGATCGCGGCTCGGCGATCATCACCGGGCGACCGAGCGCGCTCGCTTCGGCCCTGGTCAAGATCAGCGGCACGATGGACCAGATCCCCCAGCGCGACCTCCGCGCCGCCAACGGTGAACTCGCCGCCTTCTACATCTTCCCGCCCAAGGCCAAGCAGACTGTCGCGACGCTGTTCTCGACCCATCCGCCGCTCGAGGCCCGGCTCGAGGCGCTCAGCCGGCTCGAGGCCCAGCTTCAGGGCACGGCCTAGGCCGCCGGATGGGTTTCCTGGACGTCATCACGGGCAAGCGCAAGCTGGCCCAACCCGCCCCCGACCGCCTGTTTGCCATCAGCACCGCCTACGTCACCCTCGAGACGACGCTCGAGATCAAGACCCGCGGGACGGCCGCGATCGTCTTTCAGTCCCTGGCCACCGCGGACTTCCGTTCGATCGTGACCGACATGGAGGAGGTCGTCCGCGCCACCGCCGGCGACAGCGGCACGACCGTTGAGACCTCTGAGGACAGTTACGGGTTCAGCTGGCTGGTGCTGCGCGGCTCGGACTTCGACGATCTTGTCGTCGGCATCAACGCGGTCTCGAGCGCACTCGAGGGCGGCGGCTACGGGGAACGGGTCCTGTGCGCCGTGTTCGCCTTCGCGGACTCCTCCCAGCGGCCGATCTACATGATCTACAACTACAAGCGCGGCTCGTTCTATCCCTTCGTCCCATCGTCGGGGGCGCAGCAGCGCGACAACGAGCGCGAGCTGGTGCTCAAGGCCCAGATCGGCTCCGAGCTGCCGATCGAGCCCGAGCTGACCCGCTGGTTTCCGCTCTGGGGGATCCCGATTTGAGCGATCCCTCGCCGGCTGCTCGCTGACCGGTGGCGCCCGGCCTGGGCGTCGCCCCCGGGCGTCCCGTTCTCCTCAACCGCCGCGCCGCCATTCGCCCCACGATCACCGGGGTCGAACGCTGGACCGCCGAGGTCATCTCGCGCCTGCGCGCTCTGGACCCCGAGCGCTACGCGATCGCCCAGCCTCCCCCCCGGGCCCGCCGACGCGCTGCGGGGCAGGCCTGGGAGCAGACCGCGCTCCCGGCCCAGGCAGCCCGGATGCGCGCGGCCCTGGTCTTTTCGCCGGCCAACCTCGCTCCCGTGCTGTGGCCGCGCAACGTCCTCGTCATGCACGACGCCGCCATCCTGCGCGAGCCCGACGCGTACTCGCGCGCCTACCGGCTGTGGCATCGCTACGCCGGACTTGCCTGCGCCCGGCGGGCCCTGCGGGTGATCACGGTCTCGGAGTTCTCGCGCCAGGAACTGATCCGGCTGGCCGGCTTGGATCCCGCCCGGACAGCGGTCATCGGCGGCGGCGTCGGCGAGAGCTTTCACCCTCGCGCCGACCCGGCGCCCGTGGCCCGGCGGCTCGGACTCCCGCGCCCCTACGTGCTGACCATCGCCACCCACGACCGCCGCAAGAACCTCCCTGCCCTGGCGCCGGCGGCGGCAGCACTGCACGAGCTCGGCATCGATCTCGTCCACGCCGGCGACACCCGCCCCTACTTCGCCGCCACCGACGGCGGGGGGGCGATGCGATCCCTGGGGTACGTGACCGACGGCGATCTGCCCGGCCTCTACGCCGGGGCCCGCGCCTTCGTGCTGCCCTCTCGCTACGAGGGGTTCGGGCTCACCTGCCTGGAGGCGATGGCCTGTGGGGTGCCGGTTGTCGCGGCCAACCGCGCCGCCCTGCCCGAGACCTGCGGCGACGCCGCCCAGCTCGTCGATCCCGACGACCGCTCGGCGCTGGCCCAAGCTGTTGTCGCAGCCGCCACCGACGAGAGTCTGCGCCGCCGCCTGCGCGCCGCCGGACTGCGGCGGGCGGCGCACTTCAGCTGGGATCGCACCGCCCGCGAGGTCCACGCACTGCTGCTCTCGCTGACCTCTGCCTTGTAAAGCCAGGGTAAGACGGCGGGGCGCCAGCTTTTCCGGCGCCCGGCTCGTGCGCTACCCTCAAATCTTCTCGGGCTCGCGCCCCGAGCCCACGTCCGATCTGCAAAGTCGGCAGGTACAGTCTGCGTCAGGCCGCGCGAGGCCGGCGCAACGGACCAGAACAAGGAGCTACCTTGCGTATTCTCATTCTCGGAGGAGACGGCTTCTGTGGCTGGCCGACTTCCCTGCACCTCTCGGCCTGCGGCCACGAGGTAGCCATCGTCGACAATCTCGCCCGGCGCAACGCCGATGTCGAGCTCGAGGCCGATTCCCTGACCCCGATCGCCCCGATCGGCACCCGCTTGGCCGTCTGGCAGGAGCTCACGGGTCGCGAGATTCCCTTTCACCGCCTCAACGTCGCCGACGACTACCGGGAGCTGCTCGACCTGCTGATCGAGATGCGCCCCGACGCCGTCGTGCACTTCGCCGAGCAGCGCGCGGCGCCGTACTCGATGAAGAGCTCGTGGCACAAGCGCTACACGGTCAACAACAACGTCAACGCGACGCACAACCTGCTGGCGGCGATCGTCGAGGCGGAGCTCGACACCCACGTCGTCCACCTGGGCACGATGGGCGTGTATGGCTACGGCACGGCCGGGGTCAAGATCCCTGAGGGCTACCTACGGGTGCGGATCGACACCGACGAGGGCACCGAGGTCGAGCAGGAGATCCTCTACCCGGTCAACCCAGGCAGCGTCTACCACATGACCAAGACCCAGGATCAGCTGCTGTTCGCCTTCTACAACAAGAACGACGGGATCCTGGCCACCGATCTGCATCAGGGCATCGTGTGGGGCACCCAGACCGCCGAAACGCGTCTCGACGAGCGGCTCATCAACCGCTTCGACTACGACGGCGACTACGGCACCGTGCTCAACCGCTTCCTCATGCAGGCGGCGATCGGCTATCCGCTGACCGTGCACGGCACCGGCGGCCAGACGCGCGCCTTCATCCACATCCAGGACACCGTGCGATGCATCCAACTGGCGATCGAGAATCCGCCCGAGCGCGGTGACCGCGTCCGGGTGTTCAACCAGATGACCGAGTGCCACCGCGTGGTCGAGCTGGCCAAGCTGGTCAGCGGACTGACCGGAGCGGAGATCGATTACCTCGAGAACCCGCGCAAGGAGGCGGCCGAGAACGACCTGTTCGTCGAGAACCGTCAACTCCTCGAGCTGGGGCTCGAGCCGATCCGGCTCCAGGATGACCTCCTCTCCGAGGTCACCGAGATCGCCCAGGCCTACGCGGACCGCTGCGACCGCAGCAAGATCCCCGCTCGGTCCAACTGGATTCAGCGCCGCGAGCGCCCGGTCGTCCCGGCCACCTGAACTGCGCCGGGTCAGTACCTGTCGTCTCAGCCTGGGATCAGGCCGTCGCCCTGAAACTCCTTCTGCGCCTCTTCCAGGGACACGTCGGGAGGCGGCAGAATGATGTCGGAGCCGAACATCTCGTCGTCGGGGACCGGCTTGCCGTGCGTGCGGACATAGTCGAGCAGGCGGCCGAACACGTCCCGGAAGCCGGCCTCGTCGGAAGCCTGGCAGACTGACACGGCCTCGTTGTCGAGCTCGTCGAGCCCGGCAGCGTCAGCGTCCGAGATCTCGTACTGACCCTCGTTGGAGATGCGGACGATCATCGCCGCTACTCCTGTGCGGCCCCGGCGCCACCGGTGCCGGCCGTATCAGCTGGGGCAGCCGGACGTGCGGCCGCACCCCCTCCGCCGCCGGCGCCGAGCTCGCCCTTGGCGCCCCCGACCCCGAGCTCAGCCTTCATCTTCTCGAGGTCGGTGTCGACTTCGCTGGTCGTCGAGAGCTGCTTGAGCTGACGGTCAATATCGTCGTCACCGGAGCCGAGCGCGGTCAGATCCTCGAACGTCCCCGACGCCTCCAGCTCCTGGACGGCGTCGGCGCGGGCCCTCATGTTCTCGGTCTTGTCGATCGCGCGCTGCATGGCCAGGCCAACATCGGCCATCTCCTCGCCCATGCCCGTGGCGGCCTCAGAGATGCGCACTTGAGCCTCGGAGGCGGAGTACTGGGCCTTGATGACTTCCTTCTTGGAACGGAACTGCTCGATCTTGGCCCGCAGCTTCTGCTCCGAAGCCGTCATCTGCTCCTGCTGCTGCTCGAGCTGAGCGACCTGAGAGTCAAGCGACTGCAATTCGGTCTGGGCGACGTTCTTGCGCTCGAGCGCAGTTCGCGCGAGCTCCTCGTTCCCGGCTGCCAGCGCCTGGCGGGCCTGGGTGTCGAGCTTGACCACCTGCTGCTGGAGCTTTTCCTCCTGCAACTGGAGCCGTTTCTTCGACGTGACGACGTCGGCGATCCCCTTCTTTACGTTCTGGAGCAGCTCGATCTGCTTCTGGTAGCTGTACTCGAGAGTCTCCGACGGATCCTCGGCACGATCAAGCAGCTTGGAGATCTTCGCTTTGACGACTGTCGACATGCGCCCGGAAAGGCCCGGCATCGCATCCTCCTTGGGCGGTGGCTAAGTGGCTAAGTGGCTACGCCTAGCCTAGCGATCCGCGTGGTTGCGCCGCAGCAACCGCCTGGCCGAGCGCGAGCAGATGCTCATGCACGGCGCGCGCGATACCAAGGCTGACTAGAGGTTGACCGGGTGCCGGCTCTGGAAGCCCGGAGCACCGTGCATGAGCGGACGCCAGCGCGGCCCCGTGCCCGGAGCCGGATGGGGATCGCCCTCGGCCGAGGTGTCAAACCGGATGCCGGCCACCTCGATGAAGGCGTGGGCCGGGTTGGTGTAGACGGTCACCCATTGCCCGAGGCCCGACTGGCCCCAGCTTTCAAAGCCGGAGGAGTCCATCGAGGTCTTGAGCAGGCCGGCGGCGTGCAACACATAGGAGACCGAGCCCGAGCAGTCGTAGCCCACGTCCTTCCAGACACCGTGGCCGCCGCCGTATACGTACGGCTTGCTCCGGATCTGGTTGCCGGCCCAGATGATCCGCTTGACCTGTTGGGGTGCGTAGGACGGCGCGTAGGCGACACCCTTGATGATCTTGGCCTGGCTACCGGGGACGGTCGGCTCGGCGGGGGTCGAGGGGCCCGTGGCCGGGGCACCGATGCCCTGGCCGCCGTTGCTGGTCGGAGCCGGGGTCGGGCTGCTGGAGCTGCTCGGTCCGCTCGGGCTGGGAGCGCCGCCCCCGCCGTTTCCCCCGGCGCGCGCGGCTGCTTGAGCGCTCCCCGCCAACGCCAGCAGCGCGAACACGGGAGCGAGAAATCGTAGGTAGCGCAAAGTCTCTCTTTCGTCGGCCGGCGGGGTTAGCTGTCGGGCGAGCGCGGAAAGAGCCTGCGCCTCCCGCGCGGCAAGGCGCGGAATTAGCCCCATGGGGACTTGGGTCCCCCGCTCCACGGATGTTTGTGCCCGCGGATTAGGCGTGGCGGCAATATAACGAGCCTCGCGGCCGCATGTCCGGCGCCTGCCCTCGCCCTGGTCGCTAACGTGGCCGCCGATGCGACCGAGGGCACGAGCACTGGCGATCGGGGTCGCCGCGGCGGCTCTGGGCCTCGCGGCCTGTGGTGGCACCAAGTTGCTGCACCAGGGCGCCTCGACGGTGACGATCGGCATCCCATCCAAGACGCCCCAGGCCGCCCAGAGGCTCGGCTTCCCCTCGCTCGCCACCAAGAACACGACCCGGGTGGCGGGCTCCGATCCAGCCGCCGACGCCGCCGGCGTCGCGCTCGCCGTCTATCCATCCGCCGCGCCCGGCACCCACCCCCAGGCGGTGACGATCGCCCCCAGCTCTGACTGGCAGGCCGCGATCGCCTCTGCCGTCCTCATGGCACCGCCGATCAAGGCGCCGATTCTCTTCTCTGACGCCACCACCCTGCCCTCGGCCAGCGCCGACGCTCTGACCGCATTGGCCCCGACCGGATCCGGCACGGCCGGCGGGGCCCAGGTGATCAGAATCGGCACCGTGGCAACCCCCCAGGGCCTGCACGTCGCCTCGATCAAGGGCACCGACCCCTACACGCTGGCCGCCGGGATCGACCGCTTCGCCAGCGCCGCGCAGGGCAAGACGAGCTCCGACGTGGTCATCGCCTCCGCGGCTTCGCCCGCCTACGCGATGCCGGCGGCCGGCTGGGCCGCCGAGAGCGGCGACCCCGTCCTGTTCGTGAGCCCGACCGGGATCCCCGCCGCGACCCGGCAGGCACTCCTGGCCCACCAGAGCCCCCGCATCTACGTCCTCGGACCGCCCAGCGTGGTCAGCCCCGCCGTGTTCAGCGAGTTGCACAAATACGGCTCCGTCAAGCGGGTGGGCGCCGACGGTACGGCCGCCAACTCGGTCGCCTTCGCCGAGTACCGCGATCCGCCCTGCACCTACGGCCAGCCCTGCGCCCACGTACCCGGGAGCTTCGGGTGGGCGATTCGCAGCCCCGGCCACGGCTACGTGCTGCTCAACTCCCAGCAGCCGCTGACCGCCGCCGCGGCCGCTCCGCTCTCGGGCTCGGGCGACTTCGGGCCCCAGCTCGTGCTCGACAATGCCACTAACCTCCCCCGCTCGGTGCTCGACTTCTTCCTCAACTACGCCACGCCCGGCTACACCCAGGAGGGGCCGACCGCCGCGGTCTATAACCACGGTTGGGTGATCGGCGATCAGAGTCAGATCTCGGTCGGCGTTCAGGCCCAGGTCGACAACCTCCTCGAGGCCGTGCCGCAGAACACGAAATGAGCCAGGCCGAGCATCCCGACCGCACCGCCGCCGAGCACACGGTGACAATCGAGGACGTGCGCCAGCTGATGGGCGCGTCCACCCCCCACTTCGCCCTCCAGCTCCGGGAGCGGATCCGGGCCCTGATCCGCGGCCTGCCCGAGGGCCACCCCGCCCGCCTGGAGGGCGAGCGAGAGATCACGCGCCTGGATCGGATCGCCTTCCTCGGTGAGGTCCGCGGCCACTCGGCCGAACCGGGAATGAAGCCGCTGGCCAGCCTCGGTCACGACTCCCGCGCGGACGGCTGAGCGTCTCCCGGCCCAGGCCGCCACGGCGGAGGTGACTAAGATCCGGGACCGGCCGCTGATCTGGCCGGAGCGGGATAACGGCCACGGGCGGCGAAACCTGAGCAACGTTCGGCCTCCGTTTACGTACACGTAAGAGACCATGAGCGATGAGCGCTACATATCCGTGATCGGCCTCGGGAGGGTCGGGCTGCCGCTCGCCCTGTGCTTCGCGGACCGTGGCGTGCGCGTGCTCGGCGTCGACCACGACCCGGCGATCCTGGAGTCCCTGCGAGCCGGCCGGATGCCGTTCAAGGAGGCCGGCACGCAGCCGCTGCTCGACCGAGTCCTCGCCAGCGGCCGGCTCGAGTTCACCGATCGCGCCGCCGACGCCGCCCAGGCCGATGACATCGTGCTCACGATCGGGACGCCGTCCTTCTCGCACGTGGAGAGCGATCTGCGCCAAGTGCGGGCCGCTGTCGATGACCTACTTCCCCTGCTGCGTCCCGGGCACTCGCTGATCCTGCGTTCGACAATCGCCCCCGGGACGACCGATTACGTGGCCGGCTACCTCGAGAAGCGGCGCAGCCTGCGGGTCGGCGTGGACGTATTCGTCGCCCACGCCCCGGAGCGAATCGCCGCCGGGCGCTTTTTGGAGGAGATTTCCACCCTCCCCTGCATCATCGGCGGGGTCTGCGAGACCTCCACCGAGCGCGCCGCCAGCCTGTTCGGCGTCTTCGGGGCGCCGATCGTGCGGACCACGCCGGTCCAAGCCGAACTGGCCAAGATCTGGACCAACATCCTGCGCTACGCGACCTTCGCGCTCCCCAATCTGCTCATGATGGACTGCGAGAGCTACGGCGCCAACGTGTTCGAGGTCATAGATCTGATCAATCACGATTACCCGCGCGGCGGGATCGCGATGCCCGGGCTGACTGCCGGCACCTGTCTGCGCAAGGACTTCGCCTTCTCCGAGGAGCGCTCGCACGCGCCCGGGATGCTGCTCGCCGTCTCCCGCGTCAACGAAGGCGTGCCCCTGTTCCTGGTCGAGGGGATCAAGCGCCGCATCGGCAGTCTCAGCTCGCGCAAGGTGGCGGTCCTGGGACTGACCTTCAAGCGCGACACCGATGACGAGCGCGATTCGCTCTCGCCCAAGCTGATCCGTCTGCTCGAGCGCGAGCTCGCCGACGTCGCCGTGTGCGATCCGCACGCCGCCACCCCCACGCAGCCCCTGGCGGATGCCGTGCGCGACGCCGACGTTGTCATCGTGGCCACCAACCACTCCGCCTTCGAGGGACCCGACATGCTCAAGCAGGTGCTCGCGCTGGCCTCCGACGAGTGCCTGCTCGTAGACCCCTGGAACAGTCTCGATACGGCCCAGGTCTTCCTCTACGCGGCCGAAGCGCCGGCCCTGCTGGCGTCTGAGGCCGCAGTCGACGCCGCCCCGGACGCCGCCCACTGATGGCGCGCGTGCTCGTGACGGGCGGCGCCGGCACGATCGGCGCCGCGGTCGTCAGGCGGCTGCTGCGCGACCCGGACTGGGAGGTGCGAGTCTCTGACCACCGCGAGCCGCCGGAGTGGATGCGCGAGGGTTGCGAGCTGCACCGCGGTGACCTGCGCGAGCTCGACGTGGCCCGCGCGGCGATGGACGGGTGCTCGCACGTGATCCATCTGGCGGCGATCGTCGGCGGGATCGCCAACTTCCACAAGCTCCCCTTCACCCTCACGGAGGTCAACAACGCGTTGACCGGCGCCGTCGTCCACGCCGCGGTCGAACAAGACGTGGCCCGCCTGGTCTACGTCTCCTCGTCGATGGTGTTTGAGCGCGCGACCGAGTACCCGACCACCGAAGATCACCTCGCCACGTGTCCCACCCCCCGTTCCGCCTACGGCTTTTCCAAGCTGGCCGGCGAGGTTTACACGCGGGCCGCCCACGACCAGCATGGCCTGCGCTACACGATCTGCCGCCCCTTCAACGCCTACGGGCCCGGCGAGCGACCCGACCCCGAGGAGCCCGGGATCGCCCACGCCGTCCCCGACCTGATCGCCAAGGTGCTCTCCGGCCAGCGCCCGCTGCAGATCTTCGGCAGCGGTGAGCAGACCCGCACGCTCACCCACGTCGATGACATCGCCGACGGGGTCGTGACAGCGATGGCCTCGGCGGCGGGTGAGAACGAAGACTTCAACATCTCGGCCGAGCGCGAGCTGACCGTGGCCGAGATCGCCGCCATGATCTGGGAGGCGTGCGGCGAGGATCCCGCTGCCCTGAGCCTGACCCACCTGCCGAGCTTCGAGGTCGACGTCGAGCGCCGCTGGCCGTCGGTCGAGAAGGCGCGCGAACTGCTGGGCTGGGAGGCACAGGTGGATCTGCGCGCCGGGCTCGCCGACACTGTGGCCTGGTTGCGGTCCGAAGTCGTATCGGGGCCGGAGCCGATTCTCGACAAGGAGGCAGGATGAGCACCCGACGAGCGCTGATCACCGGAATCACCGGCCAGGACGGGTCGTACCTCGCCGAGCTGCTCCTCGAGCAGGGCTATGAGGTGCACGGGATGGTCCGGCGCTCGTCGACCGAGAAGTTTGACCGCATTGAGCACATCCGCAATCGGGTCACGTTGCACCAAGGCGATCTGCTCGACCAGCGCTCCCTGGTCGATGCGCTCCGGGACTCCCGCCCGGACGAGATCTACAACCTGGCCGCCATGTCGTACGTGGCAACCTCCTGGATCCAGCCGACCCTGACGGCCGAGTTCTCGGGCATCGGGGTCACCCGTCTCTTGGAGGCGATGCGCGAAACGTGTCCTGAGGCGCGCTTCTACCAGGCCTCTTCGTCAGAGATGTTCGGCAAGGTCCGCGAGGTCCCCCAGACCGAGCTGACCCCTTTCTACCCGCGCTCGCCGTACGGCGTGGCCAAGGCCTACGGCCACTTCATCACCGTCAACTACCGCGAGTCCTACGGGCTGCACGCGACCAGCGGGATACTTTTCAACCACGAATGTGTCTTTTCGCACATGCCTCTCATCGTCCGCGAGAACGGGGCCATGGCCGTACGCACGCCACCCGATCTGGTGCCGTTGGTGCGAAAGGGCCCGAGCGTGCAGACCTTCGAGCCGAAAGGCCTGCTGGAGGTCTGGGATGGCACGGACTTCACTCCGGTGCGAGCGATCACCGCCTCGCGGAGGCGCCAGCACGATCCCGAACACCGCCCGCTCTCGATCGAGGCCCGCGGCGGCCAGGTGACGGTCACCGCTCACCACCACATGCTCGACGCCGACCACAACGCGTTTCGTGCCGACGCCGTCGCGGTGGGCGACCGCCTTGCACTCGCCGAGGAGTTCCCTGAGCCGCCATCCTGGGCGGTGTTGACCGAGGAGCTGGCGGAGCTGTTGGGGCTGCTCTGTGCCGATGGCTGGGTGGACCGAGTCGGCGGGAAGATCTGCTTCACCAACAACGACGCCGTGCTGCGCGGCAAGGTTGCGCAGCTGTGGTCACGGTGCTTTCTTAAGAGCAGCCACGAGTGGGTCGGCCGCTCGGGCTTCTCCGATGACGCCGAGGTGGGAAAGCTCAACCTCAACGGCGGCAAGGGCATCGCGATGTGGCTGCGCGAGCAGCTGTATACCCCGACCGGACACAAGCAGGTCCCGCCAATGGTGCTCAATGCCGATCCCTTCTCGCAGCGGATGTTCCTCCACGGCTTCTACGCCGGCGACGGCCTCAAGCGCGGCAACGGCCTGGCCTTCAAGACCAACAGCGCCGTGCTGGCCCAGGGTCTGTGCTGGCTCTACCACCTCGAGGACCAGCCGGCGTCGGTCTATGTCGAGCGCCGCGAGGGCCGTGCCTACTACCAGGTGAACCTCGCCTCGGCCGTGACCGTCGGAATGAAGGGACAACACCTGCGCCGAGACCCGGCCGAGGTCCGCAAGATCGTCGAAGCCGACCTGCCCGACGACGAATGGGTGTTCGACATCGAGACCGAGAGTGGTGTGTTCTGCGCCGGGGTGGGTCGGATCGTCGTGCACAACTCGCCTCGTCGGGGTTTGGAATTCGTGACCCGCAAGATCACCTGGCACGCGGCGGCGATCAAGCTCGGGATAGTTTCCGAGCTGGGGCTGGGCAACCTCGATGCCGAACGTGACTGGGGCTTTGCCGGCGATTACGTGCGCGCGATGTGGATGATGCTCCAGCGGGAGGAGCCGTCGGATTACGTTGTCGCCACGGGGGTCGCGCATTCGGTGCGCCATTGCGTGGAGGTCGCCTTTGCACACGCCGGAATCGCGATCGCCGACCACGTCAAGATCGACGAATCGATGCTGCGCCCGGCCGAGGTGGAGCATCTGATCGGTGAGCCGGGCAAGGCCCGCCGCGAGCTCGGCTGGGAGCCGCAGGTGACCTTCGAGCAGCTGATCGAAATGATGGTCGACTCCGATTACGCCCAACTCAAGCACCAGACGAGGTGAGCGAGCGCATCCACACTACGGCGGCCGCCGGCTTTGCCCGGGCGGGCGCGGACTACGAGCGGGGACGGCCTGGCTACCCGCCGGCGGCGGTGTCGCATCTGGCGCGGTCGGTCGGCGTCGAGCCCGGGGCGCGTGTGCTCGACCTGGCCGCCGGAACCGGCAAGCTGACCCGCGCCCTGGCCAACTCGGGCGCGGAGCTGATCGCTGTCGAGCCAGTGGCGGAGATGCGGGAGCAGTTTGAGCGCTCGCTGCCCGGGGTGCGGGTGCTGGTCGGCACCGCCGAGCACATCCCGCTCCCCGACTCCGAGCTCGACGCCGTCGTCGTCGCCCAGGCCTTTCACTGGTTTGACGCCCGGGCGGCGGCAGCCGAGATCCACCGGGTGCTGCGCCCAGGCGGCGGCCTCGGGGTGATCTGGAACGCCTGGGATGAGAGCAAAGTCCCCTGGGTGGCGCGGGTCCAGGCCCTCGTCCATGAGCACATCGGCAGCGCGCCGCAGCATGCGACCAGCCACTGGCCGCAGGAACTCGAGGCGACGGGGCTGTTCACGCCGCTGCACCAGGAGACCTTCGCCCACGTGGTCACCGGCGATCTCGACAACCTCTTGGCACGGGTGGCCTCGGTCAGCTACATCTCAGCGCTGCCCGACAACTCGCGCGCCCAGGTCCTGGACTCAATCGCGGAGATCGTGGCCCACGACCCCGAGACCGCCGGCCGCGACCAGATCGCGATGCCGTATACGACGCACGTGGTCGCGTGTCACCGGCTCGCTCAGAGACGGCTTTAGACAAGCGGTACAACGCGATCGGCAATGGTGGTGCAGATCATCCTTGCGTCTGACCGGGGCCACCCGTAAGTTCCTGGCCTTGGCGAGCATCACGCCCCCCCTGAAGCAGGCCGTCCCGGAGCCTGCAGATTATTCACCGGGACACAAGGGCCTAAAGCCCAACGCGCTCGGTTACATCTCGAACCTGGTCATCGCGATCGCCTCGACGGCGCCCGCGTACAGCATGGCGGCCACGCTGGGGTTCATCGTCGCCGTCGGCGGGGTCGGGGTGCACGCCCCGGCGGTCCTGATCGTCTCGTTCATCCCGATCTTGTTCGTGTCAGTCGGCTACCGGTTCCTCAACCTCGCCGATCCCGATGCCGGCACAACGTTCGCATGGGTGACTCGCGCCTTCGGACCGCAGATCGGTTGGATCAACGGTTGGGCGATCTTCCTCGCTGACATCATCGTGATGGCCTCGCTGGCCGCGATCGCCAGCAAGTACAGCTTCCTGCTGTTCGACTCGACCGCGAGCCCGTCGAACTTCCTGCTCATTCTCGGCGCGGTCGTGTGGATCGCGGTCATGACGTGGATCTGCTACCGCGGCATCGAGCTGTCGGCACGTGTGCAGTCGATTCTGCTCAGCTTCGAGATCGTCACCTTGGCGCTGTTCGCCGTCGTCGCGCTGATCAAGGTCTACGCCAACAGCCCGGCCCATTCGATCCAATTGTCGGCATCCTGGTTCAACCCCTTCGACCTGAGCTGGGGCGCCCTCATCGACGCCGTCCTGCTCGGAATCTTCATCTACTGGGGCTGGGACTCGGGGGTCGCCGTCAACGAGGAGTCACGCGACAAGACACACGGCCCAGGCAAGGCGGCCGTGATCTCGACGGTCGTGCTCCTGCTCATCTACGTGATCGTCAGCGTGTCCGCCCAGGCCTATCACGGCACTGCCTTCCTCACGAACCCGGCGAATCAGAGCGACGTGCTGAACGCTCTCGGGATCGCTGTGTTTGGATCGCCCCTGGACAAGCTCATGATCATCGCCGTCCTCACGTCCGCTTCGGCCTCCACGCAGACGACGATCCTGCCTACGGCGCGCACGACCCTCTCGATGGCCCGCTGGGGGGCGATCCCGAAGGCGTTCGGCACCGTGCATCCGCGCTTTCTCACCCCGACCTTCTCGACTCTGCTGATGGGCGCCCTGTCGATCGTCTGGACGGTGGCGCTGCTTGCCTTCAATCCGAGCCAGAACGTGCTTGGGGATGCTGTCGCGGCGCTCGGCTTCGCGGTCTGCTTCTACTACGGGTTCACCGGGCTGGCCTGCGCGGTGTACTTCCGCCGCGAGCTGTTCAAGAGCGTCCGCAACTTCGTCCTCGCGGGCCTGATCCCGGTCGTCGGCGGCATCATGATGGCCTACATCGGGATCAAGGCCTACAGCTATTACAACACCGCGGGCAATAACTACTCCAAGCCCTTCCTCGGCATCCAGACGCCGATCTTCATCGGTATCGGCGGACTGATTCTCGGCATCGTGCTGATGTTCGCCGCCTGGCCGTTCTTCAGCGGATACTTTCGGCGGCGGGGGCTCGAGGCCGCCGATCCAGCGCTGTTGGCGGCGGACGCCAAGCGGTGACGGGCGGCGCCCGGACGGCGCCGCACACCCAGGACCGGCTCGCCCTGGCGCTGGCGCTCGACCGCCGGGTAGCGATCGGCGGTGCCACCGAAACTTTCGCGATCCCGGAGGGCTGCGTGATCCTCAACGCCGAGCTGCCCGACGTCCACCACCTCAACGAGGTCGTGCTCGATGCACCGTTGCCGGCGGCGTTTGACGCGCAAGCCCTGGTCACGCTCAGCGACCGATGGCTGGCCGGCGTGAGCCACCGCTTCGTCCGCGTGGATGACAAGGCGGGGGCCGAGCGCCTGGTACCCGAGCTGGTCGCGGCGGGCTGGGAGCGCAGCCGGACAGTGATGATGGTCCGGGGCGCTGAGGCGCCGCCGGCGCCTGACCCGCGGGCGCGAACGATCACCGAGTCCGAGCACTACACGGTGATGCTGGCCAACCTCTCGGCTGCAGACTATCGCGTCGATGCCGTCCCCGGGCTCCCCCGTCTGCTCGTCGACGCCCAGTTCGCGATGCTGGCCGGAACCCCCTCGCTGGCGTTCGGGGCCGGCGAGGACGGCGGCCTGCAGTCGATGTGCGAGCTGTTTCTCGACCCAGACGTCAAGGGCGTACGGATGGCGATGGTGGAGCAGGTCGGGACGCTCCCGGGCTATCGCGAGCGCGGTCTGGCCAAGGCCGTGGTCGGGGCGGCGATCGCCGCCGCCCGCGACTGGGGGGCGGAGCTGATCATCGTGCCGGCCGATGCCGACGACTGGCCGCAGGTCATCTACGCCGGTCTCGGCTTTGAGCCCGTCGGGACCCAGGTCCAGTTCACGTCGCGCGGCGGGCGCACCTAGACTGTCAGACGATGGGCCACGCCGCCGTTGGCACAGATGTGAAGGACTCCATCCTCGACACGATTGGCCACACCCCGCTGGTCCGGCTGTCGCGGATCGGGGCCGGGCTGGCTCCGCAACTGGTGGCCAAGCTCGAGGCATTCAATCCCGGGGGCTCGATCAAGGACCGGGTCGCCGTGGCCCTGATCGACGCCGCCGAGCGTGACGGCCGCCTGCGCCCCGGAGGCACGATCGTCGAGCCGACCTCCGGCAACACGGGCACCGGGCTGGCCATCGCCGCCCGGCTCAAGGGCTACCGGGTGATCGCCGTGATGCCGGACAAGATGTCCCGAGAGAAGATCGACCTCCTGCGGGCCTACGGGGCCGAGGTCGTCGTAGCCCCGACCGATGTCGCCCCCGACTCGCCCCAGTCCTACTACCGCGTCGCCGACCGCCTCACCGCTGAGATCCCGGGCGCCTTCCAGCCCAACCAGTACGCCAATCCGGCCAATCCGCAGACGCACTACGAGTCCACCGGTCCGGAGCTCTGGAACCAGCTCGGCGATCGCCTCACCCACCTCGTCGTCGGCGTGGGAACGGGGGGCACGATCACCGGCATGGCCCGCGCCCTGCGCG
>JBAVWI010000175.1:0-7223 GCA_049697735.1 Solirubrobacteraceae bacterium
CGCCTACGCCGCTCGGGCCGGGCTGCGCTGCGCGGTGATCGTCCCCGAAGGCAAGATCGCCACCGGCAAGCTCGCCCAGGCGCTCATGCACGGCGCGCGGGTCATCGCGCTGCGGGGCAACTTCGATCAGGCCCTGGCGCTCGTGCGCGAGCTGGCCGAGCGCCATCCCATCTCGCTGGTCAACTCGGTCAACGAGTTCCGCATCGAGGGCCAGAAGACGGGGGCGTTCGAGATCGTCGAGGACCTCGACGAAGAGCTCGATGCCCTGTGCATCCCTGTCGGCAACGCCGGCAACATCACCGCCTACTGGCGCGGCTTTCACGAGCTCGGGCTCAACCCTCGGATGTTGGGCTTCCAGGCCGCCGGGGCGGCGCCACTGGTTCTCGGCCATCCGGTGGCGCAGCCCGAGACCGTGGCCTCGGCGATCCGGATCGGCAATCCGGCTCGGTGGGAGGACGCGATGAACGCGATGACCGCGTCGGGGGGGAGCGTGCGCGCTGTCACCGACGCGCAGATCCTGTCCGCGTATCGACTTCTGGCCAGTACAGAGGGAATCTTCTGCGAGCCGGCGTCGGCCGCCAGCGTGGCCGGGCTGCTCGCCCACGGAGCCGGTGACGCTCGCCGGATCGCGTGCGTCCTGACCGGACACGGACTCAAGGATCCCCAGACCGCCCTCGGGCAGGCGGGCGGGGTGGTGCCCTGCGATCCCGAGCTGGCGGCCATTGAGCGCGTGGTGCTCGGATGACGCTGGCCCGGCGCCGGCTGGTACGCGTGCCCGCCTCCTCGGCCAACCTCGGGCCCGGATTCGACGTCATGGCAGCGGCGCTGGGCCTTCATCTCGAGCTCGAGGTAGTGGAAACGGGGACCTTCGCCGTGCACACCGAACTCGACGTTCCCCGCGATCGCGACAACCTCGTGGTCCGGGCGTTCGAGCGGCTGCACCCGGCCGATGGCTTCGAGTTCCGGATCCGCTCAGCGATCCCCCTCAGCGGCGGGCTGGGCTCCAGCGCGGCGGCCAGCCTGGCCGGCCTGATGGCGGCCGACCACCTATTCGAGCTCGATGCCGACCTCGGCGCTCACGCCACCGAGCTCGAGGGTCACCCTGACAACGTCGCCGCGGCGATCGAGGGCGGTTTTGCCATCTGCGTTGCTGGCCGACGGCACCGTGTCGAGCCTCCCATGGGGCTCGAGGCCCTGCTCGTCGTCCCGCACGAGGCGGTGCGGACCGAGCAGGCCCGAGCCGCGTTACCCGCACTGGTTCCGCTCGCCGACGCCGCCTACAACGTCGCCCGCGCCTCCCTGCTCATGCTGGGCCTGGCCGGGCCGGACTGGGAGCTGATCGCTGCCGGGCTCGACGATCGCCTGCACCAGCCCTACCGGGCCCATCTCTTTCCGCGCTCGGCGGCCCTGCTCGAGCGGGCAGCAACCCTGGGCGCCCTCGGGGCGACTATCTCGGGCGCGGGTCCGACCGTGCTCTGCTGGTGTCAGTACGAGCAGACCGGTGTCGTGATGGAGGCGCTGACGCGCGAGACATCGGACTGGGCGACCGTCCTGCGGGCTCCCTTTGAGTCTCAGGGCGCCGACGTCCGCGAGCTCTAAGGGCCCGCGGCGCTAGGCGTTGGCGTCGGCGGCCGCGGCCGCCTGCGACTCGCTCAGGAGCGGCGCGAGGCGTTTGCGGGCCGTGCGCAGGTCCAGCCGCCGGAGCAGCTCGTCGGCCACGGCGAGGTAGTCGGCCCCCAGGTCGGGCCGGTAATCGAGGATCGAGAGCGCACGCTCAGCCGATTCGGCGTAGGCGATCGAGGCCCGGATGGTGGTGTCGAGGAGCTTGTCGCCGAAGTGCTTGCGCAGCGACTCGAAGGCCTCACGAGAATGGCGGGTACGCATGTCGGCGATGTTGAGCATGACGCCGAGCCATTCGAGATCCGGGTTGAGGCTGTCGCGGGCCAGGTCGATGACCTCCAGCGCCTGCTCGACCCCCTGGAGCGCGAAGTACTGAGCCTCGGCGGAGAGCAGCGCGTAGTCAGAGGCCACGAGGGCATTGACGGTCAGCAGCCCGAGCGCGGGAGGGCAGTCGATCAGGACGAGGTCAAAGTCGCCGTTGACATCGCGCAGGGCGCGCTTGAGAGTGAGCTCGCGGCCCATCTTGCCGCCCAGCGCGAGCTCGGCCTCGGCCAGTCCCAGGTTGGCCGGGATCACGCCGTCGTGCACCGCCTGCTTGGCCTTGGCGCGACCGGCGAGCACGTCACCGATCGTCGGGGTGGCGTCCGGGGGAACGTCGAGGTAATCAGACAGGTTGCCCTGCGGGTCAAGATCGACGGTCAGCACCGACAGTCCGGCGCGCCGGAAGACGTCGGTCAGAGTCCTGACCGCAGTCGTCTTGCCCGTGCCGCCCTTCTGCGAGAGAACCGAGATCGTCGATGCCATCGGCGCCGGACTATAGGTGAGCCCGGGAGCACTTGAAGCCCCGCAGACTCAGTCCGTCACCCGGCTGGTGTCCGGCTCGACCCGGCTTCGAAAGCGCATGCCGGAAATGGCTGGAATATCGATGAAATGCAGGTGGTGGCGTCCGATCACGACCTCGTCACCGTCGGCCAGGGTGCTCCATTCGACTCGCTCCCCGTTGACGAACACGCCGTTGAGGCTGCGGTCGTCGAGTACGCGGAGCCCATCGGGCTGGCGGACGATCAGCGCGTGACGGCGCGAGACGGTGGGGTCGTCAAAGCGAATATCGGCGGCCAGGCTGCGCCCGATCCGGGTCCACTCCCGCTCCAGGGCGTAGGCGATCACGGCTTCGCCGGAGCGGTAGGCGACGTACTGCCCGGGCACGTCGAGGCCCTCGCTCAGCTCGGCGAGCCAGCTCTGGTCGTCCAGCTCGGAGCCCAGGTCGAGGACCGCCTGCTGAGACGTTGTGAACAGCGAGGCACGAACGAACTCGGTACCGCCACAGTTCGAGCACACGGGCAGCTCATCGGCGGCATCGAGCGACACCGGGAAGTCACACGCAGTGCAACGAAAGGTGCCCGTTCCTGCCACATTGCCGGACATCCAAGCCTTCATCGGCCGTCCCCTCGTTTTGAAATCGTGGTTCGACCCACACGGTCCCGCGAGCCACGACCGGATTAACGGTCTTAACACACGATCATAGTGGCTTCCCGAAAATGCCGGTAAAGAGGGTCAACCTTTTGTCCAGTTGGGGCCGGCTGGATTGTCCAATCAGGCCCAGCAGGCGTAAAGTCGCAAATAGCGGCACTTTTGTCGCCGGCGCCGGGTCTCTAACCCCACCGGAGCCGCGGTTCGGGGCGCCCAGGGGTCGAGTTTGACCGTCGCCGCCCACCTGGCGCGGACCAGAGGAATCAGCTTCGTGGGGGCGAAGACTGGCAGGATGAGCGCGACGCTACGCGACATGCTCGACCTCGAGCTGGCGCTCCTGCGGCGGGGCTTGGACGAGCGGCTGGCGGGCTCGGAGCGCTGCTCCTGCTGCAATCGGACCCCGCTGGTGGGCGAGCGCGTCTACGTGTACCCGGCCGAGATGATCGCCTGCGAGCTGTGCCGCCCGGGCCAGAGCGAGGCGCCGCTGCGGACCCGCACCGTCCACGGACCCGAGTTCGGGCACACGATGCGGATCGTCGATCAGCGCGCCGCGGCCTGAGTCACCGTCGCCTCCCCCCATCGCCGTCGCCTCCCCCCATCGCCGTCGCTGGCCCTCGCCGTTCCCCTGACCCGGGCACCGTTGGCCGTCCCCGGTACCTAGACTTCCGGCCGTGGATCCCTTCACCGTCTCGACCACGATCTCCCGGCCGCGCGAGGTGGTCTTCGAGTACCTGGCCGACATCGCCAATCACGCCGAGTTCACCGATCACTATCTGGTCGACTGGCATCTGACCCGTGTCGATACCTACGGAGCGGGCGCGGGCGCGCGCTTTAGGATCAAGGCCCCGATGAACCGCTTCTCCTGGGCGGACGTGACGATCGCCGAATTCCAGGTTCCCTTCCGGATCGTCGAGCACGGCCGCGGCGGGAAGTACAACCGGATCCGGATGGTCGGCGTCTACACGCTCTCGCCCGGGCCGGGCGGGAGCACGCGCGTCCAGTACACACTGGAGACCGAACCATCGCAGCTCTCTGACAAGCTGATGGAGGCCCTCGGCGGGCGCTCGTGGAGCCGGCGGCAGGCCGCCAAGGGGATGCGTCGTCTGCGCTCGATCCTCGAAGAAGGCCGCGGACGGGGCGAACGGGCGTCGGTCGAGTCCGGCTGACGTCTGACCAGAATCATTAGACTTCCGCAGCCGTGAGTGCACCTCGCCGCCTTCAAACCGCCGCCAGCGCGTTGGTCCTCGCCGTCGGCCTAGCGGCCTGCGGTCAGAAGGCCCATCCCACAGTGGCTGACTCCAACAACAACGGCGGCTACGTCGACGCCGGCCCGGTCACCTACCAGTTGCAGATCTCGCGGCTGCTCAATCAGTACAGCACCGAGGACTCGCAGTACGTCAAGGGCCTGCCCCCCGGAACGACGCCGCCGAGCCCACAGCAAACGTGGTACGGCGTATTCCTGTGGGCCAAGAACCAGACCAGCCATAACCAGGTCACGACCGACAACTTCGTCGTCACCGACACCCAGGGCACCCACTATTACCCGATCAAGCTCGACCCCAAGGTCAACCCCTACGCCTGGACCTCGCAGGTGCTAAGGCCCTTGGCCACCGAGCCGGGCCCGGAGACGACGGCGAGCTTCGGGCCCACGCAGGGCCAGTTGCTGCTCTTCAAGCTCAACACGTCGGCCTACAGCAACCGTCCCTTGACGCTCGAGATCCTCGGTTCCGCCAACCAGCAGCTGGCTTCGATTTCGCTCGATCTGTGAGCCGCGGATGGGCCTGGCCTGCCGGCCGGTCGCGACCGGATCGCGGTTGACCAGGTCCTGTTGCTGAGCTACTTGCCCAGGGCCGCGGCGAGAACGTCGTGCACCGGAGGTGCCGCCGTCGACCCGCCCGCGCCCTGGTTGGGGAACAGGGCCCCGGCCACGTATCGCGGGTGGCCGACCGGCGCGTAGCCGACGAACCACGCGTCCGTGTTCTGGGCCCCGCTCTGGCCGGGCGCGGTCGTGTTCTTGAGCTCGGCGGTCCCGGTCTTGCCGGCCACGGTCACGCCGGGGATCTGAGCCGCGACGCCGGTCCCGAACTGCACCACGGCAACCATCATCTTCTGCACCTCGTGGGCGACGCGCGGACTGATCACGCGGACAAAGCGCGGCCGCTGATGGGCGAGCAGGGTCGGGATCGGGCGGCGCCCGCCCATGGCGATCGTCGCTGCCACGTCGGCCATTTGCAGCGGCGTGGTCTGGACCAGGCCCTGGCCGATGGCCGAGGAGCCGACCGCCAGGTCGTCGCCGATGCTGTTCGCCGGCGGGATCGTGCTCTCCGCCGCTCCGGGGATCGAGGAAGGCTGATTGAAGCCGAACCGCTGGGCGATGTTGACCAGGCGGGCGGCCCCCAGCTTGGCGCCGAGCGGGGCGAAGACCGAGTTGCAGGAGACCGCGAAGGCGTTGAGGAGGGTGCCTCCGCACGACTCGCCGTTGGCGTTTTGGAGCGTAACCCCGGACAGAGCGGTTGCCGTCTGGATCGGATAAACGGTCGACAGCTTGGTGATCCCGGCCTCCAGCGCGCCACTGGCGGTGACGATCTTCATCGTCGAGCCGGGCGGCTGCAGAGCCGAGAAGGCGATCCCGGCCAGCGCCAGCAGGGCCCCCGTGCGCGGATTCATGACCGCGATTCCGGCGTAGTGGCCGCCCATCGCGGTGACTGCGGCTCGCTCGAGTACGGGGGATATCGTGGTCTTGAGCGGGGGAGCCTGGACCGCGGCGGCGCTGGCCAGCGTCCGGTGACCGGCCAGCAGCCGTCCCCCACGGGTGCCGACCAGCCGGCCTTCGAAGATGTGCTCGAGCCCGTCGAGCCCCACCATGGCGTCGGGTGGGTAGCCCTCCGCGGCGTACCGGCCGGCCGCGGTGCTGGGGATCGCCCCGACTGTGCCGACGATCTGTCCGGCGACATCGGGGATCGGCGAGGTCCGGCCTGGTCCCTCGGCGAGGGGTTCGCCGTCACTGGCCAGCAGCGTTCCCCGCGGCGGCAGCGTCACCGTGCGACTCAGGCGCTCCCCGGGACGCAGCCCGGGGAACAGGACTTCGCGGCTGAGGTGCACGCGAGCGCTCGAACCGCTGCCGGTCAGCGGCACGGTGAGCGTCTCGCGCAGCGGTCCCCAAAGGCGCGTCATGATCAGCATGCGGACCGCGACCCGATTTCCCTTCAGGTTGAAGACCCGGGTCGCCCGCAGCGAGATCAGCGTGGCCGTTGTTGCCGTCCGGTCCAGGGCGGCGGCGAACTGCGGCTCGGTCGCGGCGCGGCGCGAGGCGGCGTCGAGCAGACCGTACATCTGTGGCACCTGATGCTGGGTCCAGTCGTGGACGTAGCGCGCCACGAGCTGGCGTCCTGACGCCCCCGGATCCCCGGAGAGGACCACACCGCCGACGAAGGCGAGGGCCGCGATTCCGACGATCGGCAGCCCGCGCGTGAGCAAACGCCGACGCCGCCGTCTGCGCTGGAACGGTCGTGGCCCCCTGGCCACCATCAGCCCGCCATCTAGCACCTCAACACGGAACGGTACGGGATGAGTGGCTTTTGCGCGCCGGACTAGGATTTTTCTCATGTCGGTGCTCGACTGGGTGATCGTCGCATTTACTGCCCTGCTCGCCGTTTACGGCTATCTGCAGGGATTCATCATCGGCGCGATGTCGCTGGTCGGGTTCGCCGTCGGTGCCTTCGTGGGCACGCGGGTGGCCCCGCTGTTGCTCTCTCAGGGCGCGCGCTCACCCTACGCGCCACTGTTCGGTCTGCTCGGGGCGATTCTCGCCGGAGGCGTACTGGCCAGCGGCTTTGAGGGCCTGGGCGCCCGCGTTCGCGGGGCGCTGCGAATTCCGGGCCTGCGCGCCGCCGACGGCTTGCTCGGGGCGGCGCTGACCGCCTGCGTGGCGCTGGGCATCGCCTGGATCATCGGCGCGGTCGCGCTGCAGTCATCGGGCTCGGCGCCGCTGCGCAACGACATCCACAGCTCGGCCATCATCACCGAGCTCGATTCGCTGCTGCCGCCGTCGGGTTCGATCCTTGACGCGTTGGCGCGGATTGATCCGCTGCCCTCGGTCCGCGGCCCGGCGGCCGACGTGGCCGCGCCCAACC
>JBAVWI010000176.1:0-6658 GCA_049697735.1 Solirubrobacteraceae bacterium
CGTCGAGACCACCGCCGTTGCCGTGGGGGCGGCGCTCGCACAGCCCGTCACCAGCAGCAGGAGGGCCACCGCCACGGCGGCGAGGCCAGCTCCCGGGCCGCGCTCAGCGCAGATAGACCCCAAAGAAGTCACGGTCCTCGATCGTCAGGTAGCGCTGGTTGGAGCGGTCCATGCTCGCGACCAGGTTGGCAGCGCCGTTGGCACCGGGATGACGATAGGTGATGAAGCTCGTCCAGTAGACGTTGATGTCAAGCTCCATCGCGCGCACGGCCCCCGCGCGGCGCAGAACTTGGGCCAGCGATCCGACAGTCATGTAGTTGGCCGCGGCGTAGATCAGGTTCCCGTGCCGGTCGATGCCCAGGCCCGAGCGCCAGACGCGGATCGCATTGCCGAGCGTCGCCCCCCATTGAGGCCCGTCGGACAGGTTGGGGTTCAACTTCCCGTTGTTCACGATCAAAGGCAGGTTCTGGCGGGCGTAGATGACGTTGCTGGGCACCTTGGGTCCATACGACCAGGACTGGATGTCGACCGTCCCGTTGCGGTAGCGCAAGATCGTCGCCACACCGTTCTTGAGCGGAGCGTAGGTGTGACCGCCGGTGGCAAAGCCGCCGCCGGAGTCGGTGAGCTTGAAGCCGCTGTTGAAGCTTGCCACCAGCTTGGAGCGCATCTCGGTCGGAATCTCCATCGGACCGCGCGAGGCCAGCGGCACGGCGGGCTCCAGCCGTCCCGGGTACAGCCACGTCGAGGTCCGAGTGTGGTCGATCCAGGCCACGCCGGCGACGTTCTGGGGATAAAGCGCCTCGGGCCGGAACTGGGTGACCAGCACGGGTGGACGGCTGCCGGCGCCCGCGAAGGTCGGATGCCAGACGCCTTCGCCGGGTAGCGCCGGGTGGAGGACAGGGCGGATGCTGGGCGGACGGTAGGAACTCAGCGCACGGCGACGAGCCTTAGCCAGAGCACCGTCGGCAGCCGCCTGCTGGGGGAGCGCGTGCAGCCCCGGGCCGCCGGTCGCGGGCGCGGTCAGCGAGTAATAGATGTTCTCGACCTTGTTGACCAGGCCGCGGGCGCCGTTGTCGCGCAGCCACTCGACAGTGCGGATCGAGAGGGTCGAATCAGACGGCTTGGTCAGCATGCTCGCGTAGGAGACCACCGACGGTAGAGCCAGGACCAGGGCCGTCAGGAGCAGGACGCGACGGGCCCTCCCGGGATGGGACAGGGCCGGAGTGGGGGGCCCGGAGGGGGGCCCCGCGGGGGGTGTCGAACGCGTTGGGGGTTGTCTGGTCGGGGCCAGCATCGCCTACGATCGTGCCAATCGCATCCCGGCCTTTGGCTTAAGGCCGTCTGAGAGGTCCCTCATGAACCTCACACGTCCGATTGATGCAACACGCATAGTTTGGCTTCGAATGACGTCTTCGCGGCGAGCATCAGCCGCGCCATGGCCCGCGCCGAACAAGGGGCTCGGCGCTGGCGCAGCTGTCAACGGTAGCGACCTCCGATCCTCCCCCGGCCATGAGCGCGGCGCCTTGGAGCGGGAGCGCGGCGCCCTCGAGCGCAGCGCGGCCCCCGCGCGCGCCCTCGACGGGACCGGTGAGGTCCGCCCGCCACGCGGCCGGCTGCTGGCGATCCTGGTCACGGCTCGGCCTCGCCAGTGGATCAAGAATCTGCTCGTCATCGCCGCTGCCGGCGCCGCCGGAGCGCTGCGCAACAACGGCGTGCCCGTGCGCGTCGGTCTGGCCTTCGTCGCCTTCTGTCTGATCTCGGCGGGCATCTACGCGCTCAACGACGTCCGCGACGCGGCCGAGGATCGGCTTCACCCCCGCAAGCGCTTCCGGCCCGTCGCTGCCGGTGAGCTTCCCCGTCGCGAGGCGCTCGCGATCGGCGTCAGCTGGCTGCTCGCCGGTCTCGGCCTCTGCTTCGCCGTCCGCCCGCTGCTCGGCGTGGTTGGGCTCGGCTATGTCGCGCTGACCCTCAGCTACACGCTGCTGTGGCGCCACGTGGCGCTTGTCGACATCGTCGTCGTGGCCGGCGGCTTCATGCTGCGCGCGCTGGCCGGGGGTGTTGCCGCTCCCGTCACCCTGTCGCGGTGGTTCGTGCTCGTGGTGACCGCGGCCGCCCTGTTCATCGCCGCCGGCAAGCGTCACGCCGAGCTGGTGCGCACCTCGCATCCGGAGGCCGCGCCCGAAGCTCGCGGCCGCCGGGTCATGCGTCACTACAGCGAGGGCGGCCTGCGCCTGCTGTTGGCCGGTAGCGCCGGATTCGCGTTGTTTGCCTATGCCGTGTGGGCGTTTCAGGACATCGACGGCTTCCCCTGGCGGCTGTTCACGGTCGTTCCCTTCACGATCTGCCTGCTTCGCTACGGCGCGCTCATCCGCCGCGGAGGCGGCGAGGCCCCCGAGGAGATGCTCCTCTCTGACCGCGTGCTGGTCGTCGGGGGCGGCGCCTGGCTGCTGCTTTTCGCGCTGAGTGTCCATGCCGCTAGTTGAGCTGGCCGACGAGCGCGCTGAGTCGGCCCCGGGCGAGTTGCGGTTGGCCCCCGGCGCCATCTCCGGATGGGGCGGGGGGCCGCGTGCGACTGTCACGCTCGCCCGCCCCGAGAGCCCCGAAACGCTGCGCGGAGCGCTCGCCCCGGAGTCCGGATCGCTCGCTCGCCGGCTGCGCGAGGGCGCGATTGCCCGCGGGATGGGGCGTAGCTACGGCGACGCCGCCCAGCTGACCGACGGACTGGTGCTCGAGACCACGGCCCTGCGGGGCTTCGAACTCGATCGCGAGCGCGGGATCGTCACCGCCCAGGCGGGCGCGACCCTCGGGCAGTTGCTCGCCGCGCTGGCCCCGGCGGGCTGGACGCTGCCCACCGTGCCGGGCACTCAGCACGTCTCGGTCGGGGGCGCCATCGCCAGTGACGTGCACGGTAAGAACCACGGCGCCGTGGGCAGTTTCGGCGCCCACGTTCTCGGCCTCGGCCTGCTCACCGCCGCCGGCGAGGTTGTCGAGGTGACTCCCCAGTCAGACCGTGAGCTGCTCGAGGCGACGATCGCAGGAATGGGGCTGACCGGGGTCATCCTCTGGGCCCGGATCAAGCTCCGCCCCCTGACCAGTCCTTCGCTCACGGTGGACATCGAGCGCGTCTCGAGCCTCGACGAGACCCTGACCGCGCTCGAGGCACCCGGCGGGCCCCATCGCGTCGCCTGGCTCGACCTGCTCGGCCGCCGCCCCGTCCGCGGCGTGGTCACTCGCGCCGATCATCTCGTCGGTGACTTGCCGCCCGACGCCGGCGCAAAGGTCACGATGGCGGCGCGTCTCACGCTGCCGCCGCACTGGCCGGGGGGCCTGCTGCGCACCAGCGTCGTCCGCGCCCACAACGAGCTGCGCTTCCGGCTCGCTCCCCGCCGCGCGGTCGGACACATCGAGTCCTTCGGAGCTCACATGTTCCCGCTCGACGTGCTCAACGCGTGGCCGCGCCTCTACGGTCGGACCGGCTTCGTCCAGTACCAACTGGTCCTTCCCCGCGGTCACGAGGCCGTGCTCGAGAAGGTGCTGCATCGCCTGCGCCGCTCGCCCGCTCCGTGCTATCTCGCCGTGCTCAAGGACTTCGGTCCCGAGAGCTCGGCTCCCCTTTCCTTCCCCCTCGAGGGCTGGACGCTCGCCCTGGATCTGCCGCGCTCGGCGCCCGGGCTCGAGCCGCTCCTGCGCGGCTTTGACGAACTCGTCGCCGCCGCCGGGGGACGGGTCTACCTGAGCAAGGACAGTCGCCTGGCCCCCGACTTGCTCGCCGCCATGTATCCCCGCCTGGACGAATGGCGGTCGGTGCGCGACCGCATCGACCCCGAGCGGATTTGGCGCTCTGACCTGTCGCAACGGACCGGCCTCGTGGAGGCCGGCCAGTGAGCGCGCTCGGCGCCCAGCGCGTCCTGCTCGTGGGCGGGACGTCGGAGATCGGCTTGGCCATCCTCCGGCGCCTGGCGGCCGACGCTCCCGTCGCGCCGGTCCTGATCGGTCGCCACCGTGGCCGTCTCGAGGCCGCGGCGGCCGCGCTGGTGCCGGCCGGAATCAACTCGGCCGAGATCGAGATCGCCGATGCCGACGACATCGCTGCGCACGCGCGGGTCCTCGACGCCGCCTTCGCCTTCCCCGGCGGAGTCGACACGGTGATCCTGGCCGTCGGCGTGCTGGGGGCCCAGGACGGACTCGACGCTGATCCCGATGAGGCGCTCGAGGTTCTGCGGGTCAACTTCGTCGGGGCCGGCTCGCTGCTGCTCGGCTCGCTGCGCCGCCTGCGCGCGCAGGGCCACGGCACCCTGATCGTACTCTCGAGCGTCGGCGCCGAGCGCCCCCGGGCCGGCAACGCGATCTACGGCGCGGCCAAGGCCGGCCTCGATTCGCTCGCCCAGGGGCTTGCCGACGCCACCGCCGGCAGCGGTGTCCGCGTGCTCACCGTGCGGCCGGGCTTCGTGACCACGCGGATGACCGAAGGCCTCAAGCCGGCGCCCTTCTCGACCACCGCCGAGGCCGTGGCCGAGGCCACGGCGCGGGCGCTGGGCACCCGCGCTCATACGGTCTGGGTGCCGGGCCTGCTGCGCTGGCTGTTCGCCGTCTTGCGCCATCTACCCCGCGCCGTCTTCCGGAGGCTGCCGCTGTGAACTGGACGCCGATGAGAATCGACATCGCGATCGCCGTGATGATCGCCGCGATCGTGCTGATCGTGAGCCCCGGCACCGCGATCGACGCGATCCTGGTGCTGATCCTGCTCGTCGCCTGGGGGGTGATCGCCCTGATCGACCGTCGCCGTGCCGGGCACGAGCCGATCTTTCGGTTCCGGCGGCGGACTTAGGACTTGGGCGAGCGCCACGGCGCCCGCAGGCGCTGCTCGAGCTCTCCGCTGAGAGCATCGATGGCGATCCGCTCCTGGGTAAGGCTGTCGCGATCACGCACGGTGACGGTGCGATCCTCGAGCGATTGGTGGTCGATGGTCACCGCCCAGGGCGTGCCGATCTCGTCCTGGCGGCGGTAGCGTCGCCCGATCGCGCCGCCCTCGTCGTACTCGGTCTGCATCAGCTCGCGCAGGTCGCGATAGACCTCGCGGGCCAGCTCGGGCTGCCCGTCCTTGCGAACCAGCGGCAGCACCGCGGCCTTGACCGGCGCCAGCTGCGGGTGCAGGCGCAGGACGGTCCGTGCCTCCCCGCCGATCTCGTCCTCGTCGTAAGCGTCGACGAGAAAGGCGAGCATCGCGCGGTCTGCACCGGCGGCCGGCTCGATCACGTGGGGGAGGTAGCGCTCGCCGCTGGCGCTGTCCACGTACTCGAGCTTCTGCCCTGAGTGCTCGGCGTGTTGGCTTAAGTCGAAGTCGCCGCGGTTGGCCACTCCCTCGAGCTCCTGCCACCCGATCGGGAAGCGGTACTCGACGTCGCTGGTCGCGCTGGAGTAGTGAGAGAGCTCGTCGGCGTCGTGGGCGCGCAGGCGGAGGTGATCCTCGCGGATGCCCAGGCGCGTATACCAGCCGTAGCGCTCTCCCAGCCAGTGCTGAAACCACTGCTCCGCCTCGGTTGGCGGGACAAAGAACTCCATCTCCATCTGCTCGAATTCTCGGGTTCGGAAGATGAAGTTGCCGGGTGTGATCTCGTTGCGAAAGCTCTTGCCGATCTGGGCGATGCCGAACGGCGGCTTCTTGCGCGAGAACTGGAGATAGTTCTTGAAGTTGAGGAAGATGCCCTGGGCGGTCTCGGGCCGCAGGTAAACGGTGGCGCCCTCCTCCTTGACCGCTCCCACCGTGGTCTCGAACATGAGGTTGAAGTCACGCGCTTGCGTCAGATCACACTCTGGCGTCTCGCCGGGATGGCGGGACGGCTTGCGCCCACAGGCGGCAAACTCGAGCTGGTCAGCGCGAAAGCGCAGCTTGCACGTCCGGCAGTCGATCAGCGGGTCGGTGAAGCCGGCCAGGTGCCCGCTGGCCTCCCAGGTGCGGGGATGCTGGATGATCGCCGAATCCAGAGCGACGATGTCGTCGCGCTCCTGGAGCATGGCGCGCCACCACTGGGCCTTGACGTTGTTCTTGAGCAGCACCCCGTAGTGGCCGTAGTCATAGCTCGAGCTGATCCCGCCGTAGATCTCGCTGCTCTGAAAGACGAAGCCCCGCCGCTTGCACAGCGAGACGATCTTGTCCATGGTCACGGTGTCGAGGGCCATCGCGGGGCGGATGCTAGCCGCCTGCGCCGCGCGAACCAGGCCGGAGTCGGCCCGCCCCGGGGTCTATGCGTTGACCGGCGAGCGGGCCCCAGCGGCCAGAGCGAGCACTGCCTCGGTGCCGACTGCGACCGGCGAGGCGACCCGTCCGTGCGCGTCGACCCGCACTGCTGACGGCGTGCCCGTGACGCCGAGCTGCTCCCCGGCGGCGAAGGCATCATCGAGCAGGACCGGCGCCGATAGCCCCATCGCGCGGTTGGCCTCGGCGTCACCGGTGGAGATGACCAGCAGCTGCCGTCCGGCGTCGCGGTCGGCTCGATCGAGCGCGCGGAGATCGTCGAGCATGCGCGCGCAGAAGCCGCAGTCCGGATTCCAGAACACGATCGTCCGGTCGCGACCGGAGAGGGCAGCCGAGAGCGATGCCGGCTCGCCGCCCAGGGTCCGCAGCGGCGCGACTGGGGCGCGGCCTGCGACCAGGGTC
>JBAVWI010000177.1:0-4978 GCA_049697735.1 Solirubrobacteraceae bacterium
GGCGAGCTCTAGGTGGCGGGCGATCGCCCGCTCGGCGTTATCGCCTCGAGTTGCAAGCCGGTCGGCCACACTGAGCACGGTGACATCAACCGCCACCGGCGAGCACGCGTCCAGGTAACGGTAGATATCGCGGCGGCCCAGCGGCGTTCTATGTACCAGGAAGCCGAGGCGAAGGTGGTGGCGCGTAACGGCTGCCACGTACTCTGACAGGCGTTCGCTGGCCCGGAGACGAGCCAGGATGTCGCCCGCCAGACGGGCGCCGGCCACGTCGTGGCGCAGGAAGGTGACGCGACCCTCGGGCGTTGCGTCCCGGGTCACGGGCTTGGCGATGTCGTGCAGGAGGGCGCCGAAGCGCAGCGCTTGGCCCCGGGTCAGGTCGTTGGCCAGCGGAACTGCCAAAAAGGACTGCAGGAGCCGGGTCTGGGCTCCGAACACGGGCTCGGGGTCAGCCTCGAGCGCGATCGTCTCAGCCAATACGGCCCGCGTGTGGTCATAGACGTCGAGGTGGTGAAAGCGGCTCTGCTCGATCCCGCGCAGGGCGGCAAGCTCGGGGATGACGATCCCGGTGATCATTGCCGCATCCATCAGCGCGAGTCCCTCCAGCGCCCGGTCGCTGCTCAGCAGCCGTCGCAGCTCCGCAAACACCCGCTCGACCGATACCGAGGCCAGCCCCGCGGCGCTGTTCCGTGCCAGTTCCAGGGTGGCGGGCTCCACCGTGAAGCCGAGCTCAGCGGCCAGGCGGGCCAGGCGCATCGTCCGCAGGGGGTCGCGCGCGAAGGCATCGTCGGACACCGCCCGCAGCCGGCGCACGTCCAGGTCGGCGAGGCCCCCGGAAGGGTCGACCAGGGGTGCGTCCCCAGCCAGCCGCTGGCCGATGGCGTTGACGGTCAGGTCGCGGCGCCCCAGGTCGAAGTCGATCGTCTCGCCCTCCAGCCGGGTCAGGTCAACCTGCCACTGACGGCTGTGATCGACGACCCGCCAGGCGCCGAAGGCGTCCGAAAGGGCGAACGCCACCCCGCCGGCTGCGCGCCCGAGGGCCCGAGCGGTCCGCTCGACGATCTGATCGTCCGTCGGCGGGAGAACCACGTCGAAGTCGTCAGTGGTCCGGCCGAGCAGCTGATCGCGCAGCGCCCCGCCAACCAGCCAGGCGTCGGGGGCGATCGATCTCAGCGAGACGAGCGGATCGGTCATGCCACCGGCACGCCATCGCGGTGATATTCGCGGGTCACCCGGGCCGAGATCCCGCACAGCACCTCGTGGTGAATGGTGCCCAGCCGGCGGGCCAGGTCCTCGGTGGTCTGGCGCTGAGAACCGTCGCGGCCGATGATCGTCGCCACCGCGCCGATCGCTGCACCGGCGGGCGGCGACGCACCCAGGGCGACAGTCAGGTTGTCCATGCTGACCATGCCGACGAGCGGATAGCGCTCGCCGCCGATGAGCACATCGCAATTGTTGCTGAGTCCCCGTCCGACACCGTCGCCGTAGCCGATCGGCAGCGTCGCCAGCCATGTCTCGGCGTCGGCGACGAAGCGGCGGCCGTAGCCGGCGCTCTCGCCCGGGCGGGCGCGCTTGACCGCTGCTACGTAGGAGCTCAGCTCGAGCGCCGGCTCCAGCCCATAGCGGTCGGGGTCCTCGTTCATCGGGTCACAGCCGTGGAGGGCGATCCCGCACCGGACCAGGTCGTAGTGGCTGGCCGGCTCCCTGAGGGTGGCCGCGCTGTTGGCAGCGTGCACGGTAACGCCCGGCGCCCGCTCGCGCATGGCAGCGGCGAAGGGGGCGAACGCGCTCAGCTGCTGTGCCATGAACTCGGGGTCGCCGTCGGCAGTGGCGAGGTGGGTCATTGCGCCGGCCAGCTTGAGCCGATCGGCGGCCAGCACACGATCGGCCACAGCCAGGGCCTCCGGCAGCTCTCGCGTTCCCAGCCGGCCCATCCCGGTGTCGAACTTGACGTGGACAGCGACCGGGTCGGTGGCCGCCCGCTCCACGGCATCCACGAACTCAAGACTCCAGGCGGTCACCATCGCTCCCGCGCCGAGCGCCACCGGGAGCTCCTCGCCGCTGATGGCACCGAGGATCAGTGTCGGCACGGTGAGGCCGGCGGCGCGCAGCTCGGCGGCCTCCAGAGCAGTGGCCACGGCGAGGCAAGTCGCGCCGCCCGCGAGGGCGGCCCGGGCCACCGGAACGGCACCGTGACCCGACGCATTGGCTTTTACGACCGCACACAGCTCCGCGCCGCCGGTGAGCCCAGCCCGGAGGGTGGCGACGTTACGCTCGATCGCGGCCAGGTTGATGCGTGCCCGCGCTCTGACGGCCACGCTCAGCGGTCCCCGTGGTCGATGCCGGACACGGCTCAGCGGTCCCCGTGGTCGATGCCGGACACGGCTCGGCGGTCCCCGTGGTCGATGCCGGACACGGCTCAGAGCTCCGAGTGGGCGCGCGGCAACAGCTCGATCACGTCCGAGGCGATAACGCCTTCGGTCCCGATCGTCTCGGCCGCGAGCTGACCGGCGCGGGCGTGCAGGAATACGGCGGCGCAGGCGGCGGTGAACGCCTCGACGCCCTTGGCCAAAAACGCGCCCGTGACCCCGGACAGCACATCTCCCGTGCCGGCCGTGGCCAGGGCCGGAGCCCCGCCTCGGCTGACCCCTACGCACCCTCCGGGCTCAGCTACGAGCGTGTCATCGCCCTTGAGCACGATCACCGCCTGGGCCGTCTGCGCCGCCCGTCGGACCGAGGACAAGCGGCTTCGCGCTATCTCCGCGCTGTCGGTCTCGAGCAACCGGCCCAGCTCGCCCGCGTGGGGCGTGAGCACCGTGGCGGCACTGCGCTGGACGAGGGCCTCGAGCCGACCGGCGTGGGCGTTGAGCCCGTCGGCGTCGAGCAGGAGTGGGATCTTCACCGTGCGCGCCAGCTCGCGGGCCAGGTGGACGCTCTCGTCGGCTCGGCCCAGGCCCGGCCCCAGCACGAGCGCGCCCGAGCGCTCGGCGCGTGCGCGCACCTGATCGGCACCGTTGCCCAGCAGGGACCCGTCGTCGTCGGGCAAGGGAACTGTCATGACTTCGAGCAATCGCTGTTCGAAGACGAGGTTCAGGGATGCGGGGACACACGCGGTCACGTAGCCCGCCCCGGCGCGCATCGCGGCCTCCGAGGCCAGGCACGGGGCCCCGGTGAGGCCTCGCGAGCCGCCGCAGACCAGGACGCTGCCGGCGGCGAACTTGGTCGACTCCCGTCCTCGCCGGGGAATCGCGTCCAAAACTGAAGGCTCAATCAGCCCCAGCGACGGGTGCACGGGAGCGCCGGGCGGGATCCCGATGTCAACCACGGTCACCTCGCCGGCGTGGTCCTTGCCCGGCGCTATCCACAGCCCGGGTTTGCCGGCGTGAAAGGTGGCCGTGGCATGGGCGCGGACCGCCGCGCCTGCGACCTCGCCCGTCGAGGCGTCGACGCCGCTGGGGACATCGCAGGCGATGACCATCGGGGCACCAGGCGCGTTGTCGATGGCCTCGATCGCGCTTCGGGCGGGATCGCGGGGCGCGCCCGCGAAACCGGTGCCGAGGATCGCGTCGACGATCACGGCCGCCGCCGCGAGGGCATCGGGCTCAAACAACCGCGCCGCCGCACCCGGCAAGCGGTCGAAGTTGGCCTTGGCGTCGCCCTGCAACTCGTCCCCGGACGCCAGCAGGAGGACGTCGACCTCACGACCCTGCTCGCGCAGCAGACGCGCGACGACCAGCCCGTCGCCGCCGTTGTTGCCCTTCCCGCAGACCACCACGACCCGGCCCTCGGGAGCGCGCGCGCTGACCAGCTCGGCCAGTCCGGCACCGGCGCGCTCCATCAGGGTTGCCCCCGCAATCCCGCGGGTCTGAATCGCCCACTCGTCGGTGGCGCGCTGCTGCCCGGCGTCGGGCAGCGCCGCAAGCCAGTCCGGCCAGGGCGTCAAGGGTGTGGGGGGGATTCGGTCAACGCCACCGCACCGGCCTCGGACCGGGTGTGGGTGAGCGAGACATGCACGACGACCCCCAGCTCGGCGGCACGCCGGGCGGCGGCGCCGCTCAACGCGACCACGGGGGCGCCGCCGTCGGACACGACCTCGACGTCGCGCCAGCTCCAGGCGGTCAGCCCGAGCGCCTTGGCCACGGCCTCCTTGGCGCAGAAGCGCGCCGCCAGGTGCTGACCGGGCCGGGCGCGGGCGGCTGCGTAGGCGCGCTCGGCGTCGGTGAAGAGGCGCTGCGCGAGCCGGGGGCGACGCGCCAGCGCCCGCTCGAGACGCTCGATCTCGAGCAGGTCGATGCCCACCGACGGGGAACCGGTCATTCTCGGCGCCGCCTCGGGGTGGGCCAAGGAAGCGTGTCGTGAGCCTTCACTCAACGGTGACCGTCTTGGCGAGGTTGCGGGGCTGGTCGACGTTGAGGCCGCGCAGGCGAGCGATCTTGTAGGCCAGCAGCTGGAGCGGGATCACCGCGAGCAGCGGGGCCAGCATCCAGTCGGTCTCGGGCACCCTGATGACCTCGTCAGCGTGCTGGCCGATCTCCTCGTCGCCCTCGGTCGCGATCGCGATTACTCGCGCCCCACGGGCCCGAACCTCCTGCATGTTGGAGATGACCTTGTCGAGCACCGGCGAGCGGGTCGCCACAACGACCACGGGCGTGTCCTCGTCGAGGAGGGCAATCGGCCCGTGCTTCATCTCCCCGGCGGCATAAGCGTCGGTGGCGATATAGGAGATCTCCTTGAGCTTCAGCGCACCTTCCAGGGCCACCGGAAGACCGATGTGACGCCCGAGGTAGAGGAAGAACGACGCCTGGTAGACCGAGCGGGCGATCGCGTCGAGCCCCGAGACGTCGCGCTCGAGCACCTCGGCGATCTGGTGCGGCAGCCGCTTGAGGTCAGAGATCGGGGGCTTGAGCTCGGCCCGGCCCATCGTCCCTCGCAGCTCGGCCAGCCGCAGCGCGATCAGATACATGGCGGTGATCTGGCTGAC
>JBAVWI010000178.1:0-13110 GCA_049697735.1 Solirubrobacteraceae bacterium
TCCGGGATGCTCGAGGGGGGCGGCCGGGGCGTGCGGCGAGACAGCCGGCAAGGTCACGCACAGCGAGCTGCCGTGGGCGATCAGCACACCCGCTTCGTCACGGACTGTCACTTCGGACAGGGCCACGGGTGGGCCGGGGTCGAGCACCCGGCTCTCGGCCAGGATCGCGCCCTCGGGCGGCGACGGGCGCAGGACCCGCAGGGCCAGCTCCGAAGTCGTGAACGGCTTCCACGCAGGCAGCTGGGACATGACTGCACATGCCATCGCCGCGTCGGCCGGAATCATGAGCACGCCGGGTGGCACCCTGCCCCGGCCACCGTCAAGCCAGGGAGTCAGCGGCATCCGGAAGGTAGCGGTGCCGTCGCCGACGCTCACCAGGTGCATCCCGGTCAGACGTGAGAGCGGCGCCTCCGGGAGCCCACCCGCCACAGAGCGCCGTAGCTGCTCGAGGCCCGGGAGCGCCAGTAGCTCGGGGTCGGGATGGCTGCCACGGACGGGCTCGGCGATCGGTGACGTCGCCGGGATCGGAGCCGCTGGGGATGGACTGAGCTCGGGCTCGGTCATGAGCTCAAAGCTATCGGTCACCCCCCGTCGTTGTCAGGGGGCCAGGGGGAGCACGGCGAGCCATACGCCCACCGCCGTCGCCACGTTGGCAAGGTCGGTGCGCAGGCTGTGATCGCCGGCCACTGTGACCACCAGGCGGTCGGCGCTCGGCGGTGGCATTCCAAAACGGTCTCGTGATCCCTGGACGACGAGGGTCGGGACGCCAGTTGCCTCAAGCTCGTCCAGTCGGCTGGCCGGTGGCTTGGTGGCTTTGGCTCGCTGGGGCGGGACGAGCGGAAAGGCCAGGCAAAGGACTCCGGCCGCACCCCCGGCAGGGGCAGTCCGGCAAGCGACCCGCGCTCCCATCGAGCGCCCGCCGAAGATCAGAGGCAGCCGGCGCAGCTCGCGGGCCCGAAGCCGCGCCACCACCTCCAGCCACGCCACGTCGAGGTGTGCCGCCGGGGCTGGGGAGCGGCGGCCGGCCACCCGGTAAGGCTGCTCCACGAGCGCAACCGAGAACCCCTGTCCTTGAGCCGCCTCACTGGCCGCTTGGAGGTCGGTGGCATCGACACCGCCGCCGGCGCCGTGGCCGAGCAGCAGCGCGCCGCGGGCCTCGCGGACACGGTGCAGCCGGACTCGGGCCGGTCCCCGCGGGGTCTCGATGTCGATGCGCGTCATCACCGCCAATGCTTTCAGCTGCCGGTCGGTAGCGTAGGCGCGATGCCGCGGGTGGACTACTGTGTCGGGATGAGACGGCAGGCGGCAATCGGGCTCCTGCTGGGCGGGCCGACGACCCGGCGGGCCTTCGGGCTCGCGTTGGCGCTGACGGTGGCGCTGGCGGCCGCTATCTTCGCTGCCAACGCGCGCGCTGACGGTGACCCGGCCAGTGACTACCTGCAGGCCAACCAGGTCTTCTTCGCCTCCGCGACTCCGGGCGCCACCGCGGCTCAGACTCCGGCGCCGAGCGCTTCCCAGCGTCAGCTGCTGAGCGTGGTCAGTGCCGCCAACCGAGCCGGATTCGGAATTCGGGTGGCGATCGTGAGCACCGAGTACGACCTCGGCTCGATCACCGAGCTGTGGCGCAAGCCGGCTCTCTACGCCCGCTTTCTCGGCCTCGAGCTGTCCTCGATCTTCCGCCAGCGCCTGCTCGTGGTCATGCCCGACGGCTATGGCTTCAACTGGCCCGGTCACCCCACAGCGCCCGCCTACCGGACGCTGGCCAAGATCCCTGTTGGCGCCGGTGACGGCGTGCTGGCCGAGGTTGCGCAGACCGCCGTGCGGAACCTGGCCGGGGCCGCCGGAGTCAAGCTAGGTCCAGCCTCCGCTGCGAGTTCGGCGTCGCCCCCGGGTTCCCCATCTGGCCCGAATTCCGCGTCTGCCCCGGGGCGGGTATCGGCCCCAAAGGCTTCCGGCGGGGGGACTTCGGGCCGACTGATCGGCCTCCTGGTTGCCGCACTCGTGATCCTGGTGGGCGGGGTAGCGCTGGCCCTCGGGTGGCGCCGGCGCCGGATGGGATCGCCGGCAGCACCGGCTCCGTCAAGCCGAGCGCGGTGGACGATTCCTGGCCTGGCGGCCCTGTGCGGGGTCGCCTTCGCGGTTCCGATCGCGGTGCTGGCCGCCACTCGACATGCCCCCGCCGCGTCGGGCACCTCCACCGGGACCGTGGTGACGCCTCCCGCGTTGAGCTGGGCGGCTGGTGCCCGCCCGGCACCCGCGTTCACGTTGCGCGATCAGCACGGTCAGCCTGTCTCGGTGCGTGCCTTCCGCGGCCGGTCGGTGATCGTGACCTTCGTGGATCCCCTGTGCCGCAACCTATGTCCACTGGAGGCGCACGTCCTCAACGCAGCTGTGGCCCAGATGCCGGCTGCCCAGCGTCCGGCCATCCTCGCCGTCAGCGTCGACGTCTACGCCAACAAACGGGCCGACCTGCTCCTGGACGTCCGCAAGTGGTCGCTGGTGCCCCAGTGGCACTGGGCGGTGGGCAACCGGGCGGCCCTGGCCGCGACCTGGAAGCAGTACAAGATCGGCGTCTCGGTGGTGAGCAAGCGGATCGCCGGACAGACGATCAACTACATCACCCATAGCGAGGCGGCCTATGTGATCGACCCCAGCGGCCACGAGCGCGCGCTGTTCCTGTGGCCGTTCTATCCCCAGGACGTGGTCCGCACACTTCGGAAGGTGAACTGACACTCGCTGTCGGCCCCGGGGACGGGACGGTTGCAATCCACGCGCGTGATCGCAGACGTAGGTTTCGATGATTCCGATCTTCGACGGACACAATGACTCGATGACACGGGAGGACCCCGGCTCGTTCGCCACGGGCCGAAGCGGTGGCCACCTCGATCTCCCGCGGATGCGCGCCGGCGGGATGCGGGGCGGGATCTTCGCCATTTTCAGCTCCGCGCCGGGCCTGCCCGCAGGTCCCGCAGATGACCTCGCGGTCGGCGATAGCGGCCCTCGGCCGGGATCGCGGCCGCGGCTGGCGCACCCAATCGCCGCCGCGGATGCGACCGCGGCGGCCGGTCGCCTGCTCGCGCTCGAGCGTCAGGGAGTCCTGCGCGTCGGGCGCGCCGTCGCCGATGTCGATGCCGCCGCCGCGGATTCGGGACCCCCGGTCGCCGTCCTGCATCTGGAGGGCGCTGAGGCCATCGACCCCGGTCTGGAGTCGCTCGAGCTCTGGTACGCGGCCGGCCTCAGATCGCTCGGCCCTGTCTGGAGCCGTCCCAACGGCTTCGCCCACGGCGTTCCCTTCGCCGCCCCCTCGTCGCCTGACACCGGCCCGGGGTTGACGGACGCCGGCGTCCGGCTCGTCCGACGCTGCGCCGAGCTGGGGATCCTCGTCGATTTGAGCCACATGAACGAGGCGGGCTTCTGGGACGTCGCACGCCAGGACGTCGGCCCCCTGGTCGCCAGCCATTCGGGAGCCCACGCCATCTGTCCCACGTCCCGCAACCTCACCGACGGGCAGCTCGATCAGATCGCCGCCAGCGGAGGCCTCGTGGGCATCGTGTTCGCACCGCCGTTCCTCAGGCCGGACTTCGCGGACGAGCCCAACACCGAGATGGCGCTGATCGTCGAACACGCTCGGTACGTCGCAAACCGCATCGGCGTCGAGCACGTCGCCCTGGGGTCGGACTTCGACGGCGCCTCGGTCCCTGCGGCGCTCGGCGACGCCGCAGGCCTACCCCGTCTGCTCGACGAACTGTCCGCCGGCGGCTTCTCCGGGGCGGAACTCAAGGCCATCGCCTGGGAAAATTGGCGCAGGGTCCTGGCCGCGTGGTGGTCAGCTTGAACTCGGTCTCACCACCATTTGCCCTCTCGCGCTTCTTCGGTGCCTCCGGTCTGATCCAGGCCGTCGAGGGCGCTCATCTCGTCGTCTGACAGCTCGAAGTCGAAGACGCGGGCATTCGCCTGGATCCGCTCCCGATGGGTCGACTTGGGCAGGACTATCGTGCCGCGCTGCAGGCACCAGCGGATCAGGACCTGCGCCGGGGTCTGATCGACCTGCTTGGCAATCTTTGCCACCACCGGGTCCGAGAGGTGACGGCCGGTCCCGAGTGGGCTGTAGGCCTCGAGGGCCACGCCGTGCTGGTCACACGCCTGAAGCAGCCCCCGGCGGTACTCGAACGGACTGAACTGGACTTGGTTGACGACCGGAGGTGAGCTCGCGATGGACCTGACCTCGTCAAGCTCGCCGGCGCTGAAGTTCGAAACCCCGATCGAGCGCGCGTAGCCGCGCTCCTTGGCGGTCTCCATCCCGGGCCACGCCCAGGTCGGCCCATTCTGGGGCCAGTGCACGATGTAGAGGTCGACCTGATCGATGCCAAGACGCCGGAGGCTGTCCTCGGCTTCCGCCGCCGGATCGCTGCGAGCCGGGTAGAACTTCGTGGTGATGAAGACGTCCGCCCGGGGGAGGCCGCTAGCGCGCAGCGCACGCCCGACGCTTGCCTCGTTCCCGTAAGCCTGGGCCGTGTCGATGTGGCGATAACCGAACTCGAGAGCCCACCGAACCGCGTTCTCACACTCGGTCCCGTCGGGAACCTGCCAGACCCCGAGCCCGAGCGTGGGCACCGCGTTACCGTCTGCCAGCACCCGTCGCTGCTCGCCATCACTCATGTCGCCTCCGGTTCCCGTCGTGTCGCTGACTGAAACCTAACGGTCACGTGAGCCCCGGCGATCGATCACGGCATGAAGTCTGCACGCAGGCCGTTTGCCTCCAGAGCGGCCGCAGCGATCTGTTCGTACTGCCCTTGGAGAACGTCACCCGCCGGATCGGGCGAATAGGCGAAGAGCACCTCCTCGGGCAGAGCGAGGATCGCTCGCAGGGCGAGCAGCCGGCGCCGCGCCTCGGAGTCCGGGCCACGTTGGGCAAGCCGCAGCCGGCGCAGGCGGCGGATCTCCATGACCCGGCGAGGTAGCAACAGCGACACGAGGGTCACGGACGGGATCGCCCACATCAGCAGACCGAGTATCAATGCCAGGCGGTGCGCGCTGGCTGCGCCCGCTTGTCCCACCGCGACGATGTTCTGACTCGTCGTTCCGGCGGCGCTCCTCAGTGCGGAGGCGATCGCATCTCCGGCCAGGGGGACACCAGAAGCCGCCGAAGCAGCGGACGCGAAACCCGATCGCACGGCATGACCGGCGTCGATCACTCCGGTTCCCAGTCCAGAAAGCTGGTCGACATCGTGGTGCACTCGGATTCCCAGCCAGGCAAAGACGATGAGTAGTCCGAGCGCCATAGCATCCGAGAACATCGCGCGCGCCCGGGCGGCCGGAAGGTCGGGATAAGCGCTCATCATCGGATGGTCGTACCCGCGCTACACCTGATCCTCACGCACAAGCCCACACCCCGACGTCGATGCCTCACCGCAGTGTCACGCGCGCCTCCGCGGAGTGTGCCACCGCAAGGCTGCGCGCCGCCTCGAGATCACCTGCTGAGACAGCGGCGATGACATTGGCCCAGTGAGCAGTCAGTTCGGGCTGGTAGCGCCGTCGCCTTGGACGCCGGCCAGGGCATCAGGTGCCATGAGGCGCTCCGAATCAGCGGCGAGGTCGTCCCCCTGACGCTGGGATTCACGCTCGGCGGCCACGCGTGCGTGGTAGATCGCGACCTCTCGCTGGGCCGTCTCGTCTGACCAATGCAGCACCTCGGCCATCAATCGGGCAACCGGCTCGGCGGCCGCCTCACCACGGTCCCAGCTCTCGATGGAGATCCGGGTCCGCCGGGCGAGCACGTCGTCAACGTGCAGAGCTCCCTCATAAGCGGCGGCGTACAGCGCCTCGACGGCAAGATAATCGTCGGCGCCGGGTAGCGGTTTCGCGAGTTCGGGCCGATCGGCGACCATCGCCAGCAGTTCCGGAGTGCGGGTTCCGTGCCGGTGCAGCAGATGCTCGATGCGGGCGACGTGCAGCCCTGACTGCGCCGCCAGCGTGTGTCGGGTGTTCCACATCGCCTGGTAGCCGTCGGCGCCGACGAGCGAGGTGACATGGGTGGCCGACTGCGCGACGGTTTGATCCATTCCGCGGGCGGCGGCGTCAACCGCGTCCTTGGCCATCACGCGGTAGGTCGTGTACTTGCCCCCGGCCACGGCGACGAGGCCCGGGACGGGTACAGCGACGGCGTGTTCTCGGCTCAGGCGGCTTGTGTTCTCCGACTCGCCGGCGAGCAGCGGCCTCAGTCCGGCGTAGACACCCTGGACGTCGTCGTAGCTGAGCGGCAGCTCAAGCACGCGGTTGAGATGCTCCAGCAGGTAGTCGATGTCGGACCGGCTGGCTGCCGGGTGGGCCTTGTCGAGCTTCCACTCGGTGTCGGTCGTGCCGATCAGCCAATGACGCCCCCACGGAATGACGAACAGAACGCTCTTCTCGGTGCGAAGGATGAGCCCGGTGTCGAGCTGGAGGCGGTCGCGCGGGACGACGAGGTGCACACCCTTGGAGGCGGTGACGTGGAACTTCCCGCGCTCGCCGACGAGGTGCTGCAGATCGTCGGTCCAGACGCCCGTGGCATTGATGACGACCCGGGATTGGACATCGAAGTCCTCGCCAGACACGTGATCTCGAACGCGGACGCCGGTGACGCGGCCGGCCTCTTGAAGGAAGCCGATCACCGAGGCCGAGTTTGCGACGGCGGCGCCGAGACGAGCAGCGGTGCGGGCCACCGCCAGCGTGTGGCGGGCATCATCGACCTGGCAGTCGTCGTACTGCAACGCGCCGATGAGCGCGTCGGACCTCAACGCCGGGGCGAGCCTCAACGCGCCCCGCTTGGTCAGGTGGCGGTGGCGGCGCATGCCCTCGTGACCGCCCAGTTCGTCGTAGAGCAGCATCCCGGCCCCGACGTACATCCGCTCCCACCCCCGGTGGGTTAAGGGGTAGAGGAACGAGACGGGCCGAACCAGGTGGGGGCTGATGACGTTGAGCAGGAGACTGCGCTCTCTGAGCGCCTCACGGACAAGGTGAAACTCCATCTGCTCCAAGTAGCGCAGGCCGCCATGGATGAGCTTGGAGGACCGGCTTGACGTTCCGGCGGCGAAATCGCGCGCCTCGACCAGAGCCACCGACAGCCCCCGGGTGGCGGCGTCCAGTGCGGCCCCCGTCCCGGTCGCGCCCCCCCCGACGACGACGACATCGAAAGTCTCGCTCGACATGCGGCGGATTGCTGCGGCCCGCTCTTCGGGACCGAGACGCGCCGGATCGTGCGGCGGGGTCGCATGGGGTTGGTTTGGCGCCATGGGAAGCAGGCTACTAACAGCGCAGAAAGGCTTGAGAGAGGAGATAGGACATGGCCGAAACGACCGTGGGCGCGATACGTACCCGACGGTGGCGCTGGCAGGAGAGCCGTCTGGGCGAGCTTCTCGCGGAGTTTCTCGGAACGCTCATCGTGATCGCTTTTGGTGACGGGGTGGTGGCAATGGTCGTGGCGGCGCTCAACCAGTCCAGCCGCGGCAAGGTGGCGTTCGTCGCTCAGGCTGACTGGCTGCTCATAGCGTGGGGCTGGGGCTTTGCCGTCGCCTTCGCTGTGTGGGTGGCCGGCGGCGTTAGCGGCGCTCATCTCAATCCGGCGGTCACGCTCGCCCAGGCGATGCGGCGCGGCTTCTCGTGGCGCAAGGTGCCGAGCTTCTGGGCAGCGCAGATCTTCGGTGCCTTTGCCGGCGCCGCACTGGTCTTCTTCAACTACCACCCGGCCATCAACAGCGTCGAACACGCCCAGCACGTCGTTCGCGGCACCGTGGCGTCGATACCGACCTTTTCGATCTTCGCCACATTCCCGGCCAAGTACTTCCACTCCTGGATCGGGCCGTTCGCTGACCAGGTGATCGGCACCGGGTTCCTCGTCGCGTTCATCTTCGCCGTTACCGACGAGTTCAACGCGCCGGTCAAGAACAACCTGGCGCCCCTCATCGTCGGCTTCATCGTCGTCGCTGTCGGCCTCTCCTACGGTGCCAATGCCGGCTACGCGATTAACCCGGCGCGCGACTTCGGACCTCGGCTGTGGGCGTGGGTCGCGGGGTGGAAGTCAATCGCCATGCCGGGGGACTACGGCAACGTCAACACGTACTTCTGGATACCCATCCTCGGGCCACTGGTCGGCGCGGCCGTAGGTGCCCTGATATATGACCTCGGCATTCGCAACGTCCTGATCGCGCGGGGGGCAACCCCTGATCCGGAGATGGTCGAGCAGGGTGCCGATTCGCTTGATCAACCCGGAGGAGCAGCCTGATGGCCAAATACGTCGGAGCAATCGATCAGGGAACGACGAGCAGTCGCTTCATTCTGTTTGACCGCGACGGCAGGATCGTCCATATCGACCAGCGTGAGCACGAGCAGATCAACCCCAAGGCGGGGTGGGTTGAGCACGATGCCAGTCAGATCTGGACGCGCACCCGCGAGGTGATCAATGGGGCCCTGGCGTCCTCACCGGCGGAAGCCGGCGACGTCGAGGCGGTGGGGATCACCAACCAGCGAGAGACGACCGTGATCTGGGACCGGGAGACCGGCGAGCCGATCCACAACGCGATCGTCTGGCAGGACACACGAACCGGCGGCCTTGTCCGCGAGCTCGCCGGCGATGAGGGAGTCGACCGGCTGCGCAAGGATGTCGGCCTGCCGTTATCGACCTACTTCTCGGGCCCGAAGATCCGCTGGCTGCTCGACAACGTCGATGGTGCGCAACAGCGCGCCGAGAACGGCGAGCTTGCCTTCGGCAACATGGACACCTGGGTGCTGTGGAATCTGACTGGCGGCAGAGACGGCGGAGTGCACGCGACGGACGTCACCAACGCCAGCCGGACCATGCTCATGAACCTCGAGACGCTCGACTGGCACGAGCCCAGCCTGGACCTGATGGGGATCCCGCGCTCGATGCTGCCCGAGATCCGATCCTCCTCAGAGGTCTACGGCGAGGCGCGCGGCACAGCCATCGGCGGAGTCCGCGTCGCCGGAATCCTCGGCGATCAGCAGGCGGCGCTGTTCGGCCAGACGTGCTTTGACCCCGGGGATGCCAAGAACACCTATGGAACCGGGTCGTTCCTGCTCGTCAATACCGGCGAGGAGATCGTTCATACCGCCAAGCTGCTGACGAGTCCGGGCTACAAGCTCGGCGATGCGCCCGCGGTCTACGTCCTGGAGGGCTCGATCGCCGTCACCGGTGCCCTCATCCAGTGGCTCCGCGACCGTCTGAAGATCATCTCCGACGCGCCGGCCGTGGAGGATCTGGCGCGTACGGTCGACGATAACGGCGGTGTGTACTTCGTGCCGGCATTCTCCGGGCTCTTCGCGCCGCGGTGGCGCGACGATGCTCGGGGAGTGATCGTGGGACTGACGGCCTACGCCAACCAGGGCCACATCGCGCGCGCGGCTCTGGAGGCCACCGCCTGGCAGACCAAGGAGGTCGTCGACGCCGCCAACGACGTAGCGGATGTGCCGTTCACCGATTTGCGCGTTGACGGTGGCATGACCGGAAACGAGCTGCTCATGCAGTTCCAGGCCGACGTGCTCGGCGTTCCGGTCATCCGGCCCGCGATCACCGAGACGACAGCCCTCGGCGCCGCGTATGCCGCTGGGCTGGCGGTTGACTTCTGGTCTGACCAGGACGAGCTGCGCGAGCGCTGGGCGGAGGACAAGCGCTGGGAGTCCGAGATGTCCGAGGAGGACCGTGATGCCGGCTACGCCAAGTGGCAGAAGGCCGTCCAGCGCTCCCTGGACTGGGAGGATTGACCCTCGGAATCAGGTCGCGAGTGTCGCGCCTGCGGCGAGCGGCAGTAAATCCGCGGCTTTTTGTCGCACGGGGCCGTCGCCGGACACCAAACCGAAGGATTGGGCATATGGGAGCGGAGGAAGCGGCTGAAGGGACTCGAACCCTCGACCTTCTGCATGGCAAGCAGACGCTCTAGCCAACTGAGCTACAGCCGCGCGGGCGCCGAGTATAGCCCCGCGCTGGCTAGCTCAGCACGCCCTTGAGCAGGACGATCGCCACCACGAGAGCCGCCGTTCCCGCAGCCAGCGCGAGCGTGGAGGCAAACAGACGCACAGCTGTGCCGCGCGCGGGCACGGGCTCGGCGTGAGGGCTGGGTGCTGGGACTTCAGGTTCGCTCATGCTCGCGTCTAGCGAGCCTACTGAGCTGTCGCTGACGCGTGCGGCTGCTGCTCCCAGCCCTGCTCGAGCAAGGCGAGAAGCTGGTCGGGGGGCTGCGCCCCCGAGGCCCCCAGCGCACGGTCGACGACAAAGGTCGGAACCGCACTGATGCCGAGCCGACGCGCGGTCAGCTCATCGTCTCGGACCTCCTCGGCGAATCGATCGGAGGCCAACGTCTCACGCACGGCGTCGGCGGGAACTCCCACCTCGGAGGCCAGGCGAACGAGTGCCTCGGGGTCGCTGACCAGCTCGCCTTCGGTGAAGTACGCGCTCAGCAGGCGCTCCTTCATCGCGCCCTGAAGCCCATGCTCTGCGGCCAGCGCGATGACCCGGTGGGCGTCGAACGTATTGCCGCTTCGGGCTTTGTCGAAGTGATAGCTCAGACCTTCGCCCGCGGCCATGTCGGTCAGGTTCTGCTGGGATGCGCGCGCCTGCTCTACCGACATTCCGTACTTCTCCCCTAGGCGTGCGGCGAGATCGCCTTGGCGCTCCGGCGGAGCGTCGGGGTGAAGCTCGAAGCTGCGCCAGGTCACCCGGACCTGGTCGCGATGCTCGAAGCGCTCCAGGGCAGCCTCGAACCGGCGCTTGCCGATGTAGCACCAGGGGCAGGCGATGTCAGACCAGATTTCGACGTCCATGACCAGCTCCTTGGTTGAGTAGGCAACTACATCGAGTCTAGCGGCGCGCGATCACTGCCTCCGGGACCTCGAGCAGGGTCGTGGCCGGCTCCGCGGAGCTGTCGCCAGTGATCCGCGGCTATCCAGGTCCCGTAATAGCAGTGCACTCCGGGCGCACGAACCGGACCAAACGAAGGAGAACCCATGACCGGATCCACCACCACCGAGGGCGAGCGCCCGGCCGATGGCGCGGTAATCCAGCTCGCCCGTGACGATGTTGAGCGCAAGAAGTTCCTCAAGATGGCGGGCAAGCGGATGGGCGCTGGCGCTGCCGCCACGTCGCTGGCCGCGTTCATCGCCGCCTGCGGCGGCTCGTCGAGCTCCTCGAGCTCAGCCGCCGGGAGCTCGAGTACAGCTGGGACCAGCTCCTCCGCGGCCGTGGCCGCTACCACCAGCTCCAGCTCGCCTTCGGGCGATCTGGCGATCGTCAACTACGCGCTGACGCTCGAGTACCTGGAATCGCAGTTCTACGCCAAGGTGATCAAGAGCGGGCTGTTTCACGGCAAGGACCTGGCCGTGCTCAAGGACTTCGGCAGGGACGAAGACCAACACGTCACCGCTCTGCACAAGGTGGCCATGAGCCTGGGTACGCCCGCCGCTAAGCCGACCGGCAAGTTCCCGATCCACACCGCAGCGCAGGTGACGCAGTTGGCCAGCGTGGTGGAGAACCTCGGCGCTTCGGCTTATCTCGGCCAGGCCGGGAACATCAAGAGCAAGGAGATTCTCGCCGCCGCGCTGGCGATCCACACCATCGAGGCTCGACACGCAGCGACGATCAACCTGCTGCTCAAGAAGACGCCGACCCCCGATGGCGCGTTCGCCAAGCCGGCCGACATGCCCACGGTGCTGGCCGCGGTCAAGCCGTTCATCGCCTAGCTCCCACGAATCTTCACGAAAGGAATCAGCAAATGACAAATCCCAAGTTGGCCAGCCCAGAACTGGGCGCCGTGGAAGTTCACGGCATCAACCGCGCTGCCTTCATTCTCCGGGGCGCTCTGACCGCGGGCGCCGTGTACGGCGCCACCGCTGTCGGCCCGTACGTGAGCAACGCCTTCGCGGCCTCCGGAACTGGGGACGTAGACATCCTCAATTTCGCGCTTACGCTCGAGTACCTAGAGACCGACTTCTACAAGACCAAGGGCAAGTCGCTCGGGCTCAGCGGTCAGGCCAAGTCCCTCGCGAGCATGTTCGGTGACGAGGAGGCCGAGCACGTTGCGGCGCTCACCAAGGCGATCTCGGGCGCCGGCGGCAAGCCGGTCAAGAAGCCGACGTTCTCGTTTCCGGTCACGGACCAGGCCAGCTTCCTGAAGCTCGCCTACGTGCTCGAGAACACGGGTGTGGGCGCCTACAACGGTGCCGGCCCCGCGCTCATGAACAAGGCCTACCTGGCGGCAGCCGGTTCGATCGTCCAGGTCGAGGCGCGCCACGCTGCCTCAATCGCGCTCCTGACCGGGTCGATGATCACCCCGGACGGCGCCTTCGACAAGCCGCTGAGCAAGAAGCAAGTGCTCGCCAAAGCTGGGCCGCTGATCAAATAGTCGGTCCGACGCATGTGACAGCGCGGCTCACGACCTCCTCCGTGGGCCGCGCTTCACAGCTCCGTTCGGATCATGGGCCAAGGTGACTACAGCCCCAGCCCGCTCGACTGCGGCGATGATGTCGCTGCCTACGCTCTCGGCGCGCTCGAGGACCACGAACGGGAGCGCTTCGAACACCACCTCGAGTCGTGTGCCGTCTGCTCCGACGAGCTTGCGGCCTTTGAGCAAGCCGTCGCTTTGCTGCTCATCAGCGCCCCGCAGCGACCGGCGTCCCAAGGCTTGCGGCGACGTCTCATGGCCGAGGTCAGCCGCGACGCCGGGCGACGCGGCGAGTCGCTCGGCCTCGGACGCTGATCCAAACCGGGACGGCGCCCGTATGTACCTGAAAGCTTGGAACTATCGATCGGAGATCAAATGTTGGGACTCGACAACCCGCTTCACATCGCCTTCATCCTCGTTCTCTTGTTGCTCGTGTTCGGCGCCAAACGGCTCCCCGAGATGGGCAAATCACTCGGAACAGGCCTGCGCGGCTTCAAGGATTCACTCACCGCAGATGAGCCGCCCAGCACGTTGACCGAGGCGCGTACCGAGACCCCGGTCGAGCACCAGCCGGCCGCCTAGCTTCAGCTCAGGCTGATCGTCAAGAACGCTGCCCCCGCAGATGCCGAACACGTACTCACTACCCCGGATTCGAGCCGTAGGCCACGACACGCAGCTGAGC
>JBAVWI010000179.1:0-22000 GCA_049697735.1 Solirubrobacteraceae bacterium
CGGCGGGAAGTCGGCGGCCGGGGCGGGGTCCGGTGCCAAGACCCAGCTCCAGCTCGTCGGCTATTCGACGCCGAAGAAGGCCTACGACGCGCTCACCACCGCCTTTGCCACTACCACCGCGGGTAAGGGAATCGGCTTCGGTCAGTCCTTTGGCGCTTCGGGTTCGCAGAGCCGCGCGGTGGATTCGGGTCAGCCGGCGGACGTGGTCGCGTTTTCGACCACGCCTGACATGACCCGGCTGGTCAAGGACAAGCTCGTCTCCAGCACTTGGAACGCCAATCCCGAGAAGGGCTTCTCGAGCGATTCGGTGGTCGTGTTCGTGGTCCGAAAGGGCAATCCCAAGCACATCACGGGGTGGAGTGACCTCATCAAGCCGGGCGTCGAGGTGATCACCCCCAACCCCTCGACCTCGGGCAGCGCGCGCTGGAACATCCTCGCCGGCTACGGGGCCCAGCTCAAGGCGGGCAAGTCCCCGGCCCAAGCCCTGGCTTACGTCCGCACCCTGCTGACCAAGCACGTCAGCGTGCAGGACTCGAGCGCCAGCTCGGCGCTGCAGACCTTCACCAGCGGAAAGGGGGACGTGCTGCTCGATTACGAGTCCGACGCGATCGCGGCGCAGAAGGCCGGCGATGCCGTGTCCTACGTGATCCCCAAGCAGACCCTGCTGATCCAGACCCCGATCGCGGTCACGGCCAAGACCAGCCATCCCGCCCAGGCCAAGGCGTTCGTCGCCTGGCAGTGGTCGCCGGCCGGCCAGACGATCTGGGCCCAACAGGGCTTCCGACCGGTCGATCCGACGGTGGCCAAGCAGTTCGCGTCCAGGTTCCCGACCCCACCGCAGCTGTTCACGATCGGCTTCCTGGGCGGCTGGAAGCAGGCCAAGACGACCTTCTTCGATCCCGCCAAGGGTTCGATCACCAAGATCGAGCAGGCCGCCGGCGTGCCCACGGCGTCGAGCTGACCGGTTCGGCCCTGCCCTGACCATGAGCACGACCGACGCCATCGTGGGGCCCTTGGACGCTGCGACCCCCCGCAGGCGCCTGCGCGCCGGGCGCCGTGGGGGGATAGGCCTGGGCCTGTCCACGCTGTACCTGAGCGTGATAGTTCTCGTCCCGCTCGCCGCCGTCGCCGTGAAGGCGGTGGCGCAGAGTCCTAGCGCCTTCTGGGACTCGATCTCCAACCACGTGGCCGTGACCGCACTGCTGGTCACCCTGGGGGCCTCGCTGCTCGTGGCCTTGCTCGGGGCGGTGATGGGGACCGTGGTGGCCTGGGTGCTGGTCCGTGACGAGTTCCCCGGCAAGCGCGTCATCAACGCGCTCATCGACCTGCCCTTTGCCCTGCCGACGATCGTGGCCGGCTTGACCCTGCTCGCCCTGTACGGGCCCAACAGCCCGTTCGGCGTCCATCTCGCCTACACGCGGGCGGCGGTCGTGATCGCCCTGCTGTTCGTGACCCTTCCCTTCAGTGTCCGCTCGGTCCAGCCCGTCCTGATCGAACTCGACCGCGAGGTCGAGGAGGCGGCCGCTTCGCTGGGGGCGTCCAACGCGACGATCTTCCGTCGCGTCGTGCTCCCGGCATTGCGCCCGGCGATCCTGTCAGGCGCGGCGTTGGCCTTCGCGCGCTCGATGGGTGAGATCGGATCGCTGGTCCTAATCGTGGGCAAGGTGCAGATCGCCAGCATCGTGATCTTCGCCGACGTCGAATCAGACGCGCCCCAGGCCGCCGCGTCGTTGTCGCTGGTGCTGCTCATCCTCTCGCTGCTGGTGCTCGTGCTCCTGCGTCGCCTGGGAGGCCGGGTTGCTCACTAGCCGTCGCGCCAGCCTCTCGCTGCGCACGCTGGCGCTGCTCTACCTGACGCTGATGCTGCTGCTCCCGGTCGGAGTCGTTTTCGGACGCACCTTCGAGCACGGATTCAGCGTCGCCTGGGCTTGGATGACCACCCCGGCGGCGGTCAGCGCGCTCTGGCTTTCGCTGATCATGGCGGCGATCGCAGTGCCGCTCAACACCGTCTTCGGGATCGTCTGCGCGCTGGTCCTCGTCCGCCGGCGCGGCCGGGCGGCGTCGGTGCTCGGCGCCCTGATCGACCTCCCGTTCGTCGTCTCCCCGGTGATCGTCGGGCTGGCCCTGACGCTCGTCTACGGCCAGAGCGGCTGGTTTGGCAGCTGGTTCTCCGCGCACGGGATCCAGATCATCTTCGCGCCCGCCGGGATGGCGCTGGCCACCTTGTTCGTCTCGCTGCCCTTCGTGGTGCGCGAGGTCGCACCGGTGCTCGAGGAGGTAGGCGACGAGCAGGAGCAGGCCGCGGCCACGCTGGGCGCGTCGGGCTGGCAGACCTTCTGGCGCGTCACCCTGCCCTCCATCCGCTGGGGGGTCGCCTACGGCGTGGTGCTGTCCACGGCACGGGCCCTGGGGGAGATCGGCGCTGTGTTGGTTGTGTCCTCGAACGTCGCCGGTTCCACCCTCACCCTGCCCCTGCTCGTCTACCAGCGCGATTCCCAGCTTGGCGCCCAGACCATCACCGGCGCCTACGCCGCGGCCACCGAGCTCGCGGTCATCTCCCTGATCGTGCTGCTCGCCATGACCATTCTCGCCCCCCGGAGGCACGACTCCAGATGAGGATCGACACCAACGCCATCGCCAAGCGCTTCGGGGACTTCACCGCCCTCCAGGACGTCACGCTCGAAGTCCCCGAGGGCTCGCTGACCGCGCTGCTCGGACCCAGCGGTTCGGGTAAATCGACGCTGCTGCGCATCATCGCCGGGCTCGAAACCCCCGACGCGGGCACGGTCATGCTCGACGGCGCGGACGTCAGGCAGGTGGCGCCGCAGAAGCGCGGGATCGGCTTCGTCTTTCAGCACTACGCCGCCTTCACCCACATGACCGTGCGCGAAAACGTCGCTTTCGGGCTGCGCATCCGCAAACGGCCCCGCCCGGAGGTCCAGGCCCGGGTGGACGAGCTCCTTGATCTGGTCGGCTTGACCAAGTGGTCTGAGCAGCGGCCCTCGCAGCTCTCAGGTGGCCAGCGCCAGCGGATGGCACTCGCCCGTGCCCTCGCCGTGGAGCCGCAGGTGCTGCTCCTCGACGAGCCCTTCGGCGCCCTGGACGCCACGGTCCGCGCCGACCTGCGCACGTGGCTGCGCCGCCTGCACGACGAGCAGCACGTGACAACTGTCCTGGTCACCCATGATCAGGAGGAGGCGATGGAGGTCGCCGACCGGATCGCGGTGATGCGCGCCGGGGCGGTGGAGCAGGTCGGCTCTCCCCGGGATATCTATGACCACCCGGCGAGCGAGTTCGTGATGACCTTCGTCGGGCCGGTGAGCCGGATCGGCGAGCGCCTCGTGCGCCCCCACGATGTGGCGATCTCGCTCGTGCCGGGCTCGGGGACGATCGAGTCGATGGTCAGACGCGTCCTGCACCTCGGCTTCGAGGTCCGGGTCGAGCTCGAGCTGCCTGACGGCTCCCAGGCCCGCGCCCAGCTCACCCGCGCCCAAGCCGATGAGCTCGAGATCGGGAGCGGCGACATCGTCTACGTCCGCCCCCCGGAGGGCCGGGTGCTTAGCCCGACGCGAAGCTCGGCCGCTGTCGCCGCTGCCAGCGTTCCCGAGGTCTGACCGCCGCCGCCTCTTGGGAGGCGTGAGTGCCAAGAAGGGCAACCAACCGGGCGCTGGGATAGAACGGATCGGCGATCGAGCTGCCGTCCGCGAGTGAGAGCGCGGCCCGCAGAACGCCGTCGACCTCGGCGACCAAGAGCGGGCGCGCCGGTACGTGATCGGCGCTGTCCAGCGCCGCCAGGCGGGCCAGCGCAGGGTAGTCGTCCCCGTAGGCGGGGCGGAGCATCAAGGGGGTGGAAATGGAGGGGAGCATCGTCCAAGCATGCGCCGACGCAGGCATAAAGGCAAATAGGGGTTTGCTTTACCTGGTATAACTGCTGGACATGCTTGACAGCCGCCGCCTTCGCGTCCTGTGCGAGGTCGCACGCCAGGGTTCGTTCTCGGCCGCCGCGGTCGCGCTGGGCTACACCCAGCCCGCCATCTCGCGCCAGATCGCCACCCTCGAGGCTGAGGTCGGCACTACGCTATTGCGCCGCGTGCCGGCCGGAGCGGTGCTCACCGACGCCGGCCGGATCCTGGTCTCGCGAGCCGAGGCGATCCTCGGCCAGCTCGAAGACGCCGAGACCGAACTGCGCGCGCTGGGCGGCCTGGGCGGCGGGACCCTGAGAATGGCCACCTTCGCCTCGGGGGCTGCGTCGGTGGTCCCTGTGGCCGTGGCTCGCTTTCGCGCACGCTATCCGGCGGTCGAGCTCGAGATCGAGATGGCTGACCCCGACGAGTCGCTCCCCGGCCTGCGCTCGGGCCGGCACGACCTCGCTCTCACCCACGAGGCGATGGCCGAGTCCGACGGCGGCGGCGCAGGGGTCGAGCTCGTGCCCTTGTTCGCGGATCCGATGTACGTCGCCATGCCCCAGGAGCACCGACTCGCCGGAGCCGACCCGCTCACGCTGGCCGACTTCTCCGATGAGCCCTGGATGCTGGCCACCACCGACTCGTGCCCGGATGCCCGTCTGTTCCTGCGTTCCTGCCACGCGGCGGGCTTCGAACCGCGGATCGCGTTTCAGAACGACGACTACTCAGCCATTCTCGGCTTCGTAGCCGCCGGCGTCGGCGTGGCGCTGATCCCCGACATGGTCTCGCGCGGCGCGCGTGAGGACGTCACCATCCGCACGCTCGAGCCGGCACCACCGTCGCGTCCGATCGGCGCGGTGTTGCCCAGCGGGTACCGATCACCGGCGGCGACTGCCATGCTGGCGGTGCTTGCGGAGGTGGGCGAGGAGTGGGTGGCCGGCCGCGGGCAGCGCCTGGCGGGGGTCAGCGCGTAACCCAGGCGCCGTCGTCCTTGGTCAGCTTCTCGACCGTGGCCGGAAGCTTGCCGCTGGCGATGTCGGCGACGGTGACGTGCTCGACGACCCGACGCAAATTGACCCGAACCGCGATCCAGACGCGGGGCAGGCTGTCGGCAGCGCCGCCATAGTGGGCCTCCTCGGGTGGCCCGCCGCGGACGCTGGCCAGCGGCCCCTCGACGGCGCGGATGATGTCGGCGACGCTGATCTCGGCGGCCGGCTTGGCAAGGCGAAAGCCGCCTTCGGCGCCCCGGTGGCTACGGACGATGCCGGCGTGGCGCAGCTCACCGAGGATGTTCTCGAGGAAGTTGAGCGGGATCTCCTGGGCGTTGGCGATCCGTTCGGCCTTGACCGGCTTTTCGTCATCGACCGCGGCCAGCTCGACCGCGGCCCGGACGGCGTAGTCAGCTTTGGCCGAGATCCGCACGCCCGGAGCCTACGCGGCCGACGGGATGAACTCGTAGGCGGCGGCCAGCTCCGGGTCCTTTTCGGCCAGCATCTCGGCCAGCTCGACCATGACCTTGGCCTGCTTCCAGGTCGCGTCGTCCTGCATCTTGCCGTCGATCATGTGCACACCCCGGCCATCGGGGATCGCCTCCAGGACCTTCTTGGCGAACAGCACCTCGTCGGGGGCGGGGCTGAACACCTTCTTGGCGATCTCGATCTGGACGGGGTGCAGAGACCAGGCGCCGACACAGCCGAGCAGGAAGGCCGCCCGGAACTGGGTCTCGCAGCCCACCACGTCCTTGATGTCCCCGAACGGCCCGTAGAAGGGAAGGATTCCCATCGACGTGCAGGCATCGACCATGCGCGCGATCGAGTAGTGCCACGGGTCCTGCTGCACGCTGGCGCGGGACGCCTCGGGATTGGCCGGATCCGGGTCCTCGATTGAGCGGTAGCCGGGGTGGCCGCCACCGACCCGGGTCGTCTTCATGCGGCGGCTCGCCGCCAGGTCGGCGGGGCCGAAGCTCATGCCTTGCATCCGGGGACTGGCGGCGGCGATCTCCTCGACGTTGATCATTCCCAGCCCGGTCTCCAGCAGGGCGTGAACGAGGATCGGACGATCCAGGCCCGCCTTGGCCTCCAGCTGCGCGAGTAGCCGGTCGATGTAGTGGATATCCCAGGGCCCTTCGACCTTTGGCAGCATGATCACTGAGAGCCGGTCGCCGATCTCGGACACCAGCGTGGTCAGGTCGTCAAGTATCCATGGCGACTCGAGGCTGTTGACGCGTGTCCACAGCTGGGTATCGCCGAGCTCCATCTCCTTGCCGACCTTCACCAGGCCCGTCCGCGCTGCCTCCTTGCGATCCACCGGCACCGCGTCCTCGAGGTTGCCGAGCAGGATGTCGACGGTGGGCGCGATGTCGGGGACCTTGGCCACCATCTTCTCGTTGGAGAAGTCCAGGAAGTGGATCATCCGCGAGGGCGTGACGGGAATCTCGAGGATGGGAGGGGGAGCGCCAATGGCCAGCGCTTTGCCGAAGTCGCGGGGGTTTCGCACAGCTCAGTCTCCTGGTCGGGTAAGCAGGCAACGCTATCGCCCCAGCGCCGCAGGAGCCGGAATGGCATGCTCCGAGGCGCCGAACATCAATAGGAGCTCAAAGACATGCCCGAGATTGAAACCGACCAGGCCGCACGCGAAGCGTCCGGTGCGCACCCCTACGGCCGCTACCTCGAGGAGTTCGAGGTCGGGGCGGTCTACAAGCACTGGCCGGCCAAGACCGTGACCGAGGCCGATGATCACCTCTTCTGCCTGATCACGATGAACCACCACCCATTGCACATCAACGACGTCTACGCCAAGGCCTCCCAGCAGGGCCGCAACGTCGTGGTCGGCCCGCTGGTCTACTCACTGGCCCTGGGGATGAGCGTCTCGGATGTGAGCGGCAAGGCGATCGCCAACCTGGCCACCGAGGAGCTCAGCCATCCCGCCCCCGTGTTCCACGGCGACACGCTGTTCTGTGAATCCGAAGTGCTCGAGGTCAAGCCCTCGCGCACCAAGACCGACCGCGGCACGGTTCGGGTGCACACGCGGGTGCTCAACCAGGATGGTGTCCTGGTGGCTGAGTTCAAGCGCCTGGTGCTGGTACCTCGCAAACAGACCGGATAACAGCACATTGAGGCTCCCGGCCTCGCCGGCCGCACAGGCCCGCCGGACCAGCGAATCGCTCCGAACACCTGTTTGTGAGCACTTTGTGTGCTCCCCGGGTAGGCTTCATCAGCCACCGTCAGCGTCAAGGAGTGCCCGAGAACATGGCTCACACCGCACCGAAGCGTGAAGCGACGACCCTGCACACCCGCCTGCGCGAATGGGTGGACGAAGTCTCGGCGCTGACTCAGCCCGAGAGCGTTCATTGGTGCGACGGCTCGGCCGAGGAGTACGACCAGCTGGCTCAGACGCTGATCGACGCGGGGACCTTCGAGCGGCTTTCCGAGGCCAAGCGCCCGAACTCCTACCTGGCTCTGTCAGACCCCGCCGACGTGGCCCGAGTGGCCGACCGCACGTTCATCTGCTCGGCCGACGAGTCAGCCGCCGGTCCGACCAACAACTGGCGCGAGCCCACCGAGATGCGGTCGATGCTGACCGACCTGTTCAAGGGCTCGATGCGGGGCCGCACGATGTACGTCGTCCCGTTCTCGATGGGCCCGCTGGGCTCGCCGATCGCGCATATCGGCGTGCAGCTGACCGACTCCGCCTACGTGGCCGCGTCGATGCGGATCATGACCCGGATGGGTCAGCCGGCGCTCGACGCGCTCGGCAGCCACGGCGACTTCGTTCCCTGTCTGCACTCGGTCGGGATGCCGCTGGCCGAGGGAGTCACCGATGTGCCCTGGCCGTGCAACGCCGACAACAAGTACATCGTCCACTTCCCCGAAACGCGTGAGATCTGGTCCTTCGGCTCGGGCTACGGCGGCAACGCGCTGCTCGGCAAGAAGTGCTTTGCCCTGCGGATCGCTTCGGTCATGGCTCGCGATGAGGGCTGGATGGCCGAGCACATGCTGATCCTCAAGCTCACCTCCCCTGAGGGCGAGGTTCGCTACATGGCCGGCGCATTCCCGAGCGCCTGTGGCAAGACCAACCTGGCAATGATGATCCCGACCTTGCCCGACTGGAAGCTCGAGACGATTGGCGACGACATCGCCTGGATGAAGTTCGGTGACGACGGCCAGCTTTACGCCGTCAACCCCGAGGCCGGCTTCTTCGGCGTGGCCCCGGGCACCGGGGCCCGCACCAACCCCAACGCGATCGACATGATCAGTCGCAACAGCGTCTTCACCAACTGCGCCAAGACCGATGACGGCGATGTCTGGTGGGAGGGGCTGACCGGAGAACCGCCCGAGCACGCCATCGACTGGCACGGCAATGACTGGACCCCCGAATCCGAGACCCCCGCCGCGCATCCCAACGCGCGCTTCACAGCCGCGGCCGCCCAGTGCCCGTCGATCGCGCCCGAGTGGGAGGACCCCAGCGGCGTGCCCATCTCGGCGATCCTGTTCGGAGGGCGGCGGGCGACGATCGTGCCGCTCGTGCACGAGGCCCGGGATTGGGAGCACGGCGTGTTTCTGGGCTCGATCATGTCCTCGGAGACGACGGCGGCCGAGGCCGCCCAGGTCGGCAAGCTGCGCTTTGACCCGATGGCCATGCTGCCGTTCTGCGGCTACCACATGGCCGACTACTTCAGCCACTGGCTGAACATCGGGCACCGCAGCGGCGCCCAGCTGCCCCGCGTTTTCTACGTCAACTGGTTCCGCAAGGACAAGAATGGCAAGTTCATGTGGCCGGGCTACGGCGAGAACTCACGCGTCCTGGCCTGGATCTTCGGCCGCATCACCGGTAAGGCGCAGGCGCGCGAAACCGCCATCGGATACATGCCGCCCACCGGTCCAGAGGGCATAGACACCGAGGGTCTCGACGTCAGCGACGAGACCATGGCCCGGCTGCTCGAGGTCGATGCCGAGGGCTGGCTGACTCAGCTGCCTCAGATGAAGCAGCACTACGCCGAGTTCGGCGACAAGCTGCCCTCCGAGCTGCGCGCCCAGCTCGAGACGCTCGAGCAGCGTCTGAGCAGCTGAGTCCGGGGCCCACGGGTACCTAGTCTCTAGGGAGCGATGTCGCTCCCGTTCATTCCCTCTGACGCGGCGATGCTGGCAGTTCAGGCCGGCGTCGTCGCCGCGCCCCGGCGCCCGCCCGAGTTTCCATGGCTCAAGCGGCTTTCGGGCCCGGGCTGGGCGGCGATCCCAATCGCCTCGATCATCGGCGTGATCGTGGCCATCCGCTACGTGTCGGCGACTGCCACCGGGCTCACTTACCTCGCCCTGGTCGCCGTCCCGCTGCTCTCCGCCGCGGCGCTGGGCTGGGTGGGGCGGGGCTCTCGTCCGTGGCTGGCACTGGTCGCGGCCCCGCTGTTTGCGCTGGCCTGGGCGAGTCGCGGCACGCTCGCCGGGCAGGGCGCGGCGACGTTGCTCTCGGCCCTGAGCTGCGTGACCCTCGGCGTGTTGCTGGCCGCCGTCACGCCCCCGGCCTGGCTCAAGCTCGGGATCCTGGCCATGGCCGCTGCCGACACCTGGCTGGTGCTCAATGATCTGCTTCAGGCGCCCAATGCAACCCTGATCGCCGCCCACCCGGGGGGCGGGCTGCCCCAGCTGCAGTCAGAGCTGTTCGGGTCGGTCTCGATGGGCTACGGCGACCTGTTCGTCGCCGGACTGCTGGGTGCGGTGCTGGCCCGCGAGGGCCGTCGCCAGGGGCCGGTGGCGCTGCTCACCCTGGTCCTGGCCGGCCTCTTTGACCTGCTCTTCTTCGTGCTCAACGAGCTTCCGGCCACCGTGCCGGTGGCCCTGGCTCTGATCGTCTCAGAGCTCTGGCAACTGTGGCGCCGGCGGGAGACTGGTGGGAGGCCCTCTAGTGCTGGTCGTCGCCGGTCGCGGCGGGTGGCCGCGACTCCTCGGCCAACGAGGTGATGGCCAGCTGCCCGCGGGCGGCCTCCTCGAGCACCTCGGTGGCCTCCTCGGCCGAACGCGAGTAGAGCTCGACCAGCAGGTGCACGACGATCTTGTCGTCATCGTGCTTGTGAAAGCGGACGTGGGTGAAAAACTCTCTCGTCCCGTGGTCCCCGAAGGCGGCGTAGGAGAGGGCATCTCCCGCCTCGGGGCCCGAGCACGTCTCGACGTCTTCGGCTTCAACCGTCACCGTGCAGGAGGCGACCCAGGGCGTGCCGGCGATCATCCGCTCCCAGCGATCCTCGATCGGCTCCACGCGTCCGTTGTGGAAACCCAGGTGCGGCTGGTCGTGCATGCACTCCAGGCACTGCACGACAGCTTCCTGCATCTCGTCGACAACTTCTCCGCGCTCGCCGCTCTCGGGGTCGATGCGGTGGATCCCCTCGTAATGCACCTGCACCTCGAGGTTCTGTGACCAGCAGCGGTAGCAGCGCAGCCAGCTGCGTACCTCGGTGGAACCCTCCATCGCCATGATTCTAGGACGCTCCACGGGCGCTCGGTGGGGGGAGCCTTATCCTCGCCTCATGAGCGGCCCCGAGCGCCAGCCCGTGGGGGTCATCCTGGCCGGGGGACGAGGACGGCGCCTCGGCGGAGATAAGGCGCTGGTCTCGCTGGCCGGGCAGGCCTTGATCCTGCGGCCCCTGGCGGCGATGCAGGCTGTGCTCACCGACGTGGCCGTGGTCGCCAAGCCTGATACCGCTCTGCCCGCCCTGGCGGGAATTCCGGTCTGGTCAGAGGCCGCCGAGCCGTCACATCCCCTGGTTGGAATCGTGCACGCGCTGGCCCTCGCGGGCGGGCGCGCGGTCCTGGTGTGCCCCGCCGACCTCCCGTTCGTGACCGCGGCGAGCCTGCGCGCCCTGGCCGGTGCCGACGCCGGCACGGCACCGGCCGTGATCGCTGCCGTGGACGGGGTGGCCCAACCGCTGCTCGGACGCTATGAGCCGGGTTGTGCGGCGCTGCTGGAGCCCCTGGCTCGTGAGGGCCGGGTGGCCATGCGCGCGGCGGTGGCGCAGCTCGGCGCACGCCAGTTCGAGCTCGACGCGCTCGAGCTCTTCAACGTCAACACGCCGGAGGACCTGCGGCGTGCCGAGGCCAGGGTCCGTGGTCAGCCGAACGTGAAGTCGTAGGCACTCACCCCGGAAGGGACCTCGAGCGTCAGCGTGTGCTGCCCGGCAGTTGCCAGCCGGACCAGGTCATAGAGGCGCTGGCCACGGACGGTCACAGTTCCCGCGTGAACGTCGGACCCGGCCTGGCCAGTGGAGATGGGCCGGCCGTCGAGTAGGACCAGCACGTGGCGCGGGAGGTTGCCGGCCGAGGTGAGGACAAGGTAGACCCGCGCGGCCTGAAAGCGCCCGGTGATGCTCGCACCCGGTGCCGCGGGGCTGGAGGACTGCTTGGTCACATCCCAGGTCCCGTGGAGCCCGAACTCGTTCAGACTCGGAGCGTTGACTCCGGCATAAAAGTGCCTCCCGGTCTGAAGCGGCTGGGCCAGACTCTGACCCCGCTCGGAGTTCAGATAGGTCTCGGGAGTAGCCAGGCCGCTTGACGGGACGATCGCGTGAGCGCTCATCGGTGGTGGTAGGCGGCGCGTTCCGGCCTCGTAGAGCAACTGGCGCACGGCTGCCTCGTCTTGGCGGTAGCTGCCCTCTCCGAACTGGGTGTGTCGGACCTGACCGTTGGCGTCGACCAGGTACTCGGCCGGCCAGTACTGGTTCTGGTAGGCGTTCCAGGTTCCGTAGGCGTTGTCCTGAACGATCGGGTAGCGCAACCCGTCGGAGGAGATCGCCTGGGCAACGTTGCCGGCCTCCTGCTCGAAGGTGAACTCGGGCGTCTCGACACCGACCACCTGTAGGCCGAAGCGGTGATAGGTCGCGTACAGCCCCTTGAGAAAGGGCAGGGTCCGGATGCAGTTGATGCATGTGTAGGTCCAGAAGTCGACCAGGACCACGCGCCCGCGCAGGCTGGTCAGGCTCAGGGGACGCCCGCCCGGGGTGTTGAACCACCGCTCGGTGTGGGTGAAGTCCGGCGCGGCGCCGAGCTTGGGCAGCGACGGGGTCCGGACGCCCGGGATCGACACCCCGACCTCGTGGGCGGCTGGAATCGCCGCGACCTGGTGGCTCTGGCCCACCGCAAAGCGCGATCGTGGGCGCAGGGAGGCCAGCCGGTTCTGGACGGCGCCGGAGTTCTCGAGCGCTCGAGTCGGATCGACGAAGATGGCCGGCAGGCTCGTGTCCTTGGCCAGCGCCTCTTCGAAGCGGACGTCCAGGTTGGTGGCCATCACCACCCCGGTGGCCAGCAGCACCACGCCGAGGGCGCGTTCGACGGTGTGACCGCGGGCGTGGCGGCGAACCCGGTCCAGCACGGCTCGGCCCCCGAGGCCGTAGAGCAGCATCACTGCGCTCAGCCCCACTGCATAGGCGAGGGCGACAGCGATCACCCGTGCCGAGGCGCCCCCGGACGCACTCACCGAGGTAACCGCGGCCAGGATCGGGCCGGCACAGGGGGCGCAGACGAAGCCCAGGGCGCCGCCGACCCCCACCCCGGACCAGAAGCCCGAGCCGCGCGTGCGCGGCCCGAAGCGGCCCAGGCGGGAAAGCGGGGCCTGAACTCGCTCGGCCAGTCCGGGCACGAGCAAGACGACGCCGAAGGCCAGCAGCACGAGAATGGCCAGCGAGCGCGCGGCGCCCCCGGCCAGCCCCACGCCCTTGACCAGCTGGGCCAGGGCAACGATCGCGATCGTGAAGCTCAGGCCCAGCCCGAGCACGATCCCGACCGGGCGGCGCCGGCCGCCCAGAGCGCTGGCCGAAAGCAGCGCCGGAACGACGGGCAGGACGCAGGGAGTTATCGCCGTACCGGCTCCAGCCACCAGGGCGAAGAGCATCAACAGCAGCATGTGCGGACCCGCTGATGGCCGGTAGAGCTTGCCAATCGCTTACCGCTGGGGGCGCTATCCGCCGATGGCGGACATGCTGCGACCCGGCTGGATGAAGCCCGGCTCGCCGACGTGGTGCTTGAGCTCCTTGCGCCACACGGCGTCGCGGATGATGGCTTCGAGCTCGGCGTCATCGGCGCCCTCCCGCATCGGTGTGCGCAGATCGGTCTCGTTGAGCGAGAACAGGCACGTTCTCAGGCGTCCGTCCGCGGTCAGGCGGATCCGGTTGCAATCCGCGCAGAACGGCTCCGAGACGGGGTTGATGAAGCCGATGCGACCCCGGCCGTCGGCGAACCGGTACACCCGGGCGGTGGCGTTGGGCTCGCGGGGCTCGGCCTCCAGCGGATGCACGGCGTTGATCGCCTCGCGGATCTCGGCTCCGGTCAGCACCTGCTGGGGCGTCCAGGCGCGATCGGCGTCCAGCGGCATGAACTCGATGAAGCGGATCTCGTAGGGAGTGCGACGGGCCAGCTCGGCGAACGGGAGCACCTCTTCCTCGGTGAAGCCGCGGATCGCCACCGCGTTGACCTTGATCGGGTGCGCCTCGGGGAAGCTGGCCAGCTTGTCCAGCCCACGCAGGACCTGGGGCAGCGCATCGCGGCGGGTCAGCTCATAGAAGCGATCGCGTTGCAGCGAGTCCACCGAGACGTTGAAGCGATCGATCCCCGCCCGGACCAACCTCTCGGCATCACGCTCGAGCAGAAAGCCGTTGGTCGTCACCGAGACCTCGCGCACCGGCTGCAGCGAAGTCAGCATCTCGGCCAGGACCGGGAAGTCGCGGCGCACCAGCGGCTCGCCCCCGGTCAGGCGGATGTCGACGGCGCCCATGGCGGCCATGACAGCGACCAGACGGGCGATCTCCTCGAAGGTGAGGATCTCGGCTCGCTCGAGCCACGGCAGGCCCTCGGCCGGCATGCAGTACTGGCAGCGGAAATTGCAGCGATCGGTCACCGAAACGCGCAAGTCGCCGATGAGGCGTCCGTGTCCGTCCCGCAGCGGTTCAGACTCCATCATCCAGAGGGTACTCTTACCCGCCATGCGCTCGACCCGAGTGTGGGTGCTCCTGGGTATCGCCTACGCACTCACCGGGTGCGGCGCGAGCCCCCAGAATGACGTCCGGGCCAAGATCCAGCAGTTCGCTTCGGCCACCGCCAAGCGAGACGTCACCATCCTGTGTGATCAGGTTCTGGCGCCCACTCTGGTCGCCCGGTTGACGGTGGCCGGCGTCAGCTGCCAGCAGGCGATGAGGATCTTCGTCTCCAGCGTCCAGCACCCGACGATCAGCATCTCGCGGGTGACGGTGAAGGGCGCGTCCGCGTCCGCTGTGGTGCTGGCCGGGGCCACCGGTCAGCGGGCGGCGCTCGAGAAGATCCAGCTCGTGCGGGCCAAACACGGCTGGCGTCTGGTCTCCCTTACCTCGCCGTAGCGGCCTGCGCCTGGTCAGCGCCCTCGCGGCTCAGCTGCGGGCTTCGGTCTTCAGCAGCCCGTAGGCGACCACGTCCTGGCGGCCGTAGGGGTGGGCCAGGTAAGAGCGCAGGACGGCCTCGCGGGTGAACCCAGAGCGCTCGGCCACGTGCTGGGAGGCGGCGTTGCCGGTCCCGGCCAACAGATCGATTCGCTCCAGGCCGAGCGTGGCAAAGCCCCAGGCACAGATCAGACGGACGGCTCGCGTGGCGTGGCCGGCCCCGCGACCGGGCGCGGCCAGCCAGTAACCGACCTCGGCGCGAGCGTGCTCCCAGGCAAAGCGCATCAGCGAGATCGACCCCAGCAGCTCGCCATCGGGAGCCGCGACGATCGCGAAGGGTGCCGACAGCCCTGCGAAGGCCGTGTCGTAGCGCTGCAGCAGGTACGCGCGCGCGTCGGCCTCGCCGTAGTTCTCCGGCACCCGGGTCCAACGCACGATCTCGGCGTCCTGGCAGGCGACGACGAGCGGCTGGAGATCAGAATCTCGCCACGGCCGCAGCGCGGTCTGGTCGGAGATCAGGGGCTCGCCAGGGAGCTTGATCTGGTGCCCGAGACCGGACAACCCTCACGCCACCCGCGCTTCGAGGGCGCGCTCGAGCGTAGCCACGTCGGCGCCGGGTGACTGCGCTTCCAGCCAGCGCTCGGCCTCGCGCCGACCGCCCAGCTCGCGCAGTCCCCGCTCACCGAACTCGGCCACGAAGTCGGCCAGCGCGTGCAGGCGGCGGCTGGTCCGCCGGCGTGTCTCCAGGTCCAGACCGGCGCGGTGACGATCCAGGGCCTCGACGAGCTCGGCGATCCCGACGCCCGGGGCGACGGAGGAGACCGACAGCACCTCGGTGGCCCCCGAGCCGAGCGAGCGCAGGGCGGCATGCAGATCGGACAGCGCCCGGGTGGCCACCCGGCCCAGGTCGGCCTTGGTGACGACAAGCAGGTCGGGGACCTCCATGATTCCGGACTTCAGGAACTGGAGCACGTCGCCGGAGCCTGGCTGGACCACGACCACGACTGTGTCGGCCACCTCGGCGACCTCAGTCTCGGACTGCCCGACGCCCACCGTCTCGATCACGACGACATCGAAGGCGGTGGCCAGCGCGGCCGCGGCGGCCCGGGTGGCCGGCGCGAGGCCCCCGAGTCGGTCACCGGCAGCCGTCGAGCGGATGAAGAGACCGCGGTCCGCCGGGTCTCGTTGGATCCGAGCGCGATCGCCGAGTAGAGCCCCGCCCGAGCGGCGGGAGCTCGGATCCACGGCCAGGACTGCCACCGATCGTTCGCGCGCTCGCCACTCGGCGATCAGACGCGAGAGCAGGGACGACTTGCCGACCCCCGGGGGTCCGGTCACGCCGACGATGTGTCCTGGGGCCTCGGTCCCAAGTTCGGCGGGGGAGAGGCGGGCCAGCAGTTCCCGGGTCTGGGCGCGAGCGTGGGGGATGGCACTCTCGACCAGGTTGAGCACAGCGGGTGCCGCGCTCAGGTCACCATCCCGCAGTCGTGCTGCGAGCAGGGTACCCTCGGCGGGAGCGGGCGGGTCCGCGCTCAAGCCGGCGCGGCCGTATCGACGCCCTCGGACATGCCGCCCGCTCGGCCTCCAGCCTGGCTTAAGCGGGCGGCGCCCGAGTCATCCAGCTGCTCGCTCACCAACTGGATGATGTCGCGCATCATCTGGTTGAGGTTCCAGTCCTTGGGGGTGTAGACCGCCGCCACGCCGGCCTCGCGCAGGGCATCGGCGTCGGCGTCGGGGATGATCCCGCCCACCACCACCGGTACGTCGCCGACGCCCGCCTCGGCGAGAGACTCCAAGACCGAGGGGATCAGCTCGGCGTGCGAGCCCGAGAGGATGGAAAGGCCGATCACGTGGACGCCCTCCTCGGCCGCTGAGCTCGCGATCTGGGTCGGGGTCAGGCGGATGCCCTCGTAGACGACGTCCATGCCGGCGTCGCGGGCTCGAACGGCGATCTGCTCGGCGCCGTTTGAGTGACCGTCGAGTCCCGGCTTGCCGACCAGGAACTTGAGCCGCCGGCCGAGGGCTTCGCTCAGGCGTTGCACATCGTCGCGCAGTTCCGCCACGTCTTCGCTGGAAACCTCGGCCGCTTCGCCCACCCCGGTCGGCGCCCGGTACTCGCCAAACACGTCGCGCAGCGTCTGGGACCACTCGCCGGTGCTGGCGCCGGCGCGGGCGGCGGCGATCGTGGCCGGCATGATGTTCACGCTCGCGTCGCGAGCGGCGGCGGCGAGCTCGGCCAGCGCCTCTTGCACCGCCGCCGGGTCGCGCTCAGAACGCCACTGCTCGAGAGCCGCGCGGCGCTCGGCCTCGACAGCGGGATCGACGACGAGGATCCCGCCGTCGGCGGTCAGCGGCGAGGGCTCGGTGCTGGTGAACTTGTTCATGCCCACCACGGTCAGCTCACCGGACTCGATCCGGCGCCAGCGCTCCCGGTGGGACTCGACCAGCGAGGCCTTCATGTAGTCCACGGCCTCGACGGCGCCCCCGAGCTCGGACACCCGCGCCATCTCGGCGCGGGCGCCCGCGGCGAGCTCGGACACCAGGCCCTCCATGACCTTGGAGCCCTCGAAGATGTCGGGGTACTCGAGCAGATCGGTCTCGTAGGCGAGCACCTGCTGCAGGCGCAGCGACCACTGCTGATCCCAGGGCCGGGGCAGGCCCAGGGCCTCGTTCCAGGCCGGGAGCTGAATCGCGCGGGCCCGTGCGTCACGCCCGAGGGTCACGGCCAGCGCTTCGAGGGCGATCCGGTAGACGTTGTTCTCGGGCTGGGCTTCGGTCAGGCCGAGCGAGTTGACCTGGACGCCGTAGCGCAGGCGGCGATGCTTCTCGTCCTGGACGTCGTAGCGCTCGCGGCCGAGCTCGTCCCACAGCTCAGCCATGGCCCGTAGCTTGGCGTGCTCCTCGATGAAGCGCACGCCGGCGTTGACGAAAAAGGAGATACGCCCGAAGACACTGCCCATCAATTCCGTGGGGACACGCTCGCGGACGGCATCGAGCACGGCGATCGCGTTGCTCATCGCATAGGCGATTTCCTGGACGGGCGTCGCCCCCGCCTCCTGGAGGTGGTAGGAGCAGATGTTGATCGGGTTCCAGCGGGGGACGTGCTCGACCGTGTAGGCGATCGTGTCGGCGATCAGCCGCATGCTCGGAGCGGGAGGGAAGGCGTACGTGCCCCGGCTCAGGTACTCCTTGAGAATGTCATTCTGGGTCGTGCCCTGGAGCTGTTCGGCGGCCGTGGGCGGGTCCTGTTGCTCGGCGGCGACGATGTAGAGCGCGAGCAGCCAGGCTGCGGTCGCGTTGATCGTCATCGAAGTGTTCATCTGGTCCAGGGGGATGCCGTCCAGCAGAGTCCGCATGTCGCTGATGGTGGCGATCGACACGCCGACCTTGCCCACCTCGCCGCGAGCCAGCTCATGATCGGGGTCATAACCGGTCTGAGTGGGGAGATCGAAGGCGACCGAGAGGCCGGTCTGGCCTTTCTCGAGGTTGCGGCGGTAGAGCTCGTTGGAGCGCTGGGCGTCAGAGTGGCCCGCGTAGGTGCGCATCATCCACGGTCGGTCGCGCTCGGGGAGGCGAGCCGGGGGCGTCTCAGGCATGGCGCCATTGTATGAGCCGAGCCTTGGCCGCCGCACCTGCGACAATAGGGCCAGATCACCTTATGCCAGATCAGAGCTCAGCCGCCAACGAGCACGCGATCCTTCAGGAGATCACCGCCCCGCTCGAGACCCTTCCCGACGACCCGGTCGCCGTGGTTGTCAACGCCGATTTCCCCAACGCGCTGCGGGGCTATGACCGGATCGCCGTGGATGCCTACGTGCGGCGGACCAGTCAGCTCGTGGCCGAGCTCCATGCCACGCGCTCGCCTGAGGCCGCCGTGCGCCGCGCCCTGGAGCGGGTCGGTGAGCAGATCTCGGGCATTCTCCAGCGCGCCCACGAAACCGCTGAGCAGATCACTGAACAGTCCCGTGCCGAGGCCGAGGATCGCCTCGAGGCGGCCCGAGCCGAAGCGGCCGAGATCATCGTCGGCGCGCAGCAGCGGGTCAAGGACCTGGATGCCGACACGGATCGGATCTGGATCGAGCGGGGCCGGATCGTCGACGATGCCCGCGAGCTCGCTGCCCAACTGTTGGCCGTGGCCGACGGCGCTTCCGACCGCTTCCCCGAGGTCGAGTCAGAGCCTCATCCCGTAGTCGGCGAATCGGGCCTCGATCCGCCGGCCGGCGAAGCCGAACTCGATCGTCTGGCCGGCGAAGCCGAACTCGATCGTCTGGCCGACGAAGCCGAACTCGATCCGCTGGCCGACGAAGCCGAACTCGATCCTGTCGGCGGGGAGCCCGAGCCTCCGCGTGCCGACTACGGCGACGCCGGCGAAGACGAGGAGCTCGAGCTTCCCTACGCCGAAGATCAAAACGAGACCGAGCTCTACGACGCCGAGAATCCCGCCGAGACCAAGCTCGAGGCCGACGAGCCGGACGCGACGGTTCGCTACGAACCCCCGCCGGACGACGTCGAGGCGACCCGCCGCTTTGCCCCCCTGCCCGAGCGGGACGATCCCCTGCCGCCGGAGCCGTCCGCGGACCCGGCCCGACCGCCGGGGAGCGCGAGCCCACCCCCGGATGCGACGACGTCGCCATCGGAGGGCGCCAACCCCCCATCTGAGGGCGAGAACCCCCCGCCCGTCAGGGGGACGCGATCCGTCATTCCCCCCGCCTCGCAGGCCGCCGCCGACCGGCGAGCCTCCCGCTAGCCCGTCTCCCTACCGGACCCGTCGTGCGCGTGATTGACCTCATGCACCTCGGACGCGAGCGTGTGATCGCCTGCTGGCAGGTCGGCGACGTGCTGATCGATCCCGGGCCGACTTCATGCCTGGAGACGCTCCTGGCCAGCCTCGGCGAAGCTCGGCCGCGGGCAATCCTGCTCACCCACATCCATCTCGACCATGCCGGTGGCACCGGATCGCTCGTCGAGCGGTGGCCCGAGGTGGAGGTCTATGTGCACGAGCGCGGCGCCCGGCACCTGATCGATCCCACCCGGCTGGTAGAGAGCGTCACCCGCCTCTACGGCGATGACATGGACCGTCTGTGGGGCGAGATGCGGCCCGTTCCGGAGGCCAACCTCCACACCCTGGTGGGCGGCGAGGAGCTGTTCGGCGGCGACTTCGAGGTCGCCTACACCCCGGGCCACGCCTCGCATCATGTCTCCTTCCGCCACGGCTCGGTGGCCTTCGTCGGCGATGTGGGCGGGGTTCGGATCTCGCCCGGCTCGATCGTCATCCCGCCGACGCCACCGCCGGACATAGATGTCGAGGCCTGGCAGCGTTCGATTGCCGTGATCCGCTCCTGGTCCCCCGAGGTCCTGGCCATAACTCACTTCGGGGAGAGTGATGACGTCACCGCCCAGCTGGACGAGCTCGAGGCACGCCTCGACGCCTGGGCACAGCTTGCCCATGGCGGCGACCGCGAGCTGTTCATCAGGACCGTGCAGGAGGAGATCCTGCGCGGCGGGGGCCCCGAGTTGGCTCAGACCTACCAGCAGGCAGCTCCCGTGGACCAGCTCTACGCCGGATACGAGCGCTACTGGAGCCAGCGGAGCTAGCTGAGCCCTCTTCGAGCTCGGAGCTAGCTCAGCCCTCTTCGAGCGGGCCCATCGTCAGGCCGGCGTCATCGAGGCGCAACCAGTAGTGCTCGGCGTCCTCGCGCGGGCCGCTCCAGACGATGGCACACCCCTGGTTGTGGATGCGATCGGCCATCCGGTAACCGTCGGCCAAGGTGAGCCCGGGCACGACCCCGGCCAGCGTCTCCGCCACGTGGTCAAAGGTGTTGTAGTCGTCGTTGAGCACGAGCACGCGCCAGTGTCCCCCTAGCCCTCCGCCCGGCTCGCTAACCCGCGGCAACTGCACGGTCTGCGACATCTTCGGCAGCATAGCGACGTATTCCCGGCCTCGCAGGTCGTTTCTTGGCCGGCTCGCCGCACCGGGAGGGAGCATGCATTTGGTGACAACCCTGGACGTGTCCGGCGGGTTTGTCACCAGATGCGCTCTGTGCCTGCATTCCGCGCCAAACTCGGCGGCGGTCTCCGGGTTTGTCACGTTGTGCAGGTCACGGGAGCTGCCCGAGACGCTGCCCCGAGACCCGAGGTGCGCCGGCGGCAGGGTGGCTGAGATCAGCTCGCCGTGCGGGGGGCGGCGGCGGGCGCCGGTCCGGCGGGGTGGAGGAGCTTGGCCGCCTGCCGGTCGGGGCTGACCCGGATCACGTTCCAGACGATGCCGAGCTTCTCGAGCAGGGCGATCATCAGACCCGTCGGGTCGGTCATCCGCTCCCAGAAGCGCAGGCCGTGGAAGGCCGAGGTGGGAAAGGCGTGGTGGTTGTGGTGCCAGGCCTCGCCCATCGAGAGTGGAGCGAGCCAGAACACGTTGCGCGATTCGTCCTGGACATCGAAGCGCTTGCGCCCGAAGAAGTGACAGATCGAGTTGATCGACCAGGTCACGTGGTGCAGCAGGAAGATCCGGACCAGGCCGCCCCACAGCACAGCGGTCAGGGCGGTGCCGATGCCGCCGCCCACGATCCAGCCGAGGGCGAAGGGGATCGCCATACCGAGCACGACCCAGAGCCAGAACAGCTTGTCGACGGCCCGCACGACTCCATCCTTGACCAGGTCGGGGGCGAAACGCTCGCGCTCGGCGGTGCCGACGGTCTCAAACAGCCAGCCGATGTGGGCATGCCAGAGGCCCTTGATCGAGCCGACAAAGCCCGGCCCGCTCAGATGCGGCGAATGCGGATCGCCCTCCTGATCGGTGAAGGCGTGATGCTTGCGGTGGTCGGCCACCCAGGTGATGACCGAGCCCTCGACGGCCATCGAGCCGAGCACGGCGATGATCGCCCGGAAGGCCCGTGAGGACTCGAACGCCCGGTGGGTGAACATACGGTGATAACCCAGGGTCACCCCGAGACAGGTGATGACATAGAAGCCGATGAGCAGGCCCAGCTCGAGCGGTCCGATGGCTCGATTCCAGAGCAGAACGATGGCCACCACCAAGCCAACCAGCGGCGCGGGCACGCCGATCAGGTTGACGATCTTGTGGGTGCGGCTCATTCCATCACCAAGCCTACGTAGCAGGGGCGCAAATTTCTCCGTTGGAACTCACTACTTTTGCAACAAAAGTTATATGTTAGGTATAAATCATGGCCGATCAGCCCTGGCATGAGCTGCCGCCGGAAGTCGTCACCGTCCTGCGTCCGGAGCTCGCCGACATTGCCGACGAGATGATCCAGGCGGTGGCCACCGTCCCGGCCTACGCTCGGCCCCTGGAGGGTACGCTGGGAGACGGTATCCGGGATGGCGTGCAGGCGGCGCTTGGCCACTTCCTGGCGGAGGTCGAGGCGGGCGGCCATGTGACGCGCCCGGATGTCTATTCAGCGCTCGGACGCGGGGAGATGCGCGCCGGCCGGAGCCTGGAATCGCTGCTCAGCGCGTACCGCATCGGCGCCCGGGTGGCGTGGCGACGCTTTGTCGCCGCGGGCGTGCAAGCCGGTCTTGAGCCCGACACCCTGTACTCACTGGCCGAGTCGATCTTTGCCTACATCGATGTCCTCTCGGCCGAGTCGGCGGAGGGCCATGCGCTCGAGCAATCGGCAGCCGCGAGCGAGGCCGAGCTGCGCCGGCGCCGGCTGGTGCGTCTGTTGGTCCGCGATCCTCCGCCCGAGCC
>JBAVWI010000180.1:0-4633 GCA_049697735.1 Solirubrobacteraceae bacterium
CGTCACCACGTCGAGGTGTTCACCGAGCGCAGCGTCGCCCTCACGCGGGCGCACGTGACCAACGGCGGCAGCCACTCGACGCTCTGGAAGCAGATCCTCGCCGACGTGCTCAACGTCGAGCTGTGGCCGGTGCTCGATCACCCCGGCGCCGCCCTGGGTGCCGCGCTGGCAGCGGGCGTGGGCGCCGGCGAGGTCAGCGGCTGGGAGGCGATCCGTCCGCTGGTCAAGCTCGGGGAGCCCTTGCAACCCCGACCCCAGCAGCGCCAGCGCTACGACGAGCTGTACGCCATCTACCGTGAGCTCGAACCGGCGCTGCGCCCGATCTCCCATCGTCTTGCCGCCCAGGTGTGGACATGAGCCCCGAGGTCGCCGTCGTCACCGGGGCCGGCTCGGGGATCGGGGCCGCGATTGCGACCGAGCTGTCCCGGCGCGGTCTGACCGTGGTGGTTACCGACGTGGATGGCGAGCGAGCCCGAGCGACCCAGTCCGCGCTCGCCGGACCGGGCTACAGCGACGTCCTGGACGTCACCGACGCTGCCGCCGCCGCGCGAGTGGCCGATGCCGCCCGCGAGCGCTACGGACGCCTTGACGTGTGGGTCTCCAACGCCGGGATCTCACATATGGCCCCGTTCGTCGACATAGCTGAAAGCGACCTGGACCGGACGCTGGCCGTCAACCTCAAGGGGGTCTTCGTCTGCGGTCAGGCGGCGGCGCGAACCATGCGGCGGCTCGGTCGCGGCGGGGTGATCATCAACACCGCCTCGATGGCCGGCAAGCAGGGACGGGTGCCGTTCCTGGCCGATTATGTGGCCTCGAAGTTCGGGGTCGTGGGCCTCACACAGGCGATGGCGTTCGAGCTGGCGGCCGATTCGATCCGCGTCAACTGCGTGTGCCCGGGATTCGTGGCTACAGAGATGCAGGACCGGGAGCTGGCTTGGGAGGCGGGCCTGCGCGGCGTGACTCCCGATGACGTGAAACAGATGTGGGTGCAGGACACGCCCATGGGCCGGCTGGAGCAGCCCGAGGACGTGGCCCGCGCGGTCGCCTTCCTGGCCGGCGGGGACGCCGGCTTCATCACCGGGGAGGCGCTCGCGGTCAACGGAGGAGCCTTCATGGACTGACCTCGCGGTCAGAAAGGGTGGATTGAATGGAGACACAGCAGTCATCAAAAGCAGTTCCGACGCTGTTCACGCGGAACGCCACCGGGCTGGTGCGCGAGTTGAGCGGCTTTGACGCGTTCAACCTCGTCTTCTCGGCCGTCCTGATCCCGGTAGGGATCACGCAGGTGATGGGTTTCGCGCCGCAGTTCTGGCCTCACGCCAACATGTTCGTGTCCTTCCTGATCGCGACTCCGTTGGTGGCGTGCTTCGGACTTGTGTACCTGTACTTCACAGCCTTGATGCCCAGGTCGGGAGGCGACTACGTGTGGGTGTCGCGAACGCTGAGCCCTTTCCTCGGCTTCGTGGTCAATTTTGCCCTCACGTTTGTCTTCCTGACCTGGGTGGCGTTCAACTTCACCTTCATGCTCTCGATCGTGCTGCCGGCGCTCGGCTACGTGGCCGGCATCCACGGGAAGGCGATCAATGCCCCGTCCAACGGCGAGATGATGGCGATCTCCACCGTGCTGACGATCCTCTTCGCCGGGCTCATGGTGTTCGGCGTGCACGCGGTGGCGCGCTACATGAAGGTGACCTTCGCGATCGTCTGGATCGGGATGGCGATCTGGCTGGTGCTGATGCTGGTCGGCAGCCACAGCACCTTCATCTCCAACTGGAACCACAGCTCCGGCACCACCTACAACGCCGTCCTGCGCAAGGTGGGCTCGCTCGGCTTCCACGGAGGCGGAAGCATCGAGCTCGGCGCGACGCTGGCGGCGATGGTCTACTGCTTCCAGGTCTACACCGGCTTTCAATGGACCGGTTACTTCGCCGGAGAGATCAAGAACGCGCGCCGCACCGCGGTGACGTCGATCGTTGGTGGCCTGGCGGCCGCCGCGGTCATCTACATGGTCGCGTCATTGCTCATCTACAAGTACTACGGGTACAAGTTCTTCGGCTCGCTCGTCTACCTCGGACTCGGCGGCGGCAGCAGTCACTACACGCTGTCTTTCGCCCCCTATCTCCCGACAATGGTCAAGTTCCTACCCGGCGGCCAGGCGCTGGGGGTGGTCGTAGTCCTGTGCTTCTTGCTGGCCATCTTCTGGTGGACCCCGACGGGCTTCCTCCTGGGCACCCGCAATCTGTTCGCCTGGTCGTTTGACCGGCTGGCCCCGGCGCGCGTGACCGACGTCTCGGATCGTTTCCACACGCCGGTCGTGGCCACCGTCGTGGTCGCGCTTGTCGTCGAGCTGCTCAACTACCTCAACATCTACCAGGGCCTCGGAGCGTTCCTGCTCAATGTGCTGGTCATCATGGGGCTGGCCTTCATCGTCGTTTCGATCGCCGCCGGGACCGTCCCCTACCGCCGAGCGGCGATGCACGCCGACGCCCCCGGGTGGGCGCGCGCCCGGGTCCTCGGCGTGCCGGTGATCACGCTCGTGGCGCTGGTCTCGGGTCTCTCGTGGGCCTTCGTGATCTACACGGCGCTGCACACCGGGTTCGGCGGCAAGCTCGGCTGGGGCCCGATGCTCAAGGTGTTCGTCGCCCCGGTCATTGCCGTGGTCTGGTACGTGGGCGTATCCATGTACCGGCGCAGCCAGGGGATCTCGCTGACCAACACGTTCCGGGAGATCCCGCCCGAGTGATCCTGTCACCGATCGAGGAGGGTCCTCGGCTGGTCAAGACGGCCGAGGACGCCGGGCTGGCCCTGCGCCTGTTCGGCGGCGTCGCCATCTGGCACCGCAGCGCCGAACCAACCCGGGCGGCCTTCGGCCGTGACTACGCGGACGTCGACGTGGTGGCTCATCGCCGCACGTCGCGTGCGCTCAGGGAGCTGCTGGAGCGAGACGGTTACCTCCCCGAGCGCACGTTCAACGCCACCCATGGCGCCGGCCGACTGCTCTATCACGCCCCCGATGGGTCGTTTCACATAGATGTGTTCCTGGACCGTTTCGCGATGTCACACGCGCTGGATTTCGAAAGCCGACTGGAGCTCGAGCCGATGACCCTCCCCGCGGCCGACCTGCTGCTGGCCAAGCTGCAGGTCGCCGAGGTCAACCGCAAGGACCTGACCGATGCCGTGATGCTCCTGCTCGATCACAAGCTCGGCGACCTGGACGGTCAAGGACAACTCAACGCTGCGTATGTCAGCCAGGTCTGCGCCGCCGACTGGGGACTGTTCACGACCGCCGGTGACAACCTCGACGCCCTCCAGTCCCTGCTGCCCGAGCTGGCTCTCGCGGAGGCGGATCGGACCACGCTCCAGTCCCGGACGGCAGCGCTGCGAGAGCAGCTTGACCAAGCCCCCAAGTCGCGCGCCTGGAAGCTGCGGGCGAAGATCGGTCGACGCAAGCGCTGGTATGAGACTCCCGAGGAGGTGACCCGTTGAGCTTCACCGTCTACTACGCCTCTGACATCCACGGCTCTGACCGGCTGTGGCGCAAGTTCGTCAACGCCGGGAAGTTCTATGACGCGGACGTGCTGGTGATGGGCGGCGACATCACCGGCAAGGCGGTCGTGCCCTTGATCCAGGCCAACGGCGGCCTGCGCGTGCCCGAGCTGATCGGCAGCCGCCTAGCGCCCCGCGAGGAGCTCGAAACGCTGGAGAACCAGATTCGCAACCGCGGCTTCTATCCCTACCTGACGACCGAGGAGGAGCTGGCTGCCGCCCACGGCAACGACCAAGCGGTCGGGGAACTGTTCAGCCGGGCGATGGCCGACAGCCTCCGCCGCTGGCTGAAGCTGGCCGAGGCAAGGCTCGCCGGCACCGGGATTCGGCTTTTCATGATGCTCGGCAACGACGACGAGCCCGCGCTCGCGGAGGTCCTGGCCGAGTCGCCGCTGGACGTCGCCTGCGAGGACATCGCGGTGGAGCTGGCCGACCAGATCCAGATGCTGTCGTGCGGGATTGCCAACCCGACGCCCTGGGACTCGCCGCGCGAGCTCCCCGAGGAGCAGCTGGGCGAACATCTCGAGCAGCTTGTGGGGCGGCTTGAGGATCCGGCGCGCAGCGTGTTCAACCTTCACGTGCCGCCCAAGGGAACCGCTCTGGACCAGGCACCGGAACTTGACGCAACGCTGAAGCCGGTCGTCCGCGGCGGCTCGGTGGCGATGATCTCGGCGGGGTCACAGGCGGTCCGCGAGCTGATCGAGCGCCATCAGCCGCTGGTCGCGCTGCACGGACACATCCACGAATCCCGCGGCATGACCAAGATCGGACGCACCGTCTGCATCAACCCCGGCAGTGAGTACGGCGAGGGCGTCCTGCACGGCGCCCTGATGGTGCTGGACCGCAAAAGGGGGCTGCGCAACCACCAATTGGTGTCGGGATGAGCGCAGCGGCTCGAATCAGAGAGCCATACTCAAAGCTGTGCCCGGCCTGCTTAATTCGCCGCCGCTTGACTTGGCGCAGGCCGCGCGCCGACTGCATGACCTGCGATCCCGCGGACGCCAGCTGCTGGCGCTGGCGCTGACCCTGGCGCTGGCCGGAGTAGCGCTAGCGGCCCGCGGTGGCGGCGCCGCCGGAGTCCCTCTTT
>JBAVWI010000181.1:0-14737 GCA_049697735.1 Solirubrobacteraceae bacterium
ACGGCGACGACGTCGCAAACGCAGACGTCAGCGTCCCAGTCGGCCCAGCGCGACGTGACGCCGCCGACGGTCAGTATCGTCAGTCCTGGCAACGGAGCGGTCTACCTCCGGGGCCAACCGGTGACCGTCTCGTACGCGTGTCGTGATAACTCCGGCGGCAGCGGGGTAGCCGTCTGCACCGGTCCGCTGGCCTCCGGCCGTAAGCTCGACACCGCCGCCGCCGGCAGATTCACATTCACCGTGACCGGCACCGATCGGGCGGGGAACACCCACGTGCAAAGGGTCAGCTACACGGTCCTATCACGCTGGAACACCCTCCTGTCCCTCCCGAGTCGAGCCGTCGCCTCCCACGGCCGAGTCCGGCTGATGGCCCGCTGTGGCCGCTCGGCGCCCTGCGCCGGCATCTTGTGGTTATTCACGGTCGTGACCGTGCGGGTCCATGGGCACTGGGGCACTCAAAGCTTGGTGGTGGCTTCGACTCATTACGCGGTCCCGGCCGGCGCCGCGCGCACGATCACCCTGAAGCTGGCCCCCGCCTTCCAGCGTCGGCTTCGCCGCGACGGTCGCGTTCGGCTGCAGGTGTTAGCCAGCCGATCGTCCCTGCGCAAGGCGACCCTCGGGCTGCGGACCTAGGACCCGGGGACCGGATCGGGGCCAGCGTCAGACTCGTCGCGCCCTTGGCAGAACCGCCACGGTCTGGTAGAACCCGCAACGCGCATGAACGACCGTGCCCGCAACGCGACCTGCAGCACCGACGCCGCCTTCGGCTGGTCTTTCTACGCCCGCTACGCCTGGCGATTTAGCTAGGCGCCCGACCCTCGACCGCAAGGTCGCCCAGCGCCCGCCCTGCCGCGGGACAGCTCGGAGGTCGGGCGCCGGAGAACCCCCAAGCGGGGCCGTTGACGGCTCCGCAACCGGCCCGCGCGCCGCTTCTCGTAGATTCCCAGGTACAGGAAAGGACCAGCAGATGATGATTGTCATGAAACCGATGGCCAGCGAAGAGGAGGTGGAGGCCGTACTCGACCGCGTGCGCGACGCCGGCGCGCGCGCCCACGTGATCAATGGCGAGGAGCTCACGGTGATCGGCGCGATCGGGGACCGAGAGCACGTTGCCCGGCTCGGACTCGAGGCCAGCCCCGGGGTCGACCGGGTGCTTCCGATCTCCAAGCCCTACAAGCTCGCCTCGGCCGAGATCGCCCACGGCCAGCGCTCGGTGTTCGACATCGGCGGCCGCCCGGTGGGCGGGCCGCACTTCGCCCTCATCGCCGGGCCGTGCACGGTGGAGTCCCGCCGGCAGACGCTCGAAACCGCCCGCGTGGTCCGCGACGCCGGAGCCACGCTGTTTCGCGGCGGCGCCTACAAGCCCCGCACCTCTCCATATGCCTTCTCGGGGCTGGGCCAGGAGGGCCTGCGGCTGCTCGCCGAGGCCAAGGCCCAGTCTGGCCTTCCGATCGTCACCGAGGTCATGGACGCGCGTGACCTGGAGGCGGTCCTCGAGGTCGCCGACGTGATCCAGGTCGGCGCCCGGAACATGCAGAACTACACGCTGCTCACCGAGATCGGGCGCTCAGGATGCCCCGCGATGATCAAGCGCGGGCTCGCCAGCACGCTCGAGGAGTTGCTGATGGCCTCTGAGTACATCCTCAAGGAGGGCAACGAGTCGGTGATGCTCTGCGAACGGGGGATCCGGACGTTCGAGACCGCCTACCGCTTCACCTTGGACCTGATGGCCGTCCCGGTGCTCAAAGAGATGACCCACCTGCCGGTGATCGTAGATCCCAGTCACGCGGCCGGTCGTCGTGACCTCGTCCTGCCGCTGTCGATGGCCGCGGCCGCCGCCGGTGCCGACGGCATCATCGTCGAGGTACATCCTGCCCCCGATGAGGCGATCTGCGATGGACCCCAGCAGTTGGTCGCGGCGGAGTTCGGTGCCTACGCCGATCGCGTCCGGGCGGCGGCAGCGCTGGCCGGCAAGGTGTCCGCCGAGTCGACCGCCCCGGCAACCCTGTAGCTGACGTGACCGTTACCGGTTCTTCACTGAGCAACGCGGTCCGCGATCAGCGGATCGAGCGGCTGGTCCCGCTCGCCGCCCCGCGCGAGCTGATCGAGGAGCTCCCGCTGACCGAGGCCCACGCCGATGTCCTCACGCGCGGCCGGGCGGAGGTAGCGGCAGTCCTGGACGGGCGCGATGACCGCCTGCTGGTCATCGTCGGCCCGTGCAGCGTCCACGACGTCGCGGCGACCTCGGAGTACGCCCAGCGCCTCAGCGAACAGCTCCAGCACCTCTCACCTGACCTGTGTGTGGCCATGCGGGTCTACTTCGAGAAGCCTCGCACGACGATCGGTTGGAAGGGCCTGATCAACGATCCCCATCTCGACGGCTCCAGTGACGTCAACACGGGGCTGCGGATGGCGCGGCGGCTGCTCCTCGAGGTCCTGGCCCTCGGCCTGCCGGTGGGCTGCGAGTTCCTGGATCCGATCACCCCGCAATACATCTCTGATGTGGTCAGTTGGGGGGCGATCGGCGCTCGCACCGTGGAGAGCCAAATCCACCGCCAGCTCGGCTCCGGACTGTCGATGCCGGTAGGCTTCAAGAACCGCACCGATGGCAACGTCCAGGTGGCAGTCGATGCCGTCCGCGCGGCCGGTGCCTCCCACGCCTTCGCAGGCATCGACGTGGACGGAACCCCGGCCATTCTCTACACCCGCGGCAACCACGACTGCCACATCATCCTGCGGGGCGGCAAGGGGGCTCCCAACTACAGCCTCGAGTCGGTTGCGCAGGCGCTGGCCCTGCTGCGCGCCTCTGGGCTCCCCGAGCGGGTCATGATCGATCTCAGCCACGACAACAGCGGCAAGGACCCCGCGCGCCAGCCCGCGGTGGCCGCCGCGGTGGCCGATCAGGTCGCCGCCGGGGATACGACGATCGTCGGGGTGATGCTCGAGTCGTTCCTGGTCGAGGGGCGTCAGGACCTCGGTGGTCCCGAGCCGCTGACCTACGGGCAGTCGATAACCGACGGCTGCATCGGCTGGGACACCACGGTCGACGTGCTCGACGGTCTCGCCGAGGCGGTCCGCGTCCGCCGGGGCGCCCGGTAGTCGCCCCGGACATGCGGGTCGCGGTCATCGGGGTGGGGCTGATCGGTGGCTCGGTGGCACTCGCCGCCCGCGAGCGCCTCGGGGCCACGGTATGGGGTTATGACCGCTCCGAGCCCGCGCTCGAGCGCGCCCAGCAGCTGGGAGCCGTGGATACCGCCGCCGGCACCGCCGCCGAAGCGGTCGCCGGTGCCCAGGCGGTGTTCGTGGCCGTGCCGGTCGGCGGGCTACCCGAGCTGGTCGGCGAAGCGCTTGCCGCCGCGCCGGCCGACTGTGTGATCACCGACGTTGGGTCCACCAAGCGGGCGGTCGTCGCCGCCCACGAGGATCCCCGCTTCGTGGGCGGCCACCCTCTGGCCGGGGCCGAGAACGCCGGGGTGGAGCACGCCCGCTCGGATCTGTTCGAGGGCGCTACCTGGTACCTGACCCCGGGGGCGGGGACCTCGGGCGTCCTCTACGAGCGCCTGCATCGGCTCCTACGCGGGCTGGGTGCTCAGCCGACCGCAATCGACCCCGAGACCCACGACCGGATCCTGGCCACCGTCTCGCACCTGCCCCACGTGTTCGCCAACGTGCTCGTCTCCCAGGCCGCCGGCAGTCTCGCCGCCGGGGGCGAGCGCCTACCCGCGACCGGGCCGAGCTTTCGCGATGCGACGCGGGTCGCCGGGGCGCCCAGCGCGATCTGGACCGACATCTACTTGTCAAACCGCGACGCCCTGAGCGCCGAGCTCGACGCCACGATCATCCGCCTGACCGAGATCCGGGCCGCGCTCGCCGCCGGTGACGGGGGCGCCATCGCGCGGTGGAACGACGCCGCCGCCGACGACCGCCGGCGACTGCTCGAGGGTCAGCTGGCCGGTGGTCAGCTGTTCGAGCTTCGCGCCTCGGTGCCCAACCGCCCCGGGGTCATCGCCCAGCTTGCGCTGGAACTCGGCCGGGCCGGGGTCAACATCACCGACATGGCGCTCCACCCCGCCGGGGACATGAGCGAAGGGGTGGTCGCGCTCTGGATCGCGGGCGAGGAGCCCGCCGCCCACGCCGAGGCGCTGGTGGGGGGGCTCGGCTTCCCGGTGGCCCGGGCATGAACCAGCGCTTTGGTCCCGGGCTGCGGCTGCGCGGGCGCCTCACCCCGCCGGCCGACAAGTCGATCTCCCACCGGGCCGCGATCATCAGCGCGATGGCCGCTGAGCCGGTGCGGATCAGCAACTACCTTCAGGCCGCTGACACGACCTCGACCCTGCAGGCCGTCCAGGCAGTGGGGGCGATCGTCGAGCGCCGCGAGGGAGAGGTGCTGATCCGGGGCTGTGGGATGCGCGACGCTCAGTCCCCCTCGGCGCCGATCGACGTCGGCAACGCCGGGACGCTGATGCGGCTGATGCCCGGGTGGCTGGCCTTCCAGCAGGACTCCGTCTTCACGCTCGACGGCGATGAGTCGATCCGCCGCCGGCCCGTGGACCGGATCGCCGAGCCGCTGGAGGCGATGGGGGCGCGGATCACCGCGCGGGACGGGCGTTACCCGCCGTTCACCGTCCACGGCGCCCCGTTGACCGGGATCGACTACGAGCTTCCGGTGGCTAGCGCGCAGGTCAAGTCCTGCGTTCTGCTCGCCGGGCTGGCGACCAGCGGCACCACGGTGCGCGAGCCGGTTGCATCGCGCGATCACACCGAGCGGATGCTGCTCGGCGCCGGCGCCGCCGTGCGGCGCGAAGCGCTGGGCAGGGCAGTGATGACGACGATCGGCAACGCCGACGAGCTCGAGCTCGAGGCCCTCAGCGTGCCCGGGGACATGTCGAGCGCCGCCTTCTTGATCGCCGCGGGCGTGATCACGCGCGGCTCGCGGTTGGTTCTCGACGGCGTCGGCGTCAACTGGACCCGGACCGGGTTTGTCCGCATCGCCCAGCGGATGGGAGCGGTGGTGGTTGGCGAGCTCGAGCCCGAGGGCAGCTTCGCGGCCGGCGAGCCGGTCTGCGACCTCGACGTCAGCGCCGGACCGATCGAGGCCACCACCGTGACAGCCGACGAGGTGCCGCTGGCCATCGACGAGTTGCCGCTGGTTGCGCTGCTCGGCTGCTTTGCCGAGGGAGAGACGATCGTGCGTGGAGCGCACGAGCTGCGGGTCAAGGAGTCAGACCGGATCGCCACCGTGGTGGATGGCCTGCGCGGCCTGGGGGCCGACATCGAGGCCTTCGACGACGGCTTCGCGGTCCGCGGCACTGGTGGCCTGCGCGGCGGCCAGATGGAGGCCCACGGGGACCATCGCCTGGCCATGCTCGGGGCTGTGGCCGGCCTGGCCTCCGAGGAGGGAGTCGAGGTGATCGGAATGGAGGCCGCCGAGGTTTCCTACCCCGGCTTTGCCGACCACGTGGCCGGGCTGGCGGCCTGATGGTGATCGCGATCGACGGGCCCGCGGGCGCCGGCAAATCAACCGTGGCCCGCGCCGTCGCCGACGCGCTCGGATTCATCTTCCTCGACTCGGGCGCCATGTATCGGTGCGTCGCCCTGGCCGCGCTGGAGCGAGGCCAGGAGCCGGCGGCGGTGGCCGGCGAGCTCCAGATCGAGCCCTTCGGCCAGGTCCGGCTCGATGGGCGCGACGTCAGCGCGGCGATCCGCACGCCAGAGGTGTCCGAGGCGGCGTCTCGGGCCGCCGCCGACCCGCTCGTCCGGGCCGCGATGGTGGTAGCCCAGCGTGACCTGCTGAGTGCCGGAGACTGGGTTGCGGAAGGACGCGACATCGGCACCGTCGTGGCCCCCGACGCGGCCGTCAAGGTGTTCCTCACCGCCAGCCCCGAGGAGCGCGCCCGTCGCCGCGCCGCCCAGATCGGCGCCGACCCGGCCACCGTCCTCGCCGAGCAGACAATCCGCGATCAGCGCGACGAGAGCCGTGAGCATTCGCCGTTGACCGCCGCCGAAGGTGCGATCGTGCTCGACACGACGGGCTTGTCCCTGGATGAGGTAGTGGAGAAGATCAGCTCGTTGGCGCGCTCGGCTTCCTGACCGTCTGGCCGTCTGGCCGTCTGGCCGTCTGGCTTCCTGACCGCCTGACCGCCTGACCGCCTGACCGTTCTGGACCTATGCGGACCAGGCGCCCGAGGGGTCTGCGCTGCGCCGTTGAGGCTGGGGAACCGGCGAAATGCAGTCCAAGCGAGGCCAGCAGAGCAAGCGGCGGCTCTTTCCCCCGCCCTTGCTCTCCCGGCCTCGAGGGGTGAGGCCAGAAGAGCAAGCCCCTACAGAAGTCGCGGCGCGTGCTCTGCCAGCCTCGCCGTGGCCCGGCGGACGTCCGTGGCCCGCTTCCAAGCCTGAAACGTCCGTGGCCCGCTTCCAAGCCTGAAACGTCCGTGGCCCGCTTCCAAGCCTGAAACGCGGCCCCAATCCGCCATGCCGGCGCAGCCCCTGAGCCAGTTCCTCGGGCTGGGCCTCATACTCAATCCCATGAAAGTCGCAATCGTCGGCTACCCCAACGTGGGCAAGTCCTCGCTGGTCAACCGCCTCACCGAGTCACGGGAGGCGGTCGTACACGAGCGCCCGGGGGTGACCCGGGACCGCAAGGAGCTGCGCACCGAGTGGAACGGCCGGGCGTTGACGCTGATCGACACCGGCGGCGTCGACCTAGAGGATCATGACGTGCTCGCCGGGCAGATCCAGGACCAGGCCCGGGCCGCGCTCGCCGACGCGGATGTCGCCGTGCTCGTCGTCGACGCCAAGGCGGGGCTGCGCCCCGGCGACGAGGAGATGGCCGAACTGCTGCGCCGCAGCCCGCTTCCCGTTCTGGTCGCCGCCAACAAGGTTGACACGGTCACCGAGATGCCGCACGCGGCCGAGTTCTTCCGGCTCGGGCTCGGGGACCCGATTGCCGTCTCCGCCGCCCAGGGCCTGGGCACAGGTGACCTGCTGGACCGGATCGTCGCGCTCGCGCCGGAATCCGGCGAGGAGGGCGAGGAGAACGACCTGGCCGTACGCCTGGCCCTGATCGGCCGCCCCAACGTCGGCAAGTCTTCGCTTGTCAACCGCTTCGCCGGCTCTGAACGGGTGATCGTGTCGCCGCTGGCCGGGACGACGCGCGACGCGATCGACCTCCCGCTCACCTATCGCGACCGCGAGCTGATCCTGGTCGATACCGCTGGTATCCGGCGCGCGGCCAAGGTGGGCGAGTCGCTTGAGTACTACACCTCGCTGCGCTCGCGCCGCGCCGCCGAGCGCGCCGACGTGGCGCTGGTCGTCTGCGACGCCAACGACGGAGTGACCACCCAGGATCTTCGCGTGGCCGAAATGGCCATGAAGAGCGGTTGCGCCACGGCCCTGGTCCTCAACAAGTGGGACATCGCCGAGAACGTCGACCTCGACCACGAGCGCGCGCACGTCAACCGCAAGTTGCGCCTGCGCCCCCGCGTGCTGACGGCCAGCGCCAAGACCGGGCGCCACGTTGACCGGCTGCTGGTCGAAGCGATCGCGCTGGCCGACCGCAGCCGCACCCGGATTCCCACTCCGCAGCTCAACCGCTTCCTCTCTGAGGTCACCGCCGCGCGCCAGCCCCCGGTCGGGGCCGGCGGCAAAGGCGCGGGCTCGGGACACCGCCTGAAGCTGTTGTTCATGACCCAGACCGCGGAGCGGCCTCCGCGCTTCTCGATCCAGGTCAACTCGCGGGCCCGGGTGACCCGCGACTACGCCTACTTCGTCGAGAATCGCCTGCGTGAGCGCTACCGCTTCGAGGGCGTGCCGACGATCATCGACTTCGTAGCCCGCAACGAACGCCGGCCGGCCGGCGCCCGCGGCGCCGCAGCCTGATCTACTCAAGGATCGGTGACCGAGACCGAGGTGACGAGCAGCGAGCCCCCGACGGCCCCTGAGCCCCGCACCCTGTCGGGGGAGCGCTTTGAACCCGTCGTCGCCCTGATCCTGGGGCTGATCGCGGTCCTCGCCCTGGTCATCATCGGCAGACCGGGGCCTCCCCCGCCGGCTACCGGCGCCGCTGCCCTGGTGCCCTCGGACGCACTGGCCTACGTCAACGTCTCGCTGGACCGGCACCGGCCGGCGGTCCGTCAGGCCGTCAAACTCGCCGAACGCTTTCCCGACTTCCCGCTCGCCGCTGCCGCGGTGCAGAGTCGAATCGGGGCGATCCTCGCCGGGGGCCACTCGGTGGACTTCTCCGGCCAGATCGGTCCCTGGCTGGGCAACGAGGCATCCCTCGCCCTGCTCAACACCGCCACCTCCACGGCTGGCTCCCTGCTCGTCCTCGATGTCCGGAACCCGACGCGGGCCCGGGCCTTCCTGCGCGCGCACGGCGCGACCGCCCACGGCTCTTACCGGGGCACGCCCCTGCTGGTTTATCCGACCGCAAGCGAGCTGGCCTTCGTCTCGCATTTCCTGGTCTTGGGGCAGGACACCAGCGTGCGGGCGGCGATCGACGTCAACGCCGGCTCGACGCGCTCGCTGGCCGGCTCGGCGGTGTATCAGCGCGCGGTCGCCCGCGAGTCCTCCGGACGGGTGCTCGACGCGTACGCGTCGCTGGCCGGCGTGCAGCGGGTGCTGACGGCCCAGGGCGGCGTGCTCGCCGCTCTGGGCGCGCTTCTCTACCAGCCTGCGCTGGAGGGGGTGGCGATCAGCCTCTCGCCGGCGTCCGGCGGAGCCCGGGTGCAGCTGCACAGCGCCCTCGATCCCAGCCTGGCGCGGATCAGCCCTGCCGCCACGACCTTTGCGCCGACGCTGCAGAAGGTGATGCCGACTGGCTCGATCCTGATGCTCGACGTCGTCGGGCTGGACCGTGTGGCCCCCTCGCTCCTCAACGCCGGTGCCGCGGCCGGGGTGGCAGGCGGCATCGCCCCGCTGCTCTCGCGCCTGGGTTCAGCCCTGGCCTCCGAGGGTGTCAACGTCCATGACCTGACCTCGATCTTCTCCGGCGAGACCGCGGTGGCGATCGTGGCCCCGACCGGCTCACCGACGCTTGTCGTCGTCGCTCGCACCGCCCATGAGGCCCAGGTCCGCACCGAGCTCGCCCAGCTCCAGATCCCGCTCGTCCAGCTCTTCACACCGCCCAACGCGCCCGCCGGCAAGGCCCCGGTCTTCACTGACCGCACGGTGGCCGGAATCGCCGCGCACCAGCTGGTGCTTTCACGGGGGCTCCAGTTCGACTACGCCGTGTTCCACGGCTTGGTGGTGATCTCGACCAGCCTCGAGGGCATCGCCGCCTTCGCCCCACACAGCCACGCGCTGACCGGCGATCCCGGGTACCGGCTCGCCCTCGGGGCCCGGCCCGCGCGGCTGACCTCGCTGGTCTACCTCGACTTCAGACGGCTGCTCGCCCTCGGACGGCAGACGGGATTCATCCGCAGCGCCCGGGTCAAGGCGCTGCTCGCAGACCTGGAGAGGCTCACCTCGATCGGCCTGAGTTCGACCCGCAGCCCAGGGGAGTCCAGCGCCCAGCTTTTCATCCGCGTTCCGTGAGCGCCGGGGGTGGGGCTCAGACCGCAGCCCGGGCCTGGGGCCCGCCCCGGCCGCTGGGCAGATCGTGCAGCGCTCGGTCGACCGTCCGGACGATCCCGCGGGGGTCGCCGACCCCCCGGAAGGAGAAGTCGTAGCCGGCCTCCCCGGCGGTGTCGAAGTCCACCGTCCCGACATGCAGGATCCGCTCGGCGAATGACTGTGAGGCGTTGACGTTCTGGACGCGCTCGAGCCGCGTCTGGCGCAGCCGCCGCGAGAGGAGCCCGGTTTCGATCGTCAGGCGCTGGCTGGTGATCGAGTAGGTGGTCTGGATCCGCCGGATCTGACCGATCAGCAGCAGGAGTACGAACACCGCCAGCACGGCGACGATCACCCAGCCGACCGCGACGTGCCCGGCGCTGAGCGCGGTGATAACCCCGGCCGCCACCCCGGCTGCGACAGCCGCCAACAGGCCCCGGCCGAACAGGCCGGCCATCGACAGCCATGACGGGTGGCCGTCGAAGAAGATGATCTCGCCCGGCTCCACGTCCACTCCCTGAGAGCGTAATGGGTGCCAGGGGTGAAAGCGCCATCCTCGTGGCCTTCTAGATTCGAGCCTCCATGTGCCCGAGTGCCTCGTGATCGCCCGTGTCGAGCCGCTGACCCGTACCCGGGCGGTGCGCGGGCCCTTCGATTACCGGCTCGATCCCGAAGAGCACGCCGGCGTCGGCGTCGGCTCGGTCCTGCAGGTGCCGTTCGGGGGGCGGCGAGCACTCGGCGTCGTTACCGCCCTGGCCTCTGACTCCGAGCTCGAGCCCGCTCGCCTGGCCTTGCCCCATCGGGTGCTGGCCGCGTCGATCCCGGCTGATCTCGTCGCCCTCGCGGCTTGGATGGCCCGTGAGTACTGCTCGACGCTGGCCCGCGCGCTTAGCCTGACCCTGGCGCCGGGAACCGCCGAGGGAGTCACGGCGCGCCGGGCCCTGAGCGCGGCACTGACGCCCGCGGGCGCGGCCGCGCTCGAGGACGCCGCGGGCCGGCTCACCGACCGACAGCGCGAGCTACTGAGCATCCTGCGCGAGCGCGGCTCCACGGTCGCCGCCGAGCTCGGGACGGCAGGGTTGCGTCGCCTCGAGGCCCGAGAGCTGGTCAGGCTCGAGACGCGGGTGCGGCCGCGGCGACCGGTAACGCGTCCGCTGGGGACCGCCGCCGCGCTGGCACCGCCGCTGACCGCCGACCAGCGAGCGGCGCTGGCGCCGATCCTGACCGCGATCGCCGACCCGCCGAGTGACCGCGGCCAGCGAAGCTTTCTGCTCCACGGGGTCACCGGCTCTGGCAAGACCGAGGTCTATCTGAGCGCCGTTGCGGCCACCTTGGAGGCGGGACGCTCGGCGATCGTGCTTGTGCCCGAGATCGCGCTCACCCCCCAGGCGTTGTGGCGCTTTCAGACCCGCTTTGGCGACGTTGTCGCTGTGCTGCACTCGGCGCTGGGGGCGGGCGAGCGCTACGACGAGTGGCTGCGGCTGCGCGACGGCGAGGCGCGGGTGTGCGTGGGCCCGCGCTCGGCGATCTTCGCGCCGCTCTCTGACCTCGGCCTGATCATCATCGACGAGGAGCACGAGAGCTCCTATAAGCACGAGGGTGACCCGCGCTACGACGCCCGCAGCGTCGCGCAGGAGCGGGCCCGCGAGGCGGGCGCCGTGCTGGTCGCGGGTAGCGCCACGCCGCGCCCGGAGAGCATGCGGGGCATGGCCCGTCTGCGGCTGCCCGAACGGGTAGACCGACGCCCGATGCCCGCCGTGGAGGTCCTCGACATGCGCGGCCGGCACGAGCCCCTTCACCCCGAGACGCGGATGGCCCTGGCCGACCTCCGGCGGGCGGGCGGCAAGGCGATCATCCTGCTCAACCGCCGCGGCTGGTCGAACTTCCTCTCCTGCCGCGCCTGCGGGCGGGTCTGGTTCTGCCCCAACTGCGAGGTCGCGCTCGTCCTGCACCGTCAGGGTGAGTTCGTCGCCTGTCACCACTGCGGGCACCGCGAGGTGGTCCCCAGCCGCTGCCCGAAGTGCGCCTCGGTGAGCGTCGCGCGCCACGGGGCTGGCACCGAGCGCATCGAGCACGAGCTGCGCGCCGCGCTGGGCGGCGACGGCTTCCCCGTCTTCCGGTTGGACGCCGATGCGGCCACGCTCGAGCGCCGGGCGGGCACTTTGCAGAGCTTCGATCAGGCCGCGGCCGGGGTGCTGGTCGGGACCCAGATGGTGGCCAAGGGCCACGACTTCGCCGACGTGTCACTCGGGGTCGTGCTCGACGCCGACCAGACGCTGCGCTTTCCCGACTTCCGGGCCGAGGAGCGAACCTTCGCGCTTGTCACCCAGCTGGCCGGACGCACCGGCCGCAGGGCCGACGGGGGCCGGGTGCTCGTGCAGACCCTGGCCCCCGACGCCCGGGCGATCGCCTACGCGACCCGCCACGACGCCGACGGATTCGTCAGCGACGAGCTGCACCGCCGCCAGGCACTGCGCTACCCGCCGTTCGCCACCTTGATCCGGATCGTCTGCTCGGCCGTCGAGGACGGCCCGGCCGTTACCGCCGCGCAGGCCATCGCGGCCGCGCTCGGACCCCAAGCCGGGGACGTGCTCGGCCCGGCACCCCTGTTTCGCCTCCGCGGCCGTGCCCGCACCCAGCTCGTGATCAAGGCCACCGAACGCGCGGCGGCTATCGTGGCCGTGGGCGCGGCAGTCGACCGTCTTGCCCCGGCGGCGGCGCGCGAGGGCGTCAGCGTCAGCGTCGACGTCGACCCTCAGTAACAGCGATGGTGACCACCCTCACAGAGCTCGTGCTCGGCCCCGTGCTGGCGGCCGGTTCGACGCTCGCCGTCCGACGCTGGGGTCCGCATCTGGGCGGTGTTGTCAGCGCCTTTCCAGCCATAGTCGGACCGGTTCTGCTGATCCTGACGCTCGAGCACGGAGGTGCCTTCGCGGCGCGAGCCGCCGCCGGAACCCTGCTCGGATTACTGACCCTGAGCGCGTTTGCGCTCGCCTACGGGGGCTACGCGGCTCGCTATGGCTGGCGGGCGAGTCTCGCCGCCGGGTGGACGGCGGCCGCGCTGACCGGAGCTGGACTCGGTCTCGGCGTCGAGGGGACCAGTCTGCCCACCGCCTTGGCCGTCGCCACGGGTTCACTGCTTGTCGCTTGGCGAGTGCTGGCGCGTTCGGGCCGGGGAAGCCTGGCAGCCAAACTCACCGACTCGGCCACGCGCCCGGGAGCGCTCGTGGGGATCCCCTCGCGGATGGTGATGACCGCCATGCTGGTGATCGCGTTGTCGGCGGCAAGCGTCGCGCTCGGCCCGCTCGTCGGCGGGATGCTGGCCGCACTGCCGGTCGTTGCCTCGCTCATGGTTGTCCTGACTCATCGCGAGGCTGGCGGTGAGGCGGCCATCTCGCTGCTGCGCGGAACGATCACGGGGATGGGCGGCTTCCTCGTCTTCTGTGCGGTCATCGCGCTCCTCATCGCCCACCACCCGACGTTCTCGACGTTCTTGATCGCCACCGCGACGGCCGTGGGGGCCCAGGCCGGAGCCGTGGCGGTAGGACGTCACACCGGCCGGTCCTCGATAGCGGGTCTGAGGACTAGTCATGCAGGCTCGGCAGCTACGCGCGACCGGACTCGGCCACACCCCGATTAGACTTGGAGTGTGCCCGAATCCGCCAGGCAAACCGAGGACGAGGTCGAATCAGAGGACCTCGAGCCGTCTGACGAACTCGCCGAGGAGTTCACCGAGGAGCTCGACCCCGAGCTCGCCGCCCGGCGGACGGCGGCCCTCGCCCATGTGCGCAAATTCGGCGATCCGGTCCTGAAGACGCGGGCCCGTCCCGTCGAGCGCTTCGACGACGCCCTGCGTGACGAGATCCAGCGCATGGGGGAGCTGATGAACGATGCCCTCGGGGTGGGACTGGCCGCCAACCAGGTCGGTGTCCTGCACCGCGTGCTCGTTTACCGCGTGCAACAGCAGTCGCCGGTGGCGGCGCTGGTCAATCCCGAGATCGAGTGGACGGGAAACGAGGAGGAGATTCTCGAAGAGGGCTGCCTGAGCCTGCCTGAGGTCCACGTCGACGTCGAGCGACCCGTCCACATCCGGGTGCGCGCCCTCAACGAGCTCGGAGAGCCGATCACCGTGGAGGCCTCTGGGCTCGAGGCCCGCGTGATCCAGCACGAGGTCGATCATCTGGACGGGAAGCTCGTGCTCGACCGGGTCTCGCGCCAACAGCGCAAAGAGGCCATGCGCGCGCTGCGCGAGGCACTCCCGGCCTAGCGCCGGTCCCGCCGGACCCTGGATGCGCACCGTCTACCTCGGGACCTCGGAGTTTGCCGCCGGTGTCCTGCGCGCGCTCGCCCGGTCTCAGCACCGTCCGTGGCTGGTCGTCACCCGCCCGGACCGCCCGCGGGGCCGGGGACGGCGGCTTAGCTCGCCGCCGGTCGCCGACGTGGCCCGAGAGCTGGAAATCGAGCTCCTCCAGCCCGCGCAGGTCAACGACGAGATCGCCCGCGCCAAAATCGCCGCCGCGGCCCCCGATGTCGTGGTTGTGTGCGCGTTCGGCGCCCTGATCAAGGAACCGCTGCTCTCGGACTTCGAGATGCTCAACGTGCATCCCTCGCTGCTGCCCCGCTGGCGCGGCGCGGCCCCCATCGAGCGGGCGATCATGGCCGGGGACGAGCGCACCGGGGTCTCGATCATGCAGCTCACCGCGGGGCTGGACAGCGGCCCGGTATGCGCCCAGGTCGGAGTAGCGATCGAGCCCGAGGACACCTACGGGACGCTCGCCGCGCGTCTGGAGATGCTCGGGGCAGACCTGCTCATCCAAGCTCTGGACGAGCGGCCGCCGTGCGCCGAGCAGGACGATGTCGGCGCCACCTATGCCGAGAAGCTGACCGCCGAGGAACGCCTTCTGGACCCGAGCCACCCCGCCGTTGAGCTCGCCCGCCGGGTGCGTGCCCTGACCCCGCACATCGGCGCCGCGATCATGCTGACCGACGGCTCCCGGCTGGGCGTATGGGAGGTTCGGGTCGTGGAGGCGGAGTCCCTCACCCCTGGTGAGCTGTCCATGGCCGGCCCCCGGCCGCGTCTGGCCTGCGCCGACGGGGCGCTGGAGCTGATAACCGTGCAGCCGCCGGGCAAGCGACCCATGTCCGGCGAGGACTACCTGCGCGGACACCGGCCCTGATGCCGGCGCCA
>JBAVWI010000182.1:0-1769 GCA_049697735.1 Solirubrobacteraceae bacterium
CGGATCCGCGGCCGGCCGCGACGGTGTCGGCGAGGTGGCGGTCGGGGCTGTCGTCGCTGGCCACGGCGGCGGCCAGGCCTCCCTGGGCCCAGTAGCTCGAGGACTCGGCCAGCGGTGTGGCTGAGACCAGCGTCACGCGGCCGCCCAGCTGGGCCGCACAGAGCGCGGTGTAGAGACCGGCTGCGCCGGCGCCCACGACGGCTACCTGGGTCTCGACTGGGGACACCTGACCGGTACGGTACTGGCCGATGGCCGCCGCCCCCGTGCTCCTCGAGCATCCGTCCTCGCTCGCGCATGACACCGGCGCCCACCCCGAGCAGGCCGCCCGGATGGTGGCGATCGAGCGGGAGCTGTCGGGGCGGGGTTGGCTCGGCTACGAGCGGGTGCGCTCCCCGGCGGCGGAGCGCTCGGCGCTGACGGCTGTGCACCCCGAATCGTTCGTGGCCATGATCGAGTCCGCGGCGGCGCGGGGCGGAGCGCAGATCGATGCCGACACAGTCGTCAGCCCGGGGTCCTTTCTCGCCGCTGCCCACGCTGCGGGAGGTGCGGTCGAGCTCGTCGACCGGCTTCTTTCGGGGTCGGCCCCGACGGGGTTCAGCGCCCACCGGCCGCCCGGCCACCACGCCGAGCGGGCGCGGGCGATGGGCTTCTGCCTGTTCAACAGCGTCGCCGTCGCCACCCAGCATGCACTCTCTGATCGCGCGTGCGAGCGGGTGATGATCGTCGACTGGGACGTGCACCACGGCAACGGGACGAACGACATATTTCACGCCGACCCGCGGGTCCTGTTCGTCTCCCTGCACCAGTCGCCGCTGTACCCGGGAACCGGGCCGGCGGGCGATGTCGGATCGGGAGAGGGGGTGGGCTTCACGGTCAATCTTCCCGTCGCGCCCGGTTCGGGGGACGACTTGTTTGTCGGGCTCGTCGATGGAGTGGCAGTGCCGCTGGCGCGGTCATTCGCGCCCCAGTTGCTGTTGATCTCGGCCGGCTATGACGCCCATGCCGAGGACCCGCTGGCTGACTGTGCCGTCACGGACGCCGGGTTTGCGGCGATGACCGCTTCGTTGCGCGATGTCGGCGCGGAGGTGGCGTGTCCGGTGGGCGGCGTGCTCGAGGGTGGGTATGCCCTGCGGGCCCTGGGTCGGTCGGTGGCCGAAACGATGACGATGCTCCGCGATGCCCCCTCTTCTTCGGGCCCTGGCTCGGGCCGTGGGTCCTGGCCTCCCGAGGTCGCGGCGGCCCGGGAGCGGCTGGCCCAGTGGTGGCCTGAGCTGGCCGCCTCGGCCAGCTGACCCAGGGGTGGGCGCCCGGCCAGCTGACCCAGTGGTGGGCGCCCGGCCAGCTGATCCAGGGGCGGGCGCCCGGCCAGCTGATTCAGCGTGGCCGCCCGGCCCGCTGATTCAGGGGTGGCCGGCCGGCCACTCACCTGCAAAAGGTGACAAACCCGGGCGAGCGCGCCAGGTTCGTCACCAGACGCAGGCTCAGCCCCACATTTGCGCCAAACTCGCGGCCGGGGGCCAAGGTTGTCGCAAAGTGCATGCCGGTGATCGCTTGGGGCCTAGGGGCCACGATGGGCCGGCGGGGGGGTGTCCGCCGCCGCCTGGCGGTTGGCGTCGCTGGTCAGGTTCGAGAGGACGATCAGGAACACGACCAGGAACACGGCGGCGACCCCGACGATGATGCTTGCCGGGATCAGCCAACCGCGGGGCTCGTCGGATCGCTCGGCCGGATCAGCTGCAGGCGGGGGCCGCGGCGGCTCGGCCGGCGGC
>JBAVWI010000183.1:0-11998 GCA_049697735.1 Solirubrobacteraceae bacterium
TCGTTGGGGTGAGCGCAGGGGGCCGAGTCGCTCTGGTTGGCCAAGTTGGCGATCACCTCGTTGGCGTTCATATTGGTCGACGTGCCCGAGCCGGTCTGGAAGACATCGATGGGGAACTGATCGTCGAAGGCTCCCTCGGCGACGCGGTCGGCGGCGGCGGCGATCCGCTCGGCCAGGTCAGCTTCGAGCAGCGTCAACTCACCGTTGACGCGGGCCGCGGCGCCCTTGATGCGGGCCAGCCAGTGGATGACGGGTACGGGCACCGTCTCGCCCGAGACGGGGAAGTTGTCAACTGCCTTGGTGGTCTCGCCGCCCCAGAGCTGCTCACTTTCCTGCACGCCCATTTCTGGCTGTCCTTTCCCATCGCTTGTTGCTGAAGATCTTGAGATCAAAGCTACTCGCTCCTCAGCCACAGAACGCGATCAGCTCGCGGGCAACGGCGACCGGGTCGTCGTAGGCGATGAGAAAGCCGGCGCCGGGCAGCGTGCGCAGCTGGGCGTCAGGCAGGAGGTCGAGTGCCTCGCGCGCGGCCAGCACGGGGTGCGCAGGATCCTCGTCAGCCCACAGGAGCAGGGTCGGCATCCGCATATTCGGATAGGCGTCGAGCAACTGCCGCTGCGCCTCGGCCGGCCACCGGCGCGCGAACTTCGCCCACGAGCGGGCACGATTGCCGTTGCCGCCCACGTCGGCGAAGGCGTGGCGAACCAGGTCCCGCGCCGCCTGGTTGCCCTGCACGGACAGCCGCGGCCCCACCGAAGGTCGAAAGACCATGCGGGCGGCGTGGGCAAGCACGCGATCCAGGCCCGGGAGCGCCGCCACCCGGCAGGCCGCCCGCCACGCCGCGCGCTGGGCGGCGAACTCGTCGCGACGGTGCATTCGGTTGGGCATGAGGACCAGGCGCGCGGGCTCGAGCCGGCCGGTGCTGACGGCGAGAAGGGCCAGCTCGGCTCCGAGGTCGTGACCGGCCACGATCGCGCGCGGGCCGCCGACTTCGCGGCAGAAACCGGCGATCACGTCAGCCAGCCAATCAGGGCTGTAGGGATGGCGAGGGCGATCCTCAGAATCGCCGTGCAGGGGCAGGTCGGGCAGCACGACACGGAAGCGCTCGGAGAGCGCGGCGACGATCGGCTCGTACTCGCGGTGCGAGAGCCCCAGCGAATGCAGCAGCACCAGAGCCGGCCCGGTCCCGGTCTCCCGATAAGCGACCCGGGCGCTGTCGCGGTGATGGTAGAGCCGGAGCCGCATGGTCAGATCGTCGCAGCCGCGGCCCGACGCCGCTTTGCGCGTTTTGCAGTACTTTGGTCATGTATCCGCCTGGACGTTTGTCCTAGTTGCGCTGAGCCAAAGCGGCCAGAATCTTTAGCTTTCTCCTTATTAGCGCCTACTCGTCGTGTTCTTGGGCTCTGAAGGTTGTGCAATAGCTCTCGAGCTTTGCGCAGGTTTGGCAAATGTGGCTGAAATGAACCCCATGAAGCAACTACATGACAGCCCGCTCGGCTTGTCCACCTCACAGGCGGCACAGGCACTCGGAGTCTCACTCGGCACGATTCGGCGTTGGTCAGATATGGGTTATCTGCAGTCGTATCGCACGCCGGGGGGTCAGCGCCGCTTCAGCCAGGAGCAGATCGATCAGTTCGTCGGTTCCTTGGAGCAGCAGAGCGTCGAGCCGCTGGTTCAGCGACGCGCCAGCTGATCGGGTTACCGCGCTCGCGAGTCGGCGCACTTCACTGGACACGAAAGTCCCTCAGCAGGGAATGAACGCAGCGCTCGGCGCGGGAGTCATGATTGACTTCCGCGCTGCCGCGCGTCTCGCGGCGGGCATCCTGGCGAGCGCCTCCCCCGGCGCTCAGCCGCCGGCGCCGGCTTCGCGGATCCGCCGCTCCATGTTGAGCTCGACGTCGAAGTCAGCCATGTCGGCGTGCCGGTACTCGACTCCAACGCCGGTCAGCAGTCCGGCCAGAATCTCCACGTAGCGCTCGTCGAGTTGCGAGCCGGCCACGCGGCGTAGCTCGTTCAGCGCCTCGAACGAGCTCATCTGGGTTCGGTACGTGTCGCTCGCGGTCAGCGTGTCATAGACCTCGGCGACGGAGATGATCTTGGCCAGCTCGGGTATCTGGTCCCCGGTCAATCCCTGCGGATAGCCGCGCCCGTCGATCCGCTCGTGGTGAGCGAGAATGATCTCGGCAACCGGTCCGTACATTCCGAGGTCGCGCAACATGTCGGCACCCAGCTCGGGATGACGCTGGATCGCCGCCCAGTCCTCCTCGGTCAGCGTCCGCCCGCGCTCGGCAACCCGGTCAGAGAGGGCAAAATGACCGATGTCGTGCAGCAGGCCGGCGGTGTGGGCCAGCTCGCACTCGGCGTCGCTCATCCCCACCGCCGCGGCAATGTCCTTGGCGAACCGCGCCACCGCGGCCGCGTGTCGCGCCGCCCGCTGGTCACGGATGTCCAAGGTCCGCATGAGACCGGCCAGCACGCCCCAGGACAGCGAGACGTACTGCTTGGACCGAGCCCGGGCGCGCTCGACGAGCTGGAACATGTAGGTGAGCGCGACAACGGCGCTGAGCGCGAAGGCGATTCCCACCAGTCCGAGCCGCAGGTAGATCCCGGCCCCGGCCACAGCGAGGGCGAGGTTGACGAGCAAGCTGGGGGCATAGGGCTTTAGCGTCTCAAGGCCCACCGTGCGCCGGCCGTCGCTGTCCTCGAGGTAGGCGGCGATGATGAGAAAGTTGAGCACGACATCAACGGCGCTGGCGAGAGCTACGACGAGATAGAAGGCCACACTTTCCCGGGGCGAGCCAGACGAGAAGGCCCGGACGACGTTGGCGGCGGCGAGCGCCGGCAGCATCGCGGCGAGAAGGTTGAATGCGAATGCGTAGGGGCGCGTCTTGATCCGCAGCGTCGCCGACACTTCGGCGATCACGGCCACCAAGGCCGCGTACCCGGGTCCCAGGAATACGGCCGCCAAGAGCACGACGACGAACGTCGATGAGATGGCAACGCGGTCGCCGAGGTAAACAGCGGTGCCACCGGCGACGGCGGCGGCGATGGCAAGAACGATGCCGAGCGCCGCGCTGGCTCCCGGATTGAAGCCTGCCTGAAGACTGCCCACCACGACGCAGAGAAGCAAGCCGCCAACCAGCACCGGCATCGCCATCCGACGCCAGAAGCTCTTGCCACTTCCCGGGCGAGCCATAGGGGCAACGTTAGCGCCAAAGTCGGCGCTCATAAACTAATTCGAGATCAGCAGCCGCGCAGGTGCATGTCCACCTTCTCTCCGATCGCGTTACGGTGCGTCAGGCGCCAAAACGTCCAGCGTTAGCCAAAACAGACTAACGCTTGCACTAGTTGTTGGTCATTTCCGGGCTTAATCCCGTGCAATTTTATGCCGATACACCGCGTATAGCAATGTTGGGCTCCAACTTCTGCACTTGAATGCGGTATTTGAAGACGAGCGAAGCAGCCGCGCTGCTCAATGTCAGCCCCAACACGCTGCGCGCGTGGGAGCGGCGGTTCGGCTTTCCGAAGCCGCAGCGATCGCCTGGGAAACACCGCCTGTTCACGCATGGTGAGGTCGCCGCCTTGCGGGATGCCCTTCAGGAGGGACTTTCAATCTCGTCGGCCGTTTCTCGCGCGCGCGAGGGATTGGCGGCCGACGCCAACTCGCTCATCGGAGCGCTCGTTTCCTACGAGGGCGAGCGCGCCGATCAGGCGATCGAGGCCGCCCTGGCCCTGCGCTCGGTAGAGCGCTCGGTGGAGGAGGTCATTTTTCCCACGCTCGAGGACATCATGCGCCGCTACGGCTCAGAGTCGGCCGCGTGGGCATTTGCGTCGCACTGGGCGGCCGACTGGCTGCGGCGCGCCGTGCGACTGGCGCCGCCGCCGGTGCGGCCGATCTCGATCGTGGTCGGGGACGCGGCGCGAGACGAGCTCGATCCCGACGCGCCGTACATCCGCGCACTGGAGCTGTTCTGCGCCCGGGCGGGCATCAACGTCCTCAGCCTCTCGGCTCGCGGGGTGAGCGGAATCGGCGACGCGATCGCCATCCACCGGCCCAACCTGGTGATTGTCGCCGGCTCCCATCTCGATGACGACACTGTCGCCCGGTGGGCATACGCGGTCCGGCTTGCCGCCGGCGCAGTGCCGGTCGCCACCTACCGCCGGGGTGGCCCGCGGGTGCGCATGCGAACCACCGGCACGCGCCCCCTTCCCGCCGGGGCGGCTGAAGCCCAGCGGCGGATCCTGGAGATGGTCGACGCCGACCATCGGCAGTCCTTCGAGGCGCCCGGGCACGCCGGCGGCGCGCCCCGCAGCGTCAGCCTCTGAGGGCCGGCCTCCCGAGGCCGCTACGACAGGGGGTCGCGGATTCCTTCCCCCGCACGGACGGCACCAAATTGCACAACTTGCTGCGGTGGTTGCCTATTTCTGCCGATACCGCGATAACTCGTTCTATGAACGGCATCCGGACCAACGCGGCGGCGGTGATGCTCGGCATCAGCCCCAACACCTTGCGCAGCTGGGAGCGGCGCTACAACTTCCCCCAGCCCCACCGCTCGGCGGGCGGTCACCGCCAGTACTCCCTGACCCAGATCGAGGCACTGCGGCTCACGCTGGCCGAGACCCACAACGTGTCGTCGGCGATCTCGCTGGCCCGCGAGCGCGGCGAGGGACCGTCCACCCCCTCGCGCCTGGCCGCGTCCTACGCCGCCTTTGACGAGGAGACGGCAAACCGGCTGCTCGAGGAGAGCCTCGGGCTGCGCTCGGTCGAGCGAACCATCGAAGAGGTCCTGCTCGAGGCGGTCACCAGCCAGCGCGACCCGGACGGGAACACGGTCGAGTACGAGTTCGGCTGGCGCCATGCCACGGGTTGGCTGTCATCCCAGCGGCGGCTCGCCCCTCCCGCCAACCGTCCCGAGGGCGTGTTGATCTTCGATGCCTCCGCCCCCTGCGATCTTGACGCCCTGCATGCCCAGGCGCTCGAGGTCGTGCTCCGCCGCTCGGGCCTGCGCACGCTGACCTTGACGCCCGCCGTCGAGCTCACGCGCCTGGGCCGGGCGCTGCGCGCGCTGGAGCCCAGGGCGGTCGTGCTCACCGGCCGGCGCGTGTCCCTGGACTCGATCGGGCGCCTTGTCTACGCGATCCGCTCGGTCGCCCGCGAGGTCACCGTGTTCGATTATCGGGACGCGGTGCCCGACACTGGCGCCAGCACGGTGTACCGGCTCGGTGACTCTCCCGTCTGCGCGCGCGATGCGCTGATGGCCAAGCTCGCTCCGGCGCCGGCCGAGACTGGGATGCGTCCGGTCGCGCCCGCTGTGCCGTCGCATTCGGCGCGCTCGGGCGCTTAGCGCCCCGCTGCTCGGACGGCCGGCTTGCACCCGGCGAGGCACCGGACCCGGGGATTCCTAGAATCACCCGCCCATGGCCACGCCGCACCGTCCCGTTGATTCCCACGCCTCCTTCCCTGCCCTCGAGGAGACGGTGCTCGAGCGCTGGCGCGAGCGCGGGGTATTCGCCGAGTCCGTGCGGCGCCGCGCCGGCGCCCCCCAGTGGGGCTTCTACGAGGGGCCCCCAACCGCCAACGGAGCGCCCGGCACGCATCACGTCCTGAGCCGGGTTTTCAAGGACATCTTCCCCCGCTACCGCACGATGTGCGGGTACTACGTCGAGCGCAAGGGCGGCTGGGACTGCCACGGCCTGCCGGTCGAGCTGGCCGTCGAAGCCGAGCTGGGGATGACCTCCAAGGACGACATCGAGCGCTATGGGATCGCTGAGTTCAACGCCCGCTGTCGCGAGAAGGTGCTCAGCCATGTGGAGGACTGGAACAAGCTGACCGAGCGGATCGGTTTCTGGATCGACCTCGACGACGCCTACCGGACGCTGGACGCCGGCTACGTCGAGTCGGTGTGGTGGGCGCTGAAGACGATCAGCGACAAGGGGCTGCTGTACGAGAAGCTCAAGGTCGTCCCCTACTGCCCGCGCGATCAGACCACGCTGTCGAGCCACGAGCTCGGTCAGCCCGGGGTCTACCAGGACGTGCTCGACCCGTCGGTGTACGTGCGGCTGCCGGTCGTCGCGCCTCGAGGTAGGACGCAGATCGGTGACGAGCTGCTGATCTGGACCACAACCCCCTGGACGCTGGTCTCAAACGCTGCCGTTGCCGTCGACCCTGAGCTCACGTACGTGCGCGCACGGGTGAGAAACGGACCCACGCACGCGGTGCAGATCGTCGCCGAGGCGCGGGTCGAGTCGGTGCTCGGCGAGCAGGCCGAGGTAATCGAGCGCTTCCCAGGCTCGGAGCTGGTCGGGACCCGCTACGAGCCCCCATTTGCCTACATCCCCGGCGACGCCTACGGCCCCAAGGGTCACACCGTCCTCCCGGCTGACTTCGTCAGTGCCGGCGACGGCACCGGCCTCGTGCACACGGCGATCGCCTTCGGCGATGACGACTTCCGGCTCGGCGAGCAGGAAGGGCTGACCGTCGTCAACCCGGTGCGCCTGGACGGCACCTACGACGAGCGGATCGGGCCCTACGCCGGGCGCTGGGTCAAGGACGCCGACCAGGACCTGATCGAGGACCTGCGCGCGGCCGGCAAGCTGCTGAGCGCCGAGCGCGCGGAGCATTCCTATCCGCACTGCTGGCGCTGCGGCACGCCCCTGCTCTACTACGCCAAGCCGTCCTGGTACATCGCCACCAGCCAGGTCAAGGACCGGCTGCTGGCCGCCAACGAGACCGTCACCTGGCACCCCGAGCACGTCAAGCACGGGCGCTTTGGCGACTGGCTGGAGAACAACGTCGATTGGGCCCTGTCGCGCGAGCGTTACTGGGGCACGCCGCTGCCGGTCTGGCGCTGCGCTCATGGCTGCACGCGCACGATCGGATCCTTCGCCGAGCTCGAGGAGCTCTCGGGCGTGAAGCTGACCGACCCCCATCGCCCGTTCGTGGACGAGGTCACCTTTCCGTGTGACAACTGCGGCGGCCCCATGACGCGGGTGCCAGAGGTGATCGACGTCTGGTTTGACTCGGGCTCGATGCCCTTTGCCCAGTTTCACGCCCCGCATGAGAACACCGAGCACTTCGAGCAGCGCTTTCCGGCCGACTTCATCTGCGAGGCGCTTGACCAGACGCGCGGCTGGTTCTATTCGCTGCTGGCCATCTCGACCCTGCTCTTCGACCGCTCGTCGTACCGAAATGTCGTCTGCCTGGGGCTGATCCTCGACGAGCAGGGCCGCAAGATGTCCAAATCGGTCGGCAACACGGTCGAGCCGTGGGAGATCATCAATCGCTACGGCGCCGACGCGCTGCGCTGGTACTTCTTCACCTCCAAGCTGCCCTGGGACGGCTATCGCTTCTCGCTGGAGACGATCGGCGAAGCCGTGCGGCAATTTCTCCTCCAGCTCTGGAACATCTACGGCTTCTACGTCCTCTACGCCAACGCCGGCGACGTGGCGCCCGCCGGCCTCGAGGCGGTGACCGACAATGACCTCGACCGCTGGATCCTGTCTCGCCTGCAGGACACCATCGGGATCGTGCGCGAACGCCTGGACGATTTCGACGCCACGGCCGCGGGCCGAGCGATCCAGACCTTCGGCGACGAGCTCTCCAACTGGTATGTGCGCCGCTCACGCCGCCGCTTCTGGGAGGCTGACCGGGCCGCCTTCGCCACCCTGCGTGAGTGCCTGGTCACGGTCGCCAAGCTGAGCGCGCCCTTCACGCCCTTCATCGCCGACGAGATCTACGACAACCTCGACGGCACCGAGCCCAGCGTTCACCTGTGCGACTTCCCGGTCGCCGGCCAGCGTGACCTCGACCTCGAGTTCGCGATGAAGACCGCCCGGGACACGGTCCGCCTCGGCCATGGCGCCCGCGGTCAGTCCAAGCTCAAGGTCCGCCAGCCGCTGCGGGCCGCCGTTGTCGTCGCCGCCGGCCGTGAGCGGGAGGCGATCGAGCGCCTCGGCGACGTCGTGCGCGAGGAGCTCAACGTCCACGAGGTGCGCTTCGTCGCCAATGCCGACGAGCTCGGCGAGCTCGAGATCAAGCCCAACTACCGCAGCCTCGGCCCCCGCTTTGGCAAGCAGATGCCGCTCGTGGCCGCAGCGGTGGCCGGCCTGGACGCGGCCCATGCGGCGTCGGCGCTCCGCGACGGCCGGTCGATAACCATTTCCGTGGCAGGCTCGGACCACCGCCTCGAGGCTGACGACCTGCTCGTGAACATGAAACCGCTGGCTGGATACCAGGTTGAGCGCGAGGGCTCCCACGCCGTAGCGCTCGAGCTCGAGGTCGATGACGAGCTGCGGGCCGAAGGCTGGGCGCGCGACATCGTGCGTGCCGTGCAGATCGCCCGCCAGGAGGCCGGCTTTGAGGTCTCAGACCGGATCACGCTCACGCTCGACGGCGAGGAGCGGCTGCTGGCTGCCGCCCGCACCCACGAGCGCTACATCGCCGGCGAGGTTCTCGCCACGACTGTCTCCTACGGCGATCTGGACGGAGCGCCGCCGGTGATGATCGACGGCGCGCCGCTGCAGATCGCTGTCGCTCGCGTTTAGGCTAGCGCCGGCTCGAGCTCTTCCTCGAGCTTCTTCTTGGGGTAGGCGCCGATGACCGTCTTGGCCACTTCGCCGTGCTTGAACAGCATCAGGGTCGGGATCGACATGACGCCGAACTTGACCGCCGTCTGCTGGTTGTCGTCGATGTTGAGCTTGACCACCTTGAGGGCGTCGCCGCGCTCGCCGGCGATCTCCTCGACGACCGGTGACACGCGACGGCACGGACCGCACCAAGGGGCCCAGAAGTCCACCAGTACGGGGACCTCGGACTCGATGACCTCGGCCTGAAAGTTGTTATCAGTTACGTCGCTGACCGCACCTGCCATGTCGTTCTCCTTATCGGGTTACTTCAGAAAGTATAGCGCCAGACCCTGGATAGCCTAGAAGACGAGCCCGATGCCTGACCCCACCAACAGCGAGATCGCCGCCGCACTCGACGAGCTCGGCGACCTGTACGAGCTCGACGGGGCCATCATCCACCGGATCGTGGCCTACCGCAACGCGGCCAAGGCGGTCCGCGACGCCCCCGTGTCGGTGACCGGCCTGGCGCGTCAGGGCCGCGCGACCGAGCTGCCGGGCATCGGAGCCACCATCCAGGAGAAGGTGATGGCGCTCGCCGACGACGGCGTGATCCCCGCCGCCGCCAAGCTGCGGGCCAAGTTCCCGCCCGGGTTGCTGGAGATCACGCGTCTGCCCGGGCTCGGCCCCAAGCGCGCCCGGCGGCTCTACGAGGAGCTCTCGATCGACTCTCTGGGCGCCCTGCGCGGGGCGGCGCAGGCACGACGGATCCGCGAGCTCAAAGGCTTCGGGCCCAAGGCCGAGGAGAGCCTCTTGGCGGCCGCGCTGGCGGCGGAGGCGGCAGCCGGCGAAGGTGACGGGGGCGGGTCGGGACGGATCCAGCTGGGTCGCGCGCTTGGCGTTGGCGAGCAGCTGATCGCCGCCCTGCGGGGGCATCCCGCGGCCGACCGGGTGCAGCTGGCCGGTTCGGCGCGGCGCATGACCGACAGCGTCAAGGATCTCGACATCATCGCCACCGCGTCAGAGCCGCTGGCGCTGGCCCGGTTCGCGGCCGAGCTCGAGCTCGTGGAGGCGGCCCAGAAGCCAGGGCAGGCCGGGGTCCGGCTGCGTACCCATACCGGTGTCAAAGTCGACCTGCGGATCGTCGCCCCCGACCAGTTCGGCAATCTGTTGCAGCATTTCACGGGCAGCAAAGAGCACAACATGGCGCTGCGCGACGCGGCGGTGCGCAAAGGACTGCACGTATCCGAGTACGGCGTCCTCGACGACGCGACCGGTGAAACCCACCGCTGCGAGCGCGAGGAGCAGGTATACGCCCTGTTGGGCCTCGAGTACATCGAGCCCGAACTGCGCGAGAACCGCGGCGAGCTGGAGGCGGCCGCCGCCGGGACGCTGCCCAAACTGATCGAGCTCGGTGACCTGCGGGGTGATCTGCACTCTCACACCACCGCCTCGGACGGCACGGCCTCGATCGAGGAGATGGCGCGCGCCGCCGCCGAGGCCGGCTACGAGTACCTGGCCATCACCGACCACTCGGCGAGCTTCGGCTTCGGAGATGAGGTTTCCCCCGACCGGCTGCGTGAGCAGATCGAGCGGATCCACGCGCTGTCGGGGAGCGCGGAGGCGGGCGGGGTGCGGCTCCTGGCCGGCTCGGAGGTCAACATCCTCCCCGACGGGAGCCTTGACTACGACGACGCGCTGCTGGCCGAGCTCGACTGGGTGGTGGCCTCGGTGCACTCATCGTTCGGCATGCCTGCCGAGGCGATGACGGCCCGGATAGTGCGCGCGATCGAGAACCCGATGGTGGACGTAATCGGCCACTTGTCAGGGCGCAAGATCGAGGCCCGGCCCGCCTATGAATTCGATTTCGAGGCTGTGGTGGCGGCGGCTGTGGCCGGCGGGACGATGCTCGAGATCAACGCCAGCCCCGCTCGGCGCGACATGAACGACGTGCACGCGCGGGCGGCAGCGGCGGCCGGCATCCCCGTGCTGATCAACTGCGATGCCCACCGGGTGGGCGGCTTTGAGGTCGCCCGCTACGGGGTGGCAACCGCGCGGCGGGCGTGGCTGGGCCCCGACGCGGTGGCCAACACGCGGCCGTGGGCCGAGCTGGCCAAGCTGCGGCCCCGCCTGCGCACGGGCTGAGATCGCGCGAGGACCTCTGCGGCGTCCTCGACCCTTGGTCAGCGGCGCTTGCTCGGCTTGGTGCCGCGACTTGAAGGCTGGGCGCGCAGGCGCGGCGCAGAGGAGGCCGAGGCCGCCGGCGGCGTGACCGCCGAGGGCTCGTCGGCGACCTCGCCGCGGGGACCACCGAAGCCCCGCCAGCGCTTCTGGATGGCGACGAACCAAGCCATGGCAAGCAAGAACAGGGCCAGCGCGACGAAGAAGTTCAGGCGCAGCCCGAGGATGTGGTTGGAGTAGTCGATGCGCAGCGTCTCCTCGAACATCCGGAAGGCCGAGTAGCCGGCCACGTAGAGGGCGAACAGACCGGGGGGGCGCACACGCCGCGTTTGGCCAAGCCAGATCAGCACCCCAGCCAGGGACAGGTTCCAGATCATCTCGTACAGGAAGGTGGGCTGAAAGGTGGTGAAGCCCAGGTAGCCCGGGGGCCGGTGGGCGGGCGAGATCTGCAGTCCCCAGGGCAGCGAAGTGGGCTTGCCGAACAGCTCCTGGTTGAAGTAGTTGCCGATCCGCCCGATCGCCTGGGCGGCGAGCAGCCCGGGTGCGGCCACGTCCATGAACCGGCGCACGTCGGCGCGGCTCAGGCGACGGTGCAGGACCCAGAGGCCACCGGCCGCGCCGCCGGCGATCCCGCCCCAGATCCCCAGGCCGCCCTGCCAGATCGCGAACACTCCCCACCAGTGGGGTGGAACCTGGCTCGGAGTGGTGATGTCGAAGTAGATCCGTCCACCGATCAGCCCAGCCGGGAAGCCCCACATCGCCACCTCGTACACCAGGTCGGGGTCCCCCCCCTTGCGCCGCCAGCCCCAGCGCGAGATCAGGATCGCTGCCGCGACCGCGAACACGTAGGCGATCCCGTAGGCATGAAAGAAGAAGGGCCCGACGCTGAAGCCGTTGGAGGACGGGCTGGGAATGGAGGCCAGCGGGTTCATGCCGGCGCCCATCGTGCCAGCAATCGGGGCAGCACGCGTTCGGCGAGGGTCCGGTCCACGGCGGCGCGGCGAAACGGTGCCAGCAGGTCCGCCGCGCGGGCGGCGTAGTCGGGCCGTGGATCGTCGAGCGCATGGCGCAGGGCCGGCGCGAGGTCATCGGCGACCAGGCGCGGATCCAGGCGGCGAGCGAGGCCCAGGGCCACGTAGGGCCCGGGGGCAGGGGTGGTGACGAGCTGGCAGCCGTCGGCCAATGCCTCGAGGGGGGCGATCCCGAAGTCCTCGCGGCGGGGGGCGGCGACGTAGACGCGGGCGCGGCGCACCAG
>JBAVWI010000184.1:0-8362 GCA_049697735.1 Solirubrobacteraceae bacterium
GGCCAGCGCGGCGTGATGGCGTCCGGTACCGCCCAGCAGCGCCGCATCGAGCTGGGCTCGCTTGTAGAGCCAGTGCACGTCGGCCTCCCAGGTGAAGCCGATGCCACCATGGGCCTGGATCGCGGAGGCTGTCACCTCGCGCCCGCCACGGGATGCCGCCGCGGCGGCGAGAGCTGCAGCTTCGGCGAGGCGGTCGGGGTCGGCGTCGGCCGCCCAGGCGGCGAAGTACGCGGTGGAACGAGCGCTTTCGGTCTCCAGGAGCATCTGGGCGCAGCGGTGCGCGACGGCCTGGAAGGAGCCGACCGCGACCCCGAACTGCTTGCGATCCCTGACGTAGTCAAGCGTCATCTCCAGTGCCCGCTGGCAGACACCGACCACCTCGGCGCTGACACCGGCGTAGACCCGCCCGGCTGCTCCCGCCTCGAGCGGCTCGGCTTCGCCGCTGACGCGGGCGAAGTGACGGGTGGGATCGATCATGGCCACCGCGTCGGCCTGCGGATCGGCGATCAGGCGGGCCTCCCCGGCCTCGAGCACGACGACAACCGCCGCGCCCTCACCGTCGGCCACCAGGTCGGCGGTGCCGAGGCCCGCGCTCAGCTCGCCCGAGACCAGCCCGGGCAGCCAGCGCTTGCGCTGAGCCTCTGAGCCGGCGGCCTGGATCACGGCCGCCACGACCGCAGTGGACAGAAACGGTGTGGCTGCGCAGGCGTAACCGAGCTCCTCGAGCAGCACGGCAAGTTCTACGGCGCCGAGGCCCTGACCACCGTATTCCTCGGCCACGGCGATCCCGGGCCAGCCCAGGGCAACGATCTCCTGCCACAGAGCGGGGTCATAGGAGGCCGCCTCGGCCGCCGCCCGGACCTTGGGCCACGGTGAGCGCGCCGTGAGCAGCTCGCGGGCGACATTCTTGATCTCGCGTTGGTCCTCGGTGAGATCGAAGTCCACTTCGCCTCGTCAGCGAGCCCTGGGCAGGCCGAGCACGCGCTCGGCGACGATGTTCTTGAGCACCTCGGTGGTCCCACCCTCGATCGAATTCCCGCGCGCCCGCAGGAGCTCGTAGGCCCAGCCACCGCCGGCCTCGAGCGCCACCGGCCCGAGCAGATCGGCCGCGAACTGGGTCAACTGCTGGTTGGTCTCAGACCACATCCACTTGGTCAGCGAGCCCTCGGGTCCGGGCGTGCCGTACTTCTCGATAGCGGTCAGCCCCCGATAGGCGGTCAGGCGCAGGACCTCGGCCTTGAGGTGAAGCTCGCCGAGACGGTCGGCGACAACCGGATCCTCGAGCAGCCCGCGTTCGGCGGCCTCCTCGATCAGGCGGTCCAGCAGTTGCCGGAGACGGACCTGGAGAAAGAAAGCCAGTCCGGCTCGCTCGTTCATGAGCGTGGTCAGGGCCACCTTCCAGCCGTTGCCGACCCCGCCGAGCACGTTCTCATCGGGGATCCGGGCCCCGTCGATGAACAGCTCGTTGAACTCCGGCTCGCCGGTGATCTGACGCAGGGGAACCACCGAGACACCCTCCTGCTCCATGTCCATGAGGAAGTAGGTCAGGCCCTTGTGCTTGGCCGCCTCGGAGTCGGTGCGGGCGACAAGCATGCACCACTTGGAGTACTGGGCGCCGCTGGTCCACACCTTCTGGCCGGTGATCACCCACTCGTTGCCGTTCTTTACCGCGCGCGTCTTGAGGCTGGCCAGATCCGAGCCCGCGTCGGGCTCGGAGAAGCCCTGGCACCAGATCTCCTCAGCAGTCAGGATCGGCGTCAGGTAGCGCTCCTTCTGCTCCGGCGTCCCCCAGCTCATGATCGTCGGCCCGGCCAGCAGCAGGCCGAGGACGTTGGCGGGCAGGGGCGAGCCCGAGCGGCCGAGCTCCTCAAAGAAGATCGCCGACTCGGTCAGCGTCGCGCCGCGACCGCCGTACTCGACCGGCCAGTGCACGGCCGCCCATCCGGCCCCGGCCAGCTCGCGCTGGAAGTCACGGCGCCAGGTGTAGTGGGCGAGCTCGTCGCCCGCGGGCTCGGGTCCCGGGTCATGGCCCTCAAACCAGGCGCGCAACTCGTCCCGGAAGGCCAGCTCTCGATCGTTGAAGGTGAGATCCATGCCGCGACGATAACCGCTCGGCCCTGGGAGCGAAGGTCAGCGGGAGCGGTCGGGGCGCGGCCGCTCCATGATCCTCTGACCATCGACGGCGCGGAAGCCGAAGCGTTCGTAGAGACCGTGGGCGTCGGCGGTCGCGAGCAGGATCCGCAGGCCGCGCAGATCGGGATGGTCAAGCATGGTCTGCACCAGCCACACACCGAGCCCGGAGCCACGGTGCTCGGCCAGCACGAACACGTCGGCCAGCCAGGCGAAGCGAGCCAGATCGGTCACGGCGCGAGCAAAGCCGGCCAGCTCTCCACCGGGGGCGAGGAGGACGAAGGGCAGCGAGTTGTCAATCGCACGATCGACAACCTCGAACTCGATCCCCGGGGACCAGTAGCTGGTGCCCAGAAACTCCCACACGGCCCGGCGGTCGATGCGGGCCGGGTCGGTGGAGATCGCGTAGCCGTCGGGATGGCGCGAATCGGTCACGCCGGGAATTTACCTCCCGGTGCGTAGGATTCCGCCCGCTGTCCGACCAGCAGACGACGCTATCCGGGAGACCAGGCCAGCAAGATGACGACTATCGGCCGCGCCGCTGACCCCCGCATCCTGATCGTGGGGGCGGGCTTCGGGGGCATCGCGGCAGCGATCGAGCTTCGCCGCCACGGCTTTGACTCGATCACCATCCTCGAGGCCGGCCCCGAGCTCGGGGGCACCTGGTTCTACAACCAGTACCCAGGCGCGGCGTGCGATGTCCCCAGCCATCTTTACTCATTCTCCTATGCCCAGCGGGCTGACTGGTCGCGGCTCTGCTCGCCCCAAGACGAGATCCTCGGCTACCTCAAGCAAGTGGCCGGCAGTCACGGGGTCGACGCCCTGGTCAAGACCTCGCGCCGTGTCACCGAGTGTGTCTACGACGAAGCGCGGGCGACGTGGCGGGCCGGCACCGAGAACGGCGAGACCTACGAAGCCGAGGCGCTCGTGCTGGCCACCGGCCAGCTCAGCCAACCCGCGATCCCGCGGCTTGCCGGGCACGAGACGTTTACCGGACACAGCTTCCACTCGGCGCGCTGGGACCATGGTTATGACCTGAGCGGCAAACGCGTGGCGGTGATCGGGACCGGGGCCAGCGCCGTGCAGTTCGTGCCCGAGATTGCTGGGAAGGTCGCCGAGCTGGCTGTGTACCAGCGCACCGGCAACTGGATGCTCCCGCGCGAAAACCGCCCCTACCGCCCCCGTTTGCGCTGGTTGTTCGCGCACGCGCCCGGACTGCAGTGGCTGCGCCGGCGATGGATCTTCTACTACGGCGAGTCGCTGACCCTGATGATCCGCCATCCCCGCGCACTGGGCTGGATCGGTCATCTGCGCTCAGCGTTGTTCATGCGCCGCCAGCTCCCCGACCGCGAGCTACGGGCCAAGGTCTGGCCCGATTACACCTTCGGTTGCAAGCGGGTGCTGTTCAGCTCTCATTACCTCCCCACCCTCGCCCGGCCCAACGTGGAACTGATAACTGAGCCGATCGCCGGGTTGACCGCGACGGGGGTCCGCACTGCCGACGGCCGCGAGCGCGAGGCCGAGTGCGTGATCTGGAGCACTGGCTTTCGTCCCGCCGACTTCATGGCCCCGATGCAGGTTCACGGCGTGGGTGGCCAGACCCTGACCGACGTCTGGCGCGACGGCGCCCACGCCCACCTGGGCCTGACCGTGCCGGGTTTCCCGTCCATGTTCGTCATGTACGGGCCCAACACCAACACGTCGGGCGGCTCAATCATCTTCTACCTCGAGCTCCAGGCGGCCTACATCCGCCAGGCGCTTGAGCACCTGCGCCACGGTCGCCATGCCGCGCTTGACGTCCGCGCCGAGGTCGAGGCGGCCAGCGACCGCGAGACACAGGCGCGCTTCGCGGGCACCGCCTGGACCCAGTGCGACAGCTGGTACCGCGACGAGCATGGCCGGATCGTCGCCAACTGGCCGGGGTACATGCGCGAGTACCTGGACCGGGTCCAGACCTTCGACCCTGCCGAATATCGGTTCTCGGCCGGGGCGCCCGTGTAAAGGCGGGCGCCGGGTGCCGGGTGAGGCGCGAGCTATCGTCGGGCCGGTGCCGACCGAGCTGGTACCGAACGAGCCGCTGCTGACCGACCGTCTCTCGCTTGAGCCGTGGTCTGCGGCCGCCAGCGAGCTGCTGGGACGCTTAGCCTCCCAGCCTGAGGTGATGCATTTCGTCGGCACCGGGACCCCGTGGACCGAGGAGCATACGGCCGAGGTCGCCGCTCGCTGTCTCGAACACTGGCACCAGCACGGGTTCGGCTGGCGCGTCGCGGTCGAACGCGAGACCGGTGCCGGCCTCGGCTTCATCGCCCTGGGCTTCGCCGGCGAGGGCGCCGGGATCGCAGCCGATGAGTACGAGATCGGGTGGTGGCTGGAGCCGCCGGCCTGGGGCCGAGGGCTGGCTCGTGAGGGTGCGCAGGCAATCTGCCGTGAGGCCTTCGACCGCCTTGCCGCGCCGAGCGTGGTGGCTCGGATCTCGCCTGACAACGCGGCGTCGCTCGGCGTGGCCGGGGCGATCGGGATGATCCCGGAAGGCGAGAGCCAGGGCCGTTTCGGCGAGCCGATCGCGGTTCTGCGCCTCAGCAACTCAGACTGGCGGACTCGCAGCGACCAGGGCCTGCCCGGCTAGCGGCGGCTGGCCCGGAACAGGTCATCGACGCGCACGAGCTTGACGCGCGGGCGGCCGCTTGACTCGCCGAGCGAGGACTCGTGGGCGTCGATCGCCTCCCAGCCGGCCCAGGTGACATGGCCGGGGACACGCTCGTCGAGCCAGGCCTGGATGGCGCCCCCAGCGTCGGGCTCGCCCTCCGGCTTGCCCAGCCTTCCCGCCTCGGCGTCTTCGACGATCCGCGCCACCGTCTCGGTGGCGTCCTTCTTGTTGGTCCCGATCACCCCCGAGGGCCCGCGCTTGATCCAACCGACCACGTACTCGCCCGGGCAGATGCCGTCCTCACCGACCACGCGGCCGCCCTGGTTGGGGATCAGACCCGGGCGCTCGTCAAACGGCACTCCCGCGACCGGGACGCCGCGATAGCCGATCGAGCGCAGCACGAGACCACATTCGATCACCTCCTCGGCGCCGGTCGGCTCGGCCCGGACGCGGCCGTCCTCATCGGTGACGAGCTGGTTGACCGCCACCCGGACCCCGGTCACCGGGCCCGCCTTGCCGTCGCCGAGGATCTCCAGCGGTGAGCGTAGAAAGCGCAGCTCGAGGCGATGTGACTTGCCCCGGGGAGGGCGCCCCGCGTACTCACGCAGCAACTCGAGATTGCGTCGCTTGGTGGTGTCCTCGGGATCCGGCACCCCCTCGAGCTGGGTCGGGTCGACGATCACATCTGCCCGTTCGAGCTCGCCCAGCTCACGCAGCTCGGGATTGGTGAAGGCCGCCTGCGCGGGCCCCCGCCGGCCGAGCAGGACGACCTCGCGCACCCCGGCCATGCCGAAGGCGCTCAGCGCGTGATCGGCCGTGTCGGTCGGTGCCAGCTCGCCCGGGTCCAGGACCAGCATGCGGGCAACGTCGATGGCGACGTTCCCGTTACCGATCACGACCGCGCGGCCGCCGTTGAGGTCGAACATCTCGTCGGCGAAGTGCGGGTGGCCGTTGTACCAGGCGACAAAGGTGGTGGCCGGATGCGAGCCGGGGCGATCTTCGCCGGGGATTCCGAGGCGATTGTCGGTTGCCGTCCCGATCGCGTAGACCACGGCGTGGTAGCGGCTCACGAGATCCTCACGGGAAATGTCGGTACCTAGTTGGACGCCGCCGAAGAAGCGAAAGTCGCTGTGCTGGGCGGTCTTGGCGTAGACCCGCGTCACCGATTTGATCTTCGGATGGTCCGGGGCGACGCCCGCGCGGACGAGTCCGAACGGGGTCGGCAACGAGTCATAGAGGTCGACGGCGAAGCCGGCCTTGAGCAGCTGCTCGGTGGCGTAGAAGCCTGACGGACCGGCGCCGACGATGGCGGCCCTCAGCATGTCTGGCCATGGTCACGGATTGGGGGCATCGGCGGCGAGACTAGCGGCCGTCTGCTCCCGCCAAGGGCGGGGACCCCGCCAGCGCGCGAGCGCGACCCCGGCCAGACAGAGGACCCCGCCCGGCAGGGCCAGCACGGGCGGGACTTCTCCCAGGATCGCCCAGCCGAGCAACAGCGCCACCGGGGGCACCAGGTAGGTGGTCGAGCCCATGCGCCCGGCATCGGTGTGGGAGAGGGCGTAGGCCCAGGTGAGAAAGCCGATCGCCGTCGGTACCAGACCCAGGTAGCCCATCCATCCCATTGCCGCCGCCGAGGCGTGATGAAGCTGATCGACCAGGCTGGGCGCATAGGGCAGGCAGCCGATCGCGCCGACCAGGCACGCCAGCCAGGTCACGGCCAGCGGCGAGCTGTGTCGCAAAGCGGGCTTCTGGGCGACAACGCCTCCGGCGTAGCCGAGCGCGGCGACGATGCACAAGACGGCGCCCCAGCCGGCGCCGCTCGTGTGGTGCGCGGTGCTGATGGCGATCAGCGCCGCGCCGGCAAACGAAACCAGACACCCCACCAGGAGCAGGCGCGGGAAGCCCTCGCGCAAGACAACTCCGGCCAGGATGGCGATGAAGATCGGACCCACGTTGACCAGCAGCGCGGCGATGCCGGCATCCAGGGACCGCTCAGCGGCATTCAGCGCCACGTTGTAGATCGCGAACCACAGGATCCCGCAGAGCACGATTCCTCCCAGGGCCCGGCGCGGCGGCAGCGGTTCGCGCCGGATCAGGACCAGCACGCCGAGGGCGACGCTGCCGACCACGAGCCGGCCAAGCGCGAGCGGGCCGGCCTGGAAATGGCGTCCGGCGTAGCGGATGCCGACGAACGCCGATGACCACAGGATCACCGTGATCCCCGCCGCGAGCATGACGGCGAGGTCGGGACGCTTGTCGCTGGAGCGCATGGCTGCATTGAACGCCTCCAGACAATTCGATGTGAGATCGGTGGCCGGCTCGCGGCCGGAGACGTCAGTTGCTTATGCGCTTCGCGGTGCCCGGCCACGCCCCCACGTCTACTCGCCCCTGCTCACCGCCCCAGCCGCCGCTTCAAGCTGGTCGTCACCCCAGAAGCGGCGCGCGCCGACGACAACCGTGGGCACCCCGACAACGCCCAGGGCCACCGCCCGGTCGGTCGTGGCCCGCAGCGCTTGCTTGACCGCCGGCGTGGTCGCTCCGCGGGCAACAGCATCCACGCCCCAGCCCGCCCGTCGCGCCACTTCGGGCACCGCTGCAGGCGCGCCGAGGTCAACGCCGTCGTGGAAGGCGGCGCGCATCGCGGTCAGGGCGAACTCGCGCGCCCCCGCCTGGCCGTCTGCGTGGCCGTCGGGCTGGCCGGCAACGAAGGTGATGGCGCGGGCGATGAGCACGTCGTTGGTCGGCCACGGCTCCGGCCAGCGGATCGGTCCCAGTCCGCGGGCCTGCGCCCGCTGCTCGCAGTCGGCCAGGCCGGCGGCCCGGTGCTCGCCCAACCCCCAGGACGAGCGCCCGGCGGCGCGAAACACCGCCCCGGCGAATACCGCTTCCCAGCGGGCGCCCGGGATCAGGGTGCCGATCCGCTCGGCCGCCAACCACGAGTAAGGCGACATGGCGCCGAAGAAGAAGATCGCCTCGGTCACGGCGGCTGCGGACACTACGCGACTCCCTGATCAGCCGGTGGGTCCGCACGCAGACTGCCCTGGTTCGAGCAGCGCTTCATCGGGTAGTTGGCCTCGGATGCGTTTCCTTGGGCTCATTGCCGCCGTCGTCGTGTTTGTCCTGAGCGTCCTCGCCGCACTGGTCTGGGGCGGGATCGGCTGGATCATCGTCGCCGTGATCGTCGGCCTGGTGGCCGCGGTCGGCGTCCATGACCTGATTCAGCGGCGCCACTCGATCCTGCGCAACTACCCCATCCTGGGTCACTTCCGGTTCATGCTCGAGGCGATCCGGCCCGAGATCCAGCAGTACTTCATCGAGCGCAACTACGACGGACGTCCCTTTGATCGCGACACCCGGACCTCGATCTACGAGCGCGCCAAGGGGATCGAGGACGAGCAGGCCTACGGGACCGAGCGCGACGTGTTCGAGCCCGGCTACGAGTGGCTGCTGCAGTCGATCCACTCCTTCGATCCCCCCAAGGAGCTGCCCCGCGTGCGGATCGGAGGGCCCGACTGCGCCCGGCCGTATGAGATGGCGCTCCTCAACGTGTCGGCGATGAGCTTCGGCGCCCTCTCCGGCGCGGCC
>JBAVWI010000185.1:0-3557 GCA_049697735.1 Solirubrobacteraceae bacterium
GCGAAGCGCTGCGCAACAGCCGCCGTGGGGCGGTTGGCCTCACCGGGCTGGTGCTCTGTGGCGCGCTGATCGCGATCGCGGCGGCGAACACCACGCCGCTGCTCCCCGAGTCGATCCGACCCGTGCCCGCCAACCTGGCCGGAGCTTTCGCCGGACTGGGTATCAACCTCCACGCCGGCGGGGCGATGGTCGTGCTGGTGCTCAATCTCGTCTGTTACCTGCTCGTGGTCTCCTACTCGCGTCAGCTCTCGGCCCGGGCCGTGCTGACCGCCATCGCCGCCCTCTACGCGGTGATCCTGCTCGCGCCCCCGTTGATCTCGACCGACATGTTCAGTTACCAGGCGTACGCGCGCGAGGGCGCCGTGTTCGGTGTCAACCCGTATCTGAACGGTCCCCACGGGATCTTCTATGACCCGCTGTTTCAGTACATCGGCGCCAAGTGGTCCTACTACCCCAGCGTCTACGGCCCGGTCTTCACCACCCTGAGCTACGCGCTGGCCCCGCTCTCGATCGCCGCCGGGCTCCTGGCTTACAAGTTCGTTGCCGTGATCTCGGCCCTGGCCATCGTCGCCATGGTCTGGAACATCGCCCGGCTGCGCGGGGTCGATCCGGTCAAGGCGGTGGCAATCGTCGGGCTCAACCCGCTCCTCGCCGTCTACGGGATCGGCGGCGGCCACAACGACCTGCTCATGCTGGTCCCGCTCGTGGGCGCCGTCTATGCCAGTCTGCTCGGGCGCGAGCGGATGACCGGCGGGTTGACCATGCTCGCCGTCGGTATCAAGCTCACCGCCGGACTTGTGCTCCCCTTTGCCCTCGCTGCCGGCGGGCCGTTGCGCGACCCGACCCGCCGCAAGAAGCTGTTGCTCGCCTCGGGGGTCTCCCTGGCTGCCATCGCGAGCCTCGGGCTGACGGTATTTGGGGCCGGCATCCTCAACATGTTCGCGACAGTCGAGCGAAGCCAGGCCTCGGGCGACTGGCACAGCATCCCCGGTCTGATCGTCGCGCTGGGCGCCTCGGCCGTCGGTCACGTCATCGGTTTCGTATTCACCACGGTCTTCCTCGTCGTAACCGTCCGGCTCCTGCGCAAGGTGTGGCACGGGCGGATGGACTGGATCGACGGCGCCGCGTGGGCGACCTTCGCTTTGCTGATCTCGGCCAACTCGCTGCTGCCTTGGTACGTGTCCTGGCTGCTTCCGCTGACCGCGCTGTCCTCCGACCGGCGGCTGCTGCGAGCGACCCTGGGCCTTACCTGCCTCGTCCAGATCGTTCAGCTGCCGGGGTACATCCCCCACGCGGCCGCCTTGATCGGGTACTGAGAGGTCGTGGTCGTAGGATGAGACGATGATCGGCGATACCGGCATCACCCTCTCCGGCCCCCGATCACCCGGGCTGGTCAGCGTTGTCGCCCCGGTGTACAACGAGGAAGGAACAGTTGGCGAATTCCACGCCCGGGTCTGCGCTGCGCTCGACGGGCTTCCCTTCGAGCTCATCCTCGTCGACGACGGCTCCAGTGACGGCTCGCCGCTGATGCTCGAGACCCTGGCCGCCAGCGATCCGCGGGTACGGGTAGTTCACCTTTCCCGGAACTTCGGTCACCAGACGGCGCTGACCGCGGGACTTGACCATGCCCAGGGCGACGCTGTGGTGATGCTCGACGCCGATCTCCAGGACCCGCCGGAGCTGATTGCCACCATGCTCGAGCACTGGCGCGCAGGCTGTGACGTCGTCTACGCCGTCCGCGAGCACCGCCGGGGGGAGTCGAAGTTCAAGCTCACCACGGCGCGCTGGTTCTACAGCCTGTTCGACAAGCTGGCTCAAGTCGAGCTCCAGCACAACTCGGGCGACTTCCGCCTCCTTGACCGGCGCGCGCTCGACGCGTTGCTCTCGATGCGCGAGCGCAACCGCTTCCTGCGCGGGATGACAGTGTGGGTCGGATACACCCAGGCGGCGGTGCCCTACCAGCGCGACGAGCGTTACGCCGGCGAGACCAAGTACACGCTCTCCAAGATGCTGCGCTTCTCGCTGGACGCGATCTCATCGTTCTCGCACCGGCCACTGCAGCTGGCCACGCTACTGGGCTTCTTGATCTCGACCCTGGCCTTCATCGCCATCCCGGTCGTGATCGTCCTGCGCATCCTCGGGTCCTACCTGCCCGGCTTCAGCGCCCTCACGATCGTCGTGCTCCTGCTCGGCGGGATCGAGCTGATCGCCATCGGCATCATCGGCGAGTACGTTGGACGCATCTACGACGAGGTCAAAGGCCGGCCGTTGTACCTCGTCCGCGCGCGCCGCAACCTGCCCGACCCGGAGGCGCACACCACGAGCGGCTACGTGCGCGCCGAGGGCGAGCGCCTCGGCTCCCGCGCCGACTCCGAGCTCTAACGCCGCCCACACGGCTACCCTCGAGCGCATGGCCGTCCCCCTGTTCGATACGGCGACGCCGCTGGCGCCCTTACGCGATGAGCTGATGAGTGCCATCACCCGCGTAGTCGATTCCGGCGGCTTCATTCTCGGCCCCGAGGTCCGGGGCTTCGAGCGCGAACTGGCTGAATACGTCGGCTGCCGCGAGGCGATCGGGGTCGGCAACGGCACCGACGCGATCACGATCGCGCTGCGAGCGCTGGGCGTCGGACCCGGCGATGAAGTGATAGTTCCCTCGTTCACCTTCTACGCCAGTGCCGAGGCGATCCCGCCCACCGGGGCGCGCCCCGTGTTCTGCGACGTCGACCCCGACACCTTCTGCGTCACCCCCGAGACCGTCAAGGCCGCGCTGACGCCGCGCACCAAGGCAGTCATCGCCGTGCACCTGTTCGGCAACGTGGCTCCGATCGCCGAGATCGAAGCTCTGGGCGTCCCGGTGCTCGAGGATGCCGCCCAGGCGCTGGGCTCCCGCAGCCCCGCCGGTCGTCCCGGCGCGCTGGGCACGATCGCCACCTTCAGCTTCTATCCGTCCAAGAACCTCGGCGCCTTTGGCGACGGCGGCGCGGTCACGACCTCAGACATGGAGCTTGCCGAGCGGGTGCGCAGCCTGCGCTTTCATGGCTCCCGGGACAAGCAGACCTTCGACGACGTCGGCTACAACTCGCGCCTGGATGCCCTTCAGGCGGCGATCCTGCGCGTGCAACTTCCCCACCTCGAGCGCTGGGCAGACGGGCGCCGGGCGGCCGCGGTCCACTACGAGAAGGCCGGTCTGGGCGAGTTCGTGACCCTGCCCGAGGCCACCGCCGGCACCGAGCCGGCCTGGCATCTCTACGTGGTGCGCACGTCCGATCCCGTCTCGCTGACCGCAGCCTTCAATGCTCGCGAGATCGGTGCCCGGCTCTACTACCGGGTCCCGACCCACGAGCAACCGGGGATGCGGCAGTACGCGCCGTCCTACGCGCTGCCGGGCACCGAGCGCGCGGCCCAGACCCACCTCGCCCTGCCCATCAGCCCGGTGCTTGATCGGGCGCAGGCCGAGGAAGTCACCGCGGCTGCCCGCGAGCATCTCAACGCCGCCCAGCCGGCCGGCAGCACCCGCGGCTAGCCTCCGGCCGGGTTCGGCCCCAGGCGCGGGT
>JBAVWI010000186.1:0-1569 GCA_049697735.1 Solirubrobacteraceae bacterium
GCCCCACCATGCCGGCAGCCTGCGGCGCACTGCCCGGTGCTACTGGCCCGCGTCTCCGCCGGCGTGCAGTGGCCCGGCGGACGGCGCGCTCGGAGATGAAGTCCCCGGTGAGGTGGTGGGTGCTGGACTGCTTGCTCATCACAGATGCTCCGATCGTTGAGCGCGGCCGGTGACGTGCGGGGTGATTTCGGGGATGCGTGGTCGGGGTCATGTCGTCTCCAGGCTGAGCTGGAGGTCGCTGCTGGCTTGCGCTTGGGCGGCGCGGGCCCGGGCGGCGCCGTCCTTGGGGAGGACGAAGATCGCCACCAGCAACCCGACTGCGAACAGGCCGGCCGCCCATTCGAAGGCGGTGGTGTAGCCATGGATCGAGGCCGCGGTGGCAAGCCCGGTGGCCCCGGCGTGGGTGGAGGCGAAGCTGGCTGCCGCGCTGGCGAAGATCGTGCTCAGCAGGGCTGTGCCCACCGAGCCCCCAACCTGCTGGGAGGTGTTGACCATTGCCGAGGCGACCCCCGCGTCGCTGTTCTTGACCCCGAGCGTCGCGGTCGAGAAGGCAGGAGCGAACACGCAGCCCATTCCGACTCCCGTCAGCATGAGCGCGGGCAGGACATGGGTGATGTACGCGCCGTTGGGAGTCAACTGCGTGAACAGGAGCATGGCGATTACCCCGAGCGTCATTCCACCCATCACCAGGGGCCTCGCGCCGGTGCGGTGCAGAACCTTCGTCTGCACCGTTGTGGAGGTGAGGACGATCATGGCGGTCATGGGCAGGAAGGCCAGCCCGGTCTTCAGAGGTGAGTAGCCGAGGTTCTGCTGCAGGTAATAAGTGAGGAACAGAAAGACCGCGAACACGGCCGAGCCGGCCAGGGCGATCGTCGCGTACGCGCCCCCCCGGGCTCGATCCCAGATGATGTGCAGGGGCAGAAGCGGGTGCGCGACGCGCCGCTCCAGCGTCACGAAGCTGCTCAACAGCAGAGCGCTCGCGGCGAGCGCCACGATCGTGATCGGATTCGACCACGAGTGCGTCTCCGCGTTGGTAAAGCCGTAAACGAGGGCGACCAGCCAACCCGAGGCCAGCAACGTGCCCGGCAGATCGATGCGCGGCCGCGCGGGCTGGCGTTCGTTGGTGAGCAGACGGAAGGCCAGGATTGCCGTCGGCACCGCGATCAGCAGGTTGACGTACAGGCTCCAGCGCCAGGAGATGGCCTGGGTGAGCACACCGCCGAGCAGCAGCCCGACCGACGCGCCACCGGCGGCGAGCGCGCTGAAGATGCCAAATGCCTTGGGCCGATCCGGAGAGCCCTGGAAGGTCACAGTCAGCAGGCCGAGCGCCGACGGGGCGAGAATCGCACCGAAGACTCCCTGCAGCGCCCGCGCCCCGACAAGCATCCCGAACGATTGCGAGAGCCCGCCAATCGCAGAGGCGACGGCAAAGCCGGTGAGGCCGCCGATCAGGGTCCACTTGCGGCCGAACAGATCGCCGAGCTTGCCGCCCACGAGCAGAAGGCTGCCGAAGGCAAGCGCGTAGGCGGTGATGACCCACTGCCGGTTGTCGTTGGAGAAATGCAGCGC
>JBAVWI010000187.1:0-4235 GCA_049697735.1 Solirubrobacteraceae bacterium
CGACCAGGCCGTCGATCGCGGCCCGGAACAGGAGCTGGATCAGGGCCTGGCCGGGGACCGGGACGCCGGCGCGCTCGAGTCGCTCACCCAGCTGCGCGCGCGTCAGCGGGCCCTCGGCGGCCAGCGCTCGCTCGATCACCTTCAGCCCCCGTGCGGTGGCCGTGGCGTCGATGCCCTCCTGGGCCAGGCGGGTGGCGCTCGAGGTCCGCAGCGGGGGCGTCGTCAGCTGCTGCAGGAGTGGATAGTCCTCGCTGCGCACGAGATGCAGAGTGCCGCGGTTCAGCCATGTGATCAGCAGGGAGCGCTCCTCGGTCAGGGCGCGGTCGACGTCAGCGCCGCTCAGGCCACGGCTGCGGGCCCGAATGGCCAGTCGCGCCCCCCGCGGGTCCTGGCCCTGGATGGCCAGCAGGCGCTCGGCCACCGCCAGCGGATCCCGGGCCGCCGTGCCGGCCAGCAGCTGCGCGGTGAGCCGCCGGGCGTGAACCTGATCCCCGCCCACCCGGGCGCTCACGCCGCTGTGGATACGGCAGCCAGCTGTCCGCACGCGGCGGCGATCTCGCGGCCCCGGGTGAGGCGGACCGTGGCCGGTATCCCCTGGCGCTCGAGCTCGGCACGAAAGGCCTCGATCGCCTTGGGGCCCGAGCCCTCGTAGGGCGAATCGGTTGGGTTGTAGGGGATCAGGTTGACCTTGAACGTCCGCGGGTCCAAGAGTTTGGCCAGCGCCCGGGCCTGCGCGAAGGAATCGTTGACCCCGGCCAGCATCACGTACTCGACGAACACCATCCGTCGCTTGCGCTCGTAGTGGCGACGGCAGGCGGCGAGCACGTCGGCCAGTGGATAGCGCAGATTGACCGGCATCAGCTCCGAGCGCAAGGCATCGTCCGCGGCGTGAAGCGACAGGGCGAGCCGGATCGGCATCTGCTCCTGGGCCAGGCGGTCGATGCCGGGAATCCATCCCACGGTGGAGATCGCCGTGTGGCGGTGGGAGATCCCGAGGTCAGGGAGGCGCCGGCACGCCTCGAGCACGGCGTCGAGATTCATCATCGGCTCGCCCATGCCCATGAACACGGCATGGTCCACGGGCCCCGAGCGTCGGAAGTGAAGTGCCTGGTCGAGGATCTCCGAAGCGGTCAGGTTGCGCCCGAAGCGCATCTGCCCGGTGGCACAGAAGGTGCAGGTCAGAGGGCAGCCCGACTGCGAGGAGAGGCACAGCGAGCGGCGCCCGTCGCGGTAGGTCATCAACACCGCCTCGAGCGGGCGCGCGTCGGCGGTCTGCAGCAGGGCCTTGACGGTTCCGTCCCGGGCGTGGGCTTCGTGCTCGGTGTTCAGGCTCGAGAACGGCACCGCCTCGGCCAGCGCGGCCCGCAGATCGAGCGGCAGATTGGTCATGGAGGCGAAGTCCTCGGCGCCCTGGGCGGCCCAGCGCCAGATCTGGCCACTGCGGTAGCCGGGCTGGCCCAGCTGGGCCAGCGTGCGATCCAAGAGTTCGAGGTCCACGCTCACTATGGTGACAGCGGACATGCGCCTCGCGAAGTTCCTGGCCAACGCCGGTGTCGCCAGCCGCCGAGCCGCCGAGGAGATCGTGCGGGCCGGGCGGGTCAGCGTCGACGGGACGCAGGTGCTCGATCCGGCCTGGGCCGTGACCGCCGACAGTCAGGTGATGCTCGATGGAGAGCCGGTCGGGCTCGAGGCCGAGCTCGCCGTCTACGCGGTCAACAAACCCGCCGGCGTCGTCTCCACCGCCTCAGACCCGCAGGGGCGCCCCACCGTCGTGTCGTTGATCGAGTCCGAGCTGCGCCTTTATCCAGTCGGACGGCTGGACATTGACACCACCGGTCTGATCCTGCTCACCAACGACGGCACCCTCGCCCATCGCATGATGCACCCGAGCTTCGAGGTCTCCAAGACCTACCGGGCCCGGGTGTGGAAGCCCCCGGTGGGGGAGGAGGCACTCGCGGCCCTGCGGGCCGGCGTCGTCCTCGACGATGGGCCGACCGCCCGGGCGCAGGTCCGCCGGTTGCGCGCCGACACGATCGAGCTCACGATCCACGAGGGACGAAAGCGCCAGGTCAAGCGCATGTGCGAGCACGTCGGGCATCGGGTACGCAGCCTCGAGCGCGTGGCCTTCGGACCGCTGACGCTGGGTCCGCTGGCCCCCGGCGCGCACCGCCAGCTGACTACGAGCGAGGTCGCCGCGCTCACCGCAGCCGCTGGACCAGGATCTCGTCCTGGGCCGGCTTCGTCGTCCGCAGCCGGCGTGTCAGCGGGGCGCAGAAGTGTCAGACCCGACCCTCGCCGCTAAGAAAGCGCCTAACCGAATCGCAACTTGTCGTGCAGGCGCTACACCGGCGCGGACGGCACTATCTACGTGGATGCTTCAGGAGCAAGGACAGGGCGACGCACCGATCTCGTTGTCAACGGCGCCCGTGGCGGGCGCCGGGGCAACAGCGGGGACCGAGCCCCGGTTGGCGCTCGGGGGTTTGCGCCGACCCCGGTGGACGACGTCCCTGCCCTGGCCGCGCTGGCGCTTTGGCGCGCTCGCGGGACGCGCCGCGATCGCGGCATTGATCCTGAGCACGTCCATGGTCGTGCTGGTCGCAGCGTCGGGCCCCTCCGTGCTCGTCCCCCGCAGCACCATGGTCTACCCGGGCTGGCAGGCCGGGCCGCTGCACACGCTGATCCCGCTCATCACCCACAACCCCAAGGCCATGGGGATCGGCTACAGCGTCGTGCTGATCCTGATGTTTGGCGCTTACGCGATCGCACTTGCCTCGGTGCGGACGCTGTCTCTGCGCCTGATCGTCGCGGCGGTGATCGCGCTGGAGCTGATTCTGCTACTCGGGCCGCCGCTGCAACTCAACGACGTCTTCAACTACCTCGGCTACGGGCGCCTGGGCGGCCTGCATCACCTCAATCCCTACACGCACGTGATCCAACAGGAGTTCTTCGATCCCGTGTACCGCTTCTCGAGCTGGCACAACCTGCGCAGCCCCTACGGCTCGCTGTTCACCGCCATAACCTACCCCCTGGCGTTGATGCCGCTCGCGCTCGCCTACTGGACGTTGAAGGCGATAACCGTCGCGCTCAGCCTCGTCTTCCTGGCGCTGGTCTACAAGTGCGCCTGCCAGCTCGGCCGCGATCCGCGTTTTGCGCTCGTGTTCGTGGCCCTGAATCCCATCTACCTGCTGTATGCGGTGGGCGGTTTTCACAACGACTTCTTCATGCTCGTCCCGTCGATGGGGGCGATCACCTTGCTGCTCGCCGGCCGCGACCGGTCCGCCGGCGCCGCCATCGTGATCGCCATCGCGGTCAAGTTCACCGCCGTACTGCTGCTGCCGTTCCTGCTCGTTGCCGCCTTGACCCGGCCCCGGTGCGTGCGGATCCTGGTCGGGGCCGCGCTCGCCGCGGTGCCGATGATCGCTCTGCAGCTGGCGCTATTCGGTCTCTCGATCCCCAATCTGTCCGATCAGAGTGCGCTGCTCACCGACTTCAGCGTTCCCAACATCGTCGGGCTGGTGATGGGTATCGGCGGCGGCACGCCCGGACTCCTGCGGGTGGCCAACGTGGCCGTGGTGCTCGTGGTCGCCTTCCAGGTCTACCGCCGTCGCCAGTGGCTTTCGGCCGCCGGCTGGTCGACTTTCGCGCTCATCGCCAGCCTCGCCTGGCTGGTTCCCTGGTACATCATCTGGTTGCTGCCGCTGGCCGCGCTGGCCACCAGTGTCAACCTGCGCCGGGTCGCCCTGGTCATGACCGCGTACCTGATCTTCGCCTTCATGCCTGCCACCGGCTTGTACCTCTCCGCCCACGGGATCGACCTGCTGGGCAGCTCCGTGGGTCAGGCCTCCAAGTCGCATCAGCATAAGCTCGCGGGTCAGTAGATCCGGCGTGGGAACGGGAAATTGTTAGCTTCGGTTCCGTGCGAATTGAATCCCAGCTGCTAGCGGCCGGCCCCGGCGCGGTGCCGGACGAGACGATGCTGGAAGCTAAGCGGCGGTCGCGGATCGACCGTGTCGAGCTTGCGCTTCTGGCCCTGTTCGCGCTCATGTCGCTGTGGGTGGTCGGGCTCGACCTGTGGCAGGTCGTGGCCCACGGCGCGGTCTGGACGGGCACCGACGGCTTCTTCATCGTCGATCAGATGCAGTACCTGGCCTGGATCCAGTCGGCCTCGCACCACCTTCTGGTCTCCAACCTGTTCGTGCTCCGCAGTACTCCGTCGGACTACTTCCAGCACGCGG
>JBAVWI010000188.1:0-35393 GCA_049697735.1 Solirubrobacteraceae bacterium
GCACCGAGGGGTAGTTGACGCGGACGTCATCGAGGGTGACGTGGCCCCAGCCGCCTTGGCTCTCGTCGACGACCTGTAGGAATAGGCTCTTTCCCACGTACGCGGACAGGTCCATGGTGCGGTACAGGAACGGTTCCTCGTCGGCGCCTTGCGCCTTGGCCACCACTTGGCATCCGTACGGTTGTGTCGGGTCAGCGAGACAGGCAGCGACATAGGTCTGCGGCGAGCTCCCGCCGCCCACCAGCATGGTCACCATCGGCCGCGTCAGGGTGAAGGTGGGCGAGTTGATCACCCCCGTGTAGGCATCGTTCGGATTGCCGTTTGGATTTTCCTCGGTGGACAGGAAGTACTTGCCCTCCTTGTTCCACGGGGTGGCCGGGTTGTTGTGGTAGTAGACCCGCTCGGTGATGAGCGGCCCAAAGTTCGAGTTCGGCTGCACCGTCCACCCCTGCAACGTCCCATCCTCGAAGTTCCAGTCAATCGCCGGACTGGCGGTGTTGGCGGTGCTGGCGGTGCTGGAGGTGTCGGTGGTGCCGGTGGTGGCGAGGCTGCTAGCGATGGCGACGGTGGTGGCCGTTCTTGCCTCGGCGGTGGCGGCGGGGGCGGTGCTGAAACCTGCCACCAGTGCGAGGAGGCCGAGCGTGGCGGCGAAATTGCGGCGTGCGGTAGAAATGAGCCAGACTGAGAAATCGATTTCCAAGTGTCTTGGGAAGACCCTAGAACTTGCTCTGCGCCCTGTCAAGGGATTCGCGTCCCGCGAAAACGCTCGACCTCCTTGACACGATCGTTGTCGCCGTGTAGGTTTCAGCAATCGATTTCTCAATCGAGCTGTTGGGAGACGGCTAGAGAAATCGATTTCTAGCAAAACTGCAGGGGAGAGAAACATGTCGGCGGAGAGTGGCGTAGTCGGCGGGCCCGGCCATGAGCGCCCAGCGGTTCGAGATCGGGTTCACGGCCATGGGCGGACTGTTGTGGTGATCGTCTCTCGCCTCCTGGAGCGCGCGCGCAGAGGACGGGCGGCTCGCGCCACGGGCACGATTTCGCTTGTCGCCTTGGCCGTGGCGGCGGCTGCGGTGCTGATGTCATCTTCCGTCGCTGCGGCGGCCGGCCGGCCTGCGCGGGCGGATCACGCAGGCCAAGCCAACATGGTCACTGCCAAGGGACCGGTCGGCTGGGACACCTACCGGCATCTGGACTGGCTGGCGCAGGTCCCGGTCGGCGTTCAGACCAAGCAGTTCTCCAGCTTTGACCGCAGCGGCGGCAACGCCGACTTCAGGCACTGCCTGCGCACCGGCCCCAATGGGAGCTGCGTGCTGGCTGAGCGCTCGGGCCCCGGCGAGATCGCTTCGATCTGGGCCACCGACATCTACAACGGCGACGCCGGCAATGTCACCAACGCGGGCAACCTGCACGTGGTTCTCGACGGAAGGACGGTGCTCGACGCGCCGTTCCAAGACATAGCCGACGGCAAGCTCGGACCCCCGTTCGTGTATCCGGTGGTCGCCAACGACACGCAGAGCTCCGGCGGCGTGTACATCATCGCGCCCATGCCGTTCCGGTCATCGATGCTGGCCTACACCGACCACGACCCCAACTACTATCACGTGACCTACCGGGCCTTCGCCGACTCGGCGGGGGTCTCGACCTTCGACCCGGGCGACAAGGCGACCGACGTGATCGCCAAGCTGAAGGCGGCGGGCACCGCCGATCCCAAGCCCAGCCAGCCCGGCGCGAGCACGAGGCAAAGATCGTTTCAGGCCCTTCCCGGTCAGACCGTAGCCCTGGGGACGGTCCAGGGCCCGGGCGCCATTTCCGCCCTGCGGCTGAAGATCCCGCAGCTGGTCGGGCCGCCGGCGCCGACCTACCTGACCGACGATGGGCGCGCCTTCGGACGCGACTCCACCACCTCCAGCCAGTTCACGGTCGCGATCAACCCCAACAACCAGGGCGTGCGCCTGACCCGGCGCCTGGATGCCGAGGTCGCCGGTCAAGTCGCTGACGTCTACGTGGATGGGCAACGAGTCGCCCAATGGGCACCCAACGCGGTTCAGAGTGGCTGCAACTGGGCCAACGAGAGCGTTGACCTGCCCGCGTCGGCGACGGCCGGCAAGTCGAAAATCACGATTCGCAACGTGTTTGTGTCCTCCAGCAACGACTTCAACGAGTTCACCTACTGGGTTGATTCCATGGTGAACGGACAGCCGATCCGCACCGACACCGTCGACGTCGGGCCCAACCACACCGCCGATGAGGCGGCACACAGCTACACCATCACCGGCCAGACATTCGCGGGCGTACGCAACTTCTGCTACCCGCCGTCGACACAGAGCCAGGCGGCGGTGCTCGCCTCCGACGACGTCCTGCAACATGCCAGGCTGCGCATCAGCTTCGATGGCCAGCAGACCGTCGACGCCCCGCTTGGGCAGTTCTTCGGCTCCGGTCTCGGCCTGTATGAGGTGCGGGCGCTGATGTACGGCATCGACCCGGCCAGCCACACACTGTCGTCGTGGTGGCCGATGCCCTATCGCCACGACGCCACGGTCGAGCTGTACAACGGCTCACAACACGCCATCACCTCCGGTGTCGCGACGCTCACCTCCGCTCGATCACGCAGCGCCGCAGACGACCTCCGCTCCGCTCGATCACGCAGCGCCGAGAACGACCTCCGCCCCGGGGGGAACGTCGGCTACTTCCGGGCCACGGCGAACGGAGGGCCCACCCAGCCCGGGCAGGACTACGTGTTCCTCCACGCTGCTGGTCACGGGAAGTTCGTCGGCGTCACCCACACCATGATCGGCCCCGCCACGCGGGCATACCTCGAAGGCGACGAGCGCGTCTACGTCGACGGATCACGCACGCCGCAAATTCACGGTACCGGCACAGAGGACTTCTACGAAGCCGGCTGGTACTTCGACCGTGGCCCGTTCACCAACCCCGTGAACGGCAACCCCGCGCACGAGGGTGGCCAGTTCAGCTGCCCGTCCGGCATGGACTGCACTACCACCTACCGATCGATGATCGCCGACGCGGTGCCCTTCGCCTCGTCGCTGACCTTCGGGATCGAACATGGACCGGTCAATGACGTGCCCGCGAACTACTCCTCCACCGCGTACTGGTACGGCCAGGGCACCTCTGCCAAGACCACCTCGGACACCCTGTCGGTGGGGGATCCAGCCAGTGAGGCTCAGCACCACTACTCCTCCTCTGACCCCGGCTCCGCGAGCACTCTGACTGACACCTTCGAAGGCAACGACGGTGCACCCCAGCCGTTCACCCACACTCTGCGCGCCACCACCGCGCCGGTGAGCTTCACCATGCAGATCGACCCGCAAAACAAAGGCGTCGAGCTGCGCAGGACGGCCGATCAGGCAATGGCTTACCAGTCGGCTGCGGTGACGGTCAACGGTCAGCCGGCCGGGACCTGGCTGGAGCCGCTGGGCAACACCTACCATCGCTGGCTGGACGACGAGTTCCAGTTGCCGGCGACGCTGACCGCGCACCAGAGGGACTTGCGCATCACCCTGACACCGACGTCCGGAGCGCCGGCGTGGTCGGCGGCCAGCTACACCGCGCTATCGCTGGTGCGGCCGTTTACCGACCGCCAGCCACCGTCACAGGTGACCGGCCTGACCGCCACCAGCGGGACAAGCGATCAGATCAGCCTGTCGTGGCAGCCGGCCTCTGACAACGTGGGCGTCGATCACTACAACGTGTACGGCTCGACCGACCCGAGCTTCGCCGTCGGGCCCGCGACCCTGCGGGGGCAGACAAGCTCCCCCTCGTTCACTGACACGGGTCTCGGACTGCGGCAGACGTGGTATTACCGGGTCGTCGCCGTCGATGCGGCCGGCAACGCCGGCCAACCATCGCCGCAGGCCTCCGCGACGACCGGTGACACCGCCCGGATCGAGGCCGAGTCGCTGCTGCCGGCGGTGAGCTCGACCGCGCCCGCGGTGGCGCAAGGCGACTGCTGCGGTGTGAGCTGGTCGGCCGGTGCCCAGCTGTGGTTCCAGGGCGCCAAGAGCGGCGACCAGGTTACGGTGGCCTTCACAGCGCCGACCACCGGAAGCTATGACCTACAGGTCGTTCAGACCAAGGCCGGGGACTACGGCATCAACTCGCTCGCCGTGGACGGGAAGCCTGTGGGGTCGCCGTTTGACGCCTACAACCCGACGGTGACCATCGCGCCCCCGATCGATGAGGGGCAGATCGCGCTCACCGCGGGGCGGCACACCCTCACGGTCACCGTGACCGGCAAGAACGCCGCTGCCGCAGGTTACTTCGCCGGCCTGGACTACCTCACCCTGCGGCTGCTCAGCTGAGCTGGGGGTCAGATGGACCGAGTCGGCGAGCTGTGGCCTGAAGATCAGCCAGCACGTGAACGGTTTCGCGCGTGTCCTCGTAGAGCTTTCGGTAGTGGGGATACAGCTCGTCGTAGACCCCGTCGGCACCCCCACCGGGCTCTACGGTCGCGGTGATCGTGCTCCAGTCCGCGCCGGCGGGGAGAAGGCCCGCGCCGACCGCTGCCAGCAGTGCATCGCCGTAACTGGCGCCGATCGTCTGGCCTGGAAGCTCCTGGGGGCGCCCGGTTACGTCGGAGACGATCTGCGTCCACAGCCCGCCCCGCGTGCCTCCGCCGACCGCGACCAGCCTCCGGCTCGGGCCGCCGGCCTCCTCCATCGTCTCGAGGTTGTGGCGGATGCCGAAGGCAATCCCTTCCAACACGGCCCGGTACAGGTGTGCCCGGCCATGGCTGAGGGTGAGGCCACAGATAATCCCGCGCGCGTCGGGGTCGAACAGAGGCGTGCGTTCGCCGGCGAAATAGGGCAGCACGAGCAGACCGCCCGAGCCGCGACTCACCGCGCCCGCTTCCGCGACGAGGGTCTCGAACGGCGGCTCGCCGACCAGGTCCCGCAGCCAGCCGGTCAGGATCCCCGAGGTGGCCATGCCGGCCGCCAGGTTGCGCGTGCCGGGGCGAAACCCGGCCGTGCTCCAGAGCTTCGCGTGCGCGCGGGAGCGGTCAACCACCTGGATCAGGAACAGCGTGGAGCCGTACATGAGCATCAGGTCGCCGGGGTCGCGGACGCCAACGCTGACCGCCTCCGCCCAAGCGTCGATCGTCCCCGCGACGACCGGCACGCCACGGGGCAGGCCGGTCGTCTCTGCAGCTGCGGCGGTAATGTGGCCGACGACCTCGGCCGGCCATACGAGCCGCGGCAGCTCGAGCCCGGGCGCGATCTCGCCGGCCCAGTCCTCGAGCCACCGTTTGCCCTCGAGGTCATAGAGCGGATCGCACTGGCTGGCTGAGGCGTGGTCGAGGATGTACTCGCCAGTCAGACGGTGCACAACCAGCGAGCTGGCCATCAAGATTTTCTCAGTCGCCGCCCATACCTGGGGCTCGCGGCGCCTGACCCACAGGAGCTTTGGCCCGACGGCCTGGCTCGTCAAGGGTGAGCCGCAGCGCGCGAGGATCTCCTCCTCCCCGTAGCGCTCGGTGAGCTCGACGATCTCCGCCGTAGCGCGCGTGTCGATTCCGTAGAGGATCGCTGGCCGCAGCGGACGCCCGGCGGCGTCGGCGGGGAGTAGACAGGGTCCGATGCCGCTGGCGCAGACGGCGACGATCGGGCCGTCGGCTCGCGCGGTGAGTTCACGGCTGAGGGCGACGAAGTCCGTCCACCAGATGGTCTCGGCGTCGTGCTCGACCCAGCCTGGCCGCGGAAGGGAGACCTCATGCAGGCGCTCGGCGGAGGCCATGACAGTGCCGTCCGGGCGGGCGAGCACCCCCTTGGTGCTCGAGGTCCCGATGTCGATGCCAACGACGAGTTCCGTCACGCCACGTCGCCGAAGCCGTCGTACTCGATATCGCGCAGGCGGCATACGGCGCGCAGCTCCAGGACGTGGTCACCGGGAACCGCGTGGATGTGGTTGGATCCGTAGCGCGACAGCACCTCTTGGCTGCTGGCGTCGAAGCGGGCGAACGCGTGTGGCCACTCATACGTCGACCTGCGCATGAGGCGCTCGTTGGTCTCGTCGTCGTAGCGCTCGAGCCGTCCGCGAAGGACGTGCATCCGGTAGCGGCTGTCGCGCCGTGTGAGTCGCGCGAATGTGAACTCGCCTTCCGCGGCCAGGTGGTGAATCGAAGCACCGCCGGCGGGGAAGTAGAACCCCGCCGGGTAGAGATGTACGCGGGCGAGATTGACGGTGGGGTCCTCGCTGCGGGCGGCAAACCAGGTCGGATGCTGGCCGGAGTTGCACAAGTCCCAGATCCCGCGATCGGCGTCGTGGTGTCGAAGATCGGCGAACAGCACCGGCGTGCCCGTGATCTGTTTGAGGACCTGCATCGTCAAGGCACCGTCCATGTCCGCCTCAGTCGCGCACACGTGCGACGATTTCGGTCCGTCCCAGTCGTAGGGATCGTTGAGGAACGCTTCGGTCAGGTCCATCGTGGCGAAGTGGTCGGTGAGCTCAGGCTGGCCCTTTATGCCAGAGAAGTCGAGCTTCCACTCGTCGATCAGCTCCCGCATCGCGTAGTAGGAGCGGATCTGGCGCTCGAGCAGCTCCGGGGTGAGCTTCCCGCCGTCGTAGTGCACAGCCGCGGCGTAACGCTCGAGCCACTCCCGCCCCCCCCGGACCAGACGCGAGTCGACGCCGTCGGAGCGCCGGACGAGCTCCCACTGATCGATTTCCTCGACGTCGACGCCGAACTTGGCGAGCCATTGGTCGGCGTTGGCTACCGCCGTGTACATGCCCATCGGCCGCCCTCCGATGCGCCCGAAGGTGCTGCCGGCCAGCCGTGAGACGGCGGCGCCGGCGCGAGCGTTGGCCTCGACTACGCGCAGCACGACAGGATCAGCGATGTCCCCCCACGCTCGGGAGTACACCCGGCCGATCTGGTCAAGCGCGCCCGCCGCCGCCAACATGCCGACCATGCCTGGATACTGAGGATCGACGTTCGAGAACAGCAGCAGCGGCCCGGGCAACTCGCGCGCGGCGAGCATGGTGAAGTGGGGGAACGCCCAGACCGGGATGTTGATGATGCTCAGATCTGGCCGCTGGTCGGCCAGCCGGCGTGCCTGGGTGACCGCGCCGTCGTTTGTCCACACCACGTGCTCAGCGCAGACGACGGTGTGCCCCCGTTCGCTGAGCGCGTTGGCGATGCGCTCCTCCGACGCACGGGCAAAGTCCTCCAGATCGCGGTGGACCGGGGCGCGTCCGTCGGAGACGGTCAGGATGCCAATCCGGGCCACAGTCACTGACTCCGGTCGGTCCAATGCTTGGTCCCACACGACGCGCGCACGTGCAACTCGAGGTCGAAGACGAGCTTTCGCGGGCGCTTGCGACGCCCCTCGACCCGTTGCAGCAGCAGCGACATCGCCGCGTCCGCCATCTGGCGAACGGGCTGCGCGAGTGTGGTCAGCGGGGGGTCCACCAGCTCGGCCCAGAACGGCTCGTCGGTGGCGACAAGCGCGATGTCATCGGGGACACCCAGGCCGGCGCCACGCAGCGCCAGCAGCGCTCCGGCGGTCATCAGGTTGTTGGCCACCACCAGCGCAGTGGGCGGCGGCACCGCTTCGAGAAGCTCGATCGTGACTGTGCGCCCACCGTCTATGCGGAAGCCGCCGCTGCCCGCGAGCGGCTCGAGGCCGGCAGCCCGCATCGCGGTCTCGTAGCCCTCCAGGCGCTCACTCCCGGTCTCGACACCGAGACCACCGCCAACGAAGCCGATGCGACGATGCCCGGCGTCGATCAGGTACTGCGTCCCTTGGCGGGTTCCCTCCAGGTTGTCGACGATCACAGCATCAGCGCGAGGATCGTCAACCACGCGGTCAAACGCGACGACTGGGATTCCGAGGTCCAACAGCTGTGCGATCTCCGGCCCGGCCGGATCTGACGGAGAGATGATTGCCCCCACCACCCGCTCATCGGCCAGGATCTCGAGGTATGACCGCTGCTTCTCCGGGTTCTCGTCGGTGTTGCAGAGCAGCACGCGGTAGCCCTTCTCATAGGCCTGATCCTCGACCGCCCGCACCATCTCACCGAAGTGCGGGTTTTCGATGTCCGAGATGACCACTCCGATCATCTCCGCGCTCTGACGACGAAGGTTGCGGGCGAGCCGATTCGGGCGGTAGCCAAGCTCGGCTACCGCCTGCATGACCCGCTCCCGGTACGCCTCGCCTACGGTCGGAGAGGCGTTGAGGATCCGCGAAACGGTGGCGGGCGACACTCCCGCTCGCTCCGCCACCTCCCGGATCTGCACCTTGTGGGTAGGGCGCTTGGACGATTCCGTGCTCACAGGCCGGAAAGCTTCTGGTAGAGCGCGGCGGCGTTCTGCTTGGTGACCTGAGTGGTAGGCGGCGCGATGGTATGCGGCACCGGCTGGTGATGCACGATCTTCTCAGCGATCGCGGCTGCCTCCGAGGCCCCCGTGGGGTAGATGAACGTCGTGGCGAGCTTGCCCTGTTGCACCGCGCGGATGCCACCGGCTGGGATCGCCAAGCCGTCGATACCGGTGAACTTGATCTTATTCTGGCGGTTGGCCGACGCCGCGGCCAGGTAGGCACCGAGTGCCATCTCATCGTTCTGGGCGTAGACGAGGTCGATCTTCGGGTAGGTGGACAGCCACTGCTGCATGATCGCGGTCGCGTTGGGCCTCAGCCACTTGGCCTCGCGGCTGGCGATGATCTTGATCTTCGGGTTGGCCGCGATCGCCTGGCGGAAGCCCTTGTCGCGGTCGATCTGCGGTTGGTCGCTCAAGATCCCGCGCAGCTCCACCACGTTGCCGCCGTTGGGCAGCAGCTTCAGCGCAGCTTCCCCGGCGTCGTGGCCGATGGTCACGTTGTTGCCCCCGATGAACGTCGTGTAGCAGGTGGAGTTGACACTCCGATCGAGGATGATCACCGGGATGTGGGCTGCGCACGCCTGCTCGATTGGGGCAGCCAGGGGGGCGGGCTCGTTGGGCGACACCATCAGGACGTTGACCTTCTGGGCGATGAAGTTCTGAACTTGCCCCACCTGAGTTGTGCTGTCCTGGTGAGCGTCGGTGATCGGCAACAGTTTCAGGTCCGGATACTGCTTGACGTAGTGTTGCAGCTGGATGTTCACCTGCGCGCGGTAGGCCTCGGCGTTATTGGACTGCGAGTAGCCGATCACGAACTGCTTTTTTCCACCCGCCTGCGTGGCTGACGAGCCGCTGGACCCGCAAGCTCCGAGGCCCACGGCAAGAGCGGCCAATGCACCCGCGATCCCCGCACCTCTGAACACGCGCAACTGCATGCGACCGACTCTCTTACTGCTGAACCTGTTCACCTGCATGGACCCTGCTCCTCTCCTGGCATCGTTTACTCGAATCGACGCGCGTCGCTCGGCGCCGTAACGGGGGTAGGCGTATTCATCGGCTCGTCCGGCTGGGTCGAGGGGCCCGGTGGAGACCTTCCCCGCAGCCGGGACACCAGCGCTGCGAAGAATCCGGGACGCTGCAGCACCACGGCCACGATCACGACCACACCGGTGATGATGAGCTGGATGTTGTCGCTGACCGAATTCAGCCCGAGGACGTTGTCCAGCAACGCCAATAGCAGCACGCCGGCCAGGGTTCCAATCACGGTTCCCTTGCCGCCGGCCAGGCTCGCCCCGCCGATCACAACGGCGGCGATCGCAGTCAGCTCGTAGCTCACACCAGCCTGCGGATCGGCCGAGGCGCTGTAGGCGGCGTCGATCACCCCGGCCAGCCCGGCGAGCAGCCCGGAGAGTGCGTACACAGCGATCTTCACCCGGACAACATTCACGCCGGATAGGCGCGCCGCGGTCTCGTTACCGCCCACCGCGTACACGTGCCGACCGAAGCTCGTCCTCGACAACAACAGGTGAAAGACGACAGTGGCCACGAGCAAGGCGACGATCGGGAAGTAGAAGCCCCCGCTGCCGATGATCGGGAGCGAGACGCCGCCGAACAGGTTGTGACCTGGCGTCCCCAAGGCTTGGAACGCCGCGGAGTGGGGGGTGAGCTTGCCATTGGACTGCACGACCTGTGTGCCGACCGTGACGTTGTTGCTGACCTGGTGGTCGATGCCGCGCACGATGCTGAGCATCGCGAGGGTCATCACGAACGGCTGGATCCGCAGCCGTGCCACGCCGAGGCCGTTCAGGAAGCCGAACACCGACCCGACGAGCAGGCAGACGGGGACGATCTCGACCGGACTGAGGTTGTGGTCGGTGAGCGAGAGCGCCGCGACCATCGAGCCGATCCCGAGCAGCGAGCCCACGGACAGGTCGATCCCGCCGGTCAGGATGACCAGCGTCTGACCCACCGCGAGGATCCCGCGCGACGCGAAGCCGCCGACCGCGTTGGTCAAGTTCGTCTGGCTTCCGAATGTGCTCCCGGTCGAGATGAGACCAAACGCGATCACCAACAACAGGCCGACATAGGCTTGTGCCGAGCCGAGGAACGCGAGCACGCGCGAGGGCCTACTGCGGCCGGACCGAAGGTCAGCCATGGGCAAGCACCGTCTCGCGCGGCATCGCGGCCTGGAGAATCTGTTCCTGGGTCGCCTGGTCGCGCTCGAACTCGGCGGTGAGCCGACCACCGCACAAGACCAGGATCCGATCGCACATGGCCAGCAGCTCGGGAAGCTCTGAGGACACCATCAGGATGCCCGCACCCGAGCCGGCGAGCCGATTGATCAGCGCATAGATCTCTGCCTTGGCGCCGACGTCGATACCGCGCGTCGGCTCATCCATGAGGACCAGCCTTGGCTCCGTGAGCAGGCACTTGGCCACTACGACCTTCTGCTGCGTACCGCCCGAGAGGGTGTCGACGATCGCTTCAGGACCAGGTGCCTTGATCCGCAGCTCGTCGATCATCTGCATGACGACCTGCTTCTCCCCGCGGCGATCCACCAACCCTGCCCGCGTAAAGCGAGCCAACGCGGAGAGGGTGACGTTGAAACGCACTGACAGCTGGGTGACCAGGCTCTGGCCCTTGCGGTCCTCGGTGATGAACGCGACGCCACGGCGGATCGCTTTTCCCGGAGAACGCACGGTCAGGGGCCGGTCGTCGAGCCACATCTCGCCGTCGACCAGGCGACCCGGGTGGACTCCGAAGATCGTCTCGAGCACCTCGGTGCGGCCGGCTCCCATCAGCCCGGCCAGCCCCACGATCTCGCCGGCATGCACGTCGAAGCTCACATCGTGCACGGCCTGTCGTCCGGTCGATCGATCGCCACGCAGGCTCAGTCGCTTGACGCGCAGACGCGTCTGACTGGCATCGATGGTCAGTTCGTCGCGGGTGTACAGATCCTCCAGTGGCCGGCCGACCATCAACCGGATCACCTCAGCCTGGGACACCCCGGCAAACGGGCGCGTCTCGACAAGCTCTCCGTCGCGCATGACGCTGATCGACTCGGCGATCGCCGAGAGCTCCTCGAGCCGGTGCGAGATGTAGATGACGGCAACGCCGCGCGCGCTCAGCCGACGGATCACGCGGAAGAGTTGCTGCGCCTCAGCGTCGGCAAGCGCGGATGTCGGCTCGTCCATGATCAGGATCCGGGCCTGCAGCGAAAGTGCCTTGCCAACCTCGATCAGCTGCCGCTCGGCGATCCGGCATTGACCCACCGAGCGCCCCGGCGGGATCGCCACGTCGAGCTCGGCAAGCAGCTCCGCGGCTGCCGCGTCCGTGCGGGCGCGATCCACGCTGCGCCACGGCGTGCGACGTTCCCGGCCCAAGAATATGTTGTCGGCCACCGAGAGCTCGGGGACCAAGTTCAGCTCCTGATGGATCATCGCGATCCCGAGCTCCTGCGCCTCGCGCGGGGAGCGCACCGACACCGGGCGCCCATCGACCAGGATCTCGCCCTCATAGTCGGTGAACACGCCAGCGAGCACATTCATCAAAGTCGACTTCCCGGCACCGTTCTCGCCCACCAGCCCCCGCACCTCACCGGCACGCAAACTCAGCGACACGCGTCTCGCTGCCAGCACCCCCGGGAACGACTTCGACACTTCACGCATCTCGAGCCGCAGCTCACTCGTCCGTTGCTCGGGGGTCCGCTCCTCGGGAACGTCCTGCTCGGGCTTGGCCTGGTCATCAATGGGACGCATCAGTGAGAAATCGATTTCCAAAATCGATTTCTGGAACCTAGCGCGGCGGCATGGCCGTTGTCAAGGTGAGGTTCGACGACCCGAGCTGGGCAGCCGAATTGGCACCGCCCCGGGCGGAGTGGGGTAAGTCATCGCGGCGGAACAGCGCCCCTGCTTTGCGGCGAGGGGCCCGCAGGCTGGGGCGAGTCTTACGCCACCGAGGGCAACGCCCGCCCAGCGCGAAGCTGGCCTCCCGGGCGGCTCCTAGCGTGCCAAGCGGTGGGCGAGTTCGCGGGCGTTGGCGGGGGCGTACCCGCACCAGTCGTTGTTGAAGTAGGCAAACACCTCGGCCCGACGCCGCCACTGCGCGATACGACGTGACCACGTCTCGATCTCGCTCGCGGAGTAGTTGCCGCCGCGGCCACGATGACCAAAGTGAAAGCGAATGAAGCGCCAGTCGGTGGTCGCCTCGTGGGTCTGAAACGGCCGCTGGGGGTGATCCCCAATCGTCACCGCGACCCCATGCGCGCGCAGGTGCCTCATGACCGGCGCGGCAAACCAACTCGGGTGGCGGAACTCGATCGTGTGACGGCCCTTGGGCAGGGCGCGCAGCCACCCGGCGAGGCGATCGTCGTCGCGATGGAAGTTGGCCGGGAGCTGCCAGAGGACGGGTCCCAAGCGTCGCGCCTCGATCAGTGGCTCGATCCGCTCGTAGAACCGCTGCACGCCCTGGTCGAGATCGGTCAGGCGCTTGATGTGGGTGAGATACCGGCTGGCCTTGACGGCGAAGAGGAACGAGTCAGGCGTGTCACGCACCCACGCGGCGACGCTGTCGCGGTTGGGCAGTCGGTAGAAGGTCGTGTTGACCTCGACGGTGTCAAAGCGCTCCGCGTACAGGGCCAGCCACCGGCGCCGCGGCTCTGACCGCGGATAGAAACCGCCACGCCAGTCGTCGTAGTTCCAGCCGGAGCAGCCGACGCGTACCGCCTTCATCGTCTGGGTAGCTGCCGGTCAGAGAGATGCCCGAGCCCGCGGACCGACCACCGCCCCCCGTTCCCCGCCGCCCGTCGCTGCGGGCGCTGCGCGAGAGCGCGCAGGCGTGCCGCGCTTGCGAGCTGTGGCAGGGAACCACGCAGGCCGTGGTGGGCGTCGGGCGGCGAGACGCGCGCTTGATGTTGGTGGGCGAGCAACCGGGGGATCGCGAGGACGTCGAGGGGCGCCCGTTTGTGGGGCCGGCGGGAAGGATCCTCGAGCGCGGCTTGCAACTGGCCGACATTGCTCGTCGGGATGTCTTCGTCACCAACGTGGTCAAGCACTTTCGCTACCGCGCGCGTGGTAGGCGGCGCATCCATCAACGGCCCGAGCGCGTACACGTCGCGGCATGCCGGCCGTGGCTCGACGCCGAGCTTGCCCTGATCCGGCCTGACGCGGTGGTCTGCCTGGGCGCCACCGCGGCCCAAGGTCTGCTCGGTCCCGACGTCCGGGTGAAACGCGACCGGGGCCGGCCCATCGAGTCCGAGCTTGCCGAGCATGTCAGCCTGACCATCCATCCTTCGGCGATCCTCCGGGTCCGCGACGAGTCTGACCGCCAGGACGCGATGGATGAGTTCGTCGCTGACCTTGCCAATGTCGCCGCTTGGCTGCGCGATTGAGGCTGAACTCCACATCCCAACCGCTACCCGGGTTTTCGGGCCCGTATCCGCCTGGGCGCCTATTCAGATGATTTGCGGTCCTCCGCTCGGGTAGGAACTGCGTCATGCCCAGGCAACTCGTACCCGGCCTGTATCACTGGACGGCCTTTCATCCCGGAATCGGTTCGCGGGTCAGCTCGTACTATCTCGAGCCGGCTGACGCCGTCCTTGATCCCAAGTGCCCAGAGGAGGGGTGGGACGCCATCCCCGGATACGTGAGGCAGGTCCTGCTCACCAGCGGGCATCACACCCGCGACGCCGCGGAACTCGCCGACCGGCTCTCGATCCCGGTGCGCGCGTCGCCCCAGGCGGCCGACCACATCGGCGGCGCCCTCGACGTCGAAGTGTTCACCGACGGCAGTGAGGCCGCGCCGGGGATAACCGCTATCCATATCGGCGTTCTCTCCGACGACGAAGGAGCGTTTCACATTGCCGTCGACGACGGCGCGATCGCGTTCGCCGACGGACTCATCAGCCACGGGGATGAGATCGGATTCGTCCCCGACGAGTTGATGGGCGACGATCCCGAGGGCGTCAAGCAAGGACTCACTGAAGCCTTCCGGGGCCTGCTCGACCTGGACTTCGACCATCTCCTGTTTGCCCACGGTGACCCCGTCATCGGCGGGGGCAAGACTTCCCTGCGCGCCTTTCTCGCCGACCGCCGGTAGCACCTCAGGCCTGCGCGGGCGAGGTCAGTCGATCAGCCGGGCCCCAAGGCGCCAGACTGCCAGGCGCCACATGATCAGCGAGAACACCAGTAGCACCGCGATGTGGAGAAAGTCAGCGGACGCGAACGTGTTCAGCGACACGTCACGCACCAGGGCAACGCAGTGGTAGAGGGGGTTGAACTGGGCGATCGTCCGCAGCCCGGACGGCAGTGACGTGATCGGAAAGAACGTCCCCGCGACCAGGAACATGGGCGTCAGGACGGCGCTGGTCACGTAATTGAAGTTGTCGATGGTTTTGGCCACGGCGGCGATCAGGACGCCGAAGGCGGCAAACCCGAAGCCGGTCACGAATCCGATCACCGGCACCAGCAGCATCCCTGGTTCGGGCGAGAGTCCGAAGGCCATGGCGACCACGAGCGGAGCCAGCCCGTAGACCCCGGCCCGGACCGAGATCCACAGGATCTCGGCCGTGACAAGCTCCTCCACGTCGACCGGGGCGGCCAGCAGGGCGTCGTAGGTGCGCTGGAACTGCCAGCGGATGAAGGTGTTGAACATGCCCGGGAAGGCCGAGGAGAAGAGCACCGCCGTGGCCACGACACCGGTGCCGACGTACTCGACGTAACGCACATGCCCGACCGAATGAACGAGTGAGCCAAATCCGAGGCCGAAGGCCAGCAGGTAGATCGTCGGCTGCACGACCGAGGAGAACGTGGTCGCCTTCCAGTAGCGGCGAAAGAGGACGACGTCGCGGGTCATGACCCCGGCCAGGGCGGCTGGGTCCAGGCGGCGGATCCGGTGGCTGGCGCGGGCGGAGCTCATTCGATGTTTGCCCCCGTCAAGGCCACGAAGGCGTCCTCGAGGTTGGCGGGACGCCGGACGCCCTCGGGACCCTCGCCGTTGAGCTCCTCCGCCCTCAGGACGGCGACAGCCGGCCCGCTGCGGCGGTGGCGCCACCCGTTGGCCTCGGCCCGCTGCTCGAGCGCCGCGAGGTCAGCCGGCGGCCCGTAGACCTCGATCACCTCACGCCCGGCGTGGGCGTGAACCAACTCGGTCGGGGTGCCCTGGGCGATGATCCGCCCAGCGGACATGACCGCGACCGTATCGGCGAGGCGTTCGGCCTCCTCGATGTAGTGCGTCGACATCAGGACGGTCACACCCTGGCTGCGCAATCCGTCGATCAGCGACCACAGCTCCTGGCGGACCTGTGGGTCCAGCCCGACCGTGGGCTCGTCGAGCAGCACCAGCTGGGGGCGGTGGATCAGTCCCCGGGCGACCAGCAATCTCCGGCGCATGCCGCCCGAGAGCTCGCGCACGATCGTGTCGGCGCGCGGCTTCAGGTTGGCGATGTCCAGCGCGCGGTCAACCGCTTGTGAGCGCTCGCCGCGGGGCACCCGATAGAGCTGAGCGAACACACCGAGGATCTGCCGGCAGGTCAACTCGACGTCGAGGTTGTCCAGCTGGGGCACCACGCCCATCGCCATCCGCGCCAGCTTGGACTCTTCGGGGAGGACGAAGCCGAGCACCTCGATCGTGCCTTCGTCGGCGAGGCTCTGGGCGGTGAGCATCCGCATCGTTGTCGATTTGCCCGCGCCGTTGGGTCCCAGCAACCCGAAGCAGATCCCCGGCGCCACGCTCAGGTCAAGTTCGTTGACGGCGGTGATCTCGCCGTAGCGCTTGGTCACGCCCTTGAGTGCGATCGCGGCTGATTCGCCCATCGGCCCAGCATAGGCAGAGTGCGCGCATTGAAGCCTTGCTACCGGCCGGCGGGCTCCCCCGGTCTCAGGGTTGACCGTTGGTCGGACCGTCTGCGCCACCCGCGCCGCCGCCCGGTAGCCGGAACAGCGAGGCCAGTTTGGCGGCCACCATGATGTCGCCGGCGAGCTGGATCTCGCCCCTGAAGTAAGCCTGCATCGGGTCGAGGTTCCCGCTCACCAGGCGCAGAAAGTCCACGCCGTCCAGCGTGATGGTCAGCCGCGGGTCGGGACCGTCGGCGCCGCGGATGATCCGTGCGCGGCCTGCCTCGAGCTCGAGCTGGTAGATATCCATGCCGCCGTCGGGGCGGCCGGTCAGACACCAGCGGATCGAGGAGTTGATGTCCTTGGCCTGGCCGTGATCAAGCTGCTTGGGTATCTGCCAGAAGATCCCGTCCAGCAGCGGCTTGCGCGCCGGGGAGCGCATGAGCTGCTCGAGGCGCTCGGGCGGGGCCTCACGGACCAGGCGCCCGAAGCCGTCGGCCAGCTGCGCCGGGGCATCGGCGGCCAGGCGCTTTACCGCGTCGAGCGCTCGCTGAGGGTCAAATCCGAAATCCTTCATGGCCTGAGACGGTACAACGTGAGCCTGAGAAGCCCCGACGAGTGTCTGTTCGCGGGCACCCGGCCTAACCCTTAGTGGGTCAGGCGCCGATAGCCGTGACGTGTGGCAACGCAGGGTCAAGGGATCATCAGCTCTGTGGCTGGTCGGAATACCGGCTGGCCTCGCCATCGTCGCGGTCCTGATCAGCCCCACCGGCCTGCTCTCGCCCCTGGTCTCCTGGGACGTGGCGTGGACCGCGGCGGCTGCCTGTGCCCTGGCCGGCACCCTGCTCGCACGGCGGGCCGCGGCACCCGCCAACCGCACGCGCTGGATGCTGTGGTCGGCGGCCTCGGGATGCTGGCTGGTCGGCCAGCTGGCCTGGAACGCCTTCGGCGTAACCGGATTTCCCAGCTCTCCGAACCTCGCTGACATCTCCTGGTGGGGGTTCGCGGTGCTGGTCTTGGTCAGCATGGTCCGCAACCGGGCTCCCTCGCGGTCGGTGCGCTTGGTGGCCGCCGTCGAGACCTTGCCCGTGATCGGCGCCGCCGTGTCCCTGGTCTTTGCCGCTCTCTGGCACGACGCTTCGGTCTCCACCTTGGCTCTGGCCCCGAAGCTGTCGGCGCTCGTGTATCCGGCGCTCTACATCTCGGCCGCGGTTCTCATGCTGCAGGCGATGATCGGTGGGTCGCTGGCGGGATCGCGCTCGCGGGCGCTGCACGTGACCCTCGCTGGCATGGTTGTCCAAGCGGTGGCGTTCAGCCTGTGGAGCGTGCAGCTGCTGGCCGGCACCTACACACCCGGGGCCACGCTGCTCGACCCCCTCTGGGTCGTGGGGTTGGTGGCAATCGGCGCCGGCGCTCTGTTGGTCGCCCGGGCGCCCGAGGAGATCGCCGAGCTCGACGAGCCGGCCAAGCGCGGCGGTGTCCTGCCCGCCTTCATGTTCGCGGCCCTGCTCGCCGGTCTCGTGTCGGCCGCCCTCAGCGAAGCTCCGGTTGGTGCCGTGATCACGCTCACGGCGGGGCTCCTGCTCTCGGGCGCGGCGCTGATCCTACGCGGCTCGCTGCTCGACCGCCGGCTGCGCGAGATGCTCGAATGGGAGCGGGCCACACTGGCCAGCCTGGCTGACCGCGAGGAACAGCTGGCGCGGATGAACGAGCAGCTGCTGGAGGACTCGCGGCGCGACTCCCTGACCGGGATGCGCAACCGCCGCGCCCTGTCTGACGATCTCCCGCAGATCGAGGCCGACCGCCGCCGCGGCGACCGCATCGCGGTAGCCGTCTGTGATGTGGACCACTTCAAGGCCTACAACGACCGCCTTGGGCACCTGGCGGGCGACCAGGCCCTGCGCGCGATCGCCGCCACTGTGCGGGGAGCCCTGCGGGCCGGCGACGTCGCCTATCGGTTCGGCGGTGAGGAGCTGCTGCTGGTCATGCACGACACCGGCATCAGCCAGGCCGTCACTGCGGTCGCCCGCGTACGCGAGGCCGTCGAGCGGGTGGCGATTCCACACCCGGGCGGCATCGGCGGGGTGCTGACCGTATCGGTCGGCCTGGCCGCCGGCGAGGCGGAGGCGTCCGTGCTCCTGGCCCGGGCCGATGCTGCCCTCTACCAGGCCAAGCATGCCGGGCGCAACCAGGTCGCGGTCGCGACCGACGAGAGCGCGGTACCTGGGCCGGAGCAGACCCGGAGCGCAACGACGCAACCGGTGCCACGGCACGTGCGCAGCATGCTCGCGGTGTCTCGCGCCGCCGCATCCGGTCACGGCATCGAGCCTGTCCTCGACGCGCTCGTGCAGACGATCCGGACTGAGCTCTCCTTCCAGGTCGTGGCGGTGAGATTGCTGGACCGGGGCTCGGGTCGACTGACGTGTGTTGCCGTTCTCGGCGACGATGAGGCGCGCGAAGCGCTGCTCGGAAGCGTGAGTCCCTGGCACGAGTGGGAGGAGCTGTTGGATTCCGAGCACGTGCGCGAGGGAGCCATCTGGATGCCGACGGGCTCGCACGACTGGAACGGGGAGAGCATCGTGTGGATGCCGCCGGCCGCGGCCGGACTCGATCCGGACGCCTGGCACCCCGACGACATGCTGCTGCTAGTGCTCCGCGACGGACACGGAGATGCGATCGGCATCGTCTCGGTTGACCAGCCGCTCGGCGGCCGTCGTCCCCGCGACGAGGAACTCGCCTGCCTGGTTGCCGTCACCGATCACGCCGGGCTCGCCGTCGCGCAGGCCCAGCGCGAGTCGGTCGATGCGACTGCCGCCGGCGTGCAGTCTTCCGAGCTGCTGCTCGCTTCGGTGATGCTGCTGGCCGAGACTCTCGACGTACGTGACGAGGGCACCGCCCGCCACTCGATGACCGTCGGCGACTACGCGCGCCGCACCGCGTTCGCGCTCGGGCTCGGCCCCGATCGCGCCCAGCGGATCCACGCCGCCGGCGTCGTGCACGATCTGGGCAAGCTCGGGATCGCCGATGCGATCCTCTTCAAGGCTGGGCCGCTGGACGAGTCCGAGTGGCGCGAGATGAAGCGCCACCCTGAGATCGGAGCGCGAATCCTCGAGCACGCGGGGCTGAATGACATCGCCAGCTGGGTCCGGGGCCACCACGAGCGACCCGACGGACGCGGGTATCCGTTCGGCCTCCACGGCGATCAGGTCGGCCTCGAAGCCCGCATCTTGGCCGTGTCAGATGCCTACGAAGCGATGATCACGCAGCGGCCCTACCGGCTCGGGATGTCCGCCGGCGAGGCGCGCGAGGAGCTGCGCCGCTGTGCCGGCAGCCAGTTCGACCCGGCGGTCGTGGAGGCGTTCCTGGGCACCCTCGAGGAGATCGAGGCGGCCGGCCCGGCCGCGCCAGCCGACGACGTACGCGCCGAGCTCGTCTTCTGAGACACAGCTAGCATGCCCTCGCGCGGGCGGTTAGCTCAGCTGGTAGAGCGCCTGCCTTACAAGCAGGAAGTCGGCGGTTCGAGCCCGTCACCGCCCATCACATCACTGCCCGTAAATCCGATTTTTCAGCGATTCGCACGTACACGTGACGCGGATATCTGGTGCCCGGCACGGCCCAGCACATCGACGGCTTGCTTGAGCCGGTCGGCGGGGACGAGGACGAGGTCTCCGTCGTAGCTGGCTGCGGTCCAGACCGGGAGCTCGGCCGCGGCGAGCGGAGCGACGATCGCGCTGAGCATGCCCGTCGCGTCGGGGTCGTGCGCGTCATCTCCGTTCCACAGCGCTGCCCACGCGTGCTCGGCGGTGTCGTCACACCGCATCGCCGGGCCCCCATCCGGACCGAGCACAAGCGCGAGGAGACCGGCCTCGAGGGCAACCGCACGAACGTCGGTCACGCGCGCGAGGACGAAGCGCCCCTCGAGCACGCGCAGGTTCTGATGTCCAGCGGACGACATCGAGATCACGCGCCGGGATCGACCCGGTAGCGCAGGTGCGTGACCCCGGGCGCGTCGAGCACGCGCGTCAGCTCGAGCTCGACGCGGTCTGCTGCGAATAGCTGCCGCCCGTCGCCGAGCACGACTGGGATGAGCGCGATCTCGAGCTCGTCGAGCAGCCCCTCGCGCAGCAGCGACTGTGCCAGGCCGGCCCCGTGCACCATCACGTCCCTATCGCCGGCGCCTTCCTTGGCCTGGCGCATCGCGGTCGCGGCGTCGGAAACATAGTGGACCCAGCCGCTCTGCGGCTCCGGCTGGATGCCGCGCGTGGGTACGAAGATCGGCACCCCATGATGGTCACCGCCCCAGTGCCCGGCGTAGTCGAAGGTCTTGCGACCGACAACGACTGCACCCGTCGCCATCACCTCGGCGAACACCTGCCCGCTCGGCCCCGGAGGGTCGAAGTACGGTGGCTGCGACACGGCCTCGCCGAGCCACTCGTGCAGCCGGTGGCCGCCGGTCCCGAGCCCGTTGCCCGGGCCGTCGTCTGGACCGGTGATGAACCCGTCGAGCGACATCGACATGTACAGGACGGACTTCGCCATGGGTCTCCTTCCTCGCGCCTAGGACTTTCGATTGGGCATGTCGAAACAGACCTGCTTGGCGACCCGAACTCATCGCCCCTTGGCAGACTTCCGGCTGGTCTGGTGCGCGGCCGGCTGGCTCATGGATAACTCCTCAGGAGTAGGTTCGGACCGATCGCTTTGCAATGGTCACGGTGCGCTGTGGGCGTTGATACGCGGTAGAAGTCGAGGGCGGCCGGGCCCACCTCTCAGGCCATGTCGATGACCTCAGAGGTCATGCCTTGCCGGCCTCACGGTCGGTGGCTCGCATGACCTCGCTTGACCAATGCTCTGCCCTCATCAAGTAGCCCTGGCGCGGAGCAGCAATGCCACCACGGAGCGGGCGCAGGAGTTGAAGCATCCCCGCTCAGGCTCGTGCCCGGGTCAGGCGTCTTCGTTCAGGGCAGCTCGAAAAACGGGCCGGTGAGCCCGACCGCTGCCAGGTCGGTTTGGTTGCGCTCGCGCGTGTGTGGCGCCCAGTCGGGTTGCAACCGGTCGCCGTACCACCGTTGCGCGAGCCGCCACAGCTGTGCCGGCGAGAAGATCACGCCAGGCTCGTGATATGCGCGATGCACGTGTTCTTCGTCCCGGAAGAGTCGCATGTGCGCTCAGGTGAATCCGAGATCGTCATACCAGTTCATCGCGGGCACGAGGAAGTGAACGACGTAGGCGGACGGGTCAAGCTTCCCGTTGTCCACAGTCAGGCGAAGGTCATCGCCGCAGTCAGGGCAGCGCGTGTCGATAGTGGCGTTCTGGGCCAGGGCCGCGGCGACCCCCAGGGCATCCCAGACGCACACCGCCGAGTACGTGCGGACGCTGGTCGTAACGCGATAATCGGCCGGCCCGGCCGCGAATGGATTGGCGAAGGCGACCGCTCCCGCCTCATCGAGCACGACAGCGTGTTCGGCGGCGAGTGCCGCAGCCTCCTGCGGGGCCAATGCCGGAGGCCGTGCTGTCTCGGCAAAGTGGCGGAAGATGCGACGTCGCGACTCGATGCTCACAGCGGTATGCATTTTCACAGCCGCGCCGGGCGTCCGGCCTGGCATGTCCACGTCCTGCTCAGCCGAGCTTTGAACACCGGCCTGCGCGAGGTCGAGGTGAACGAGATCCTCCTCACCCATGGCCATGCTGATCACGCCGGCTCGGCCGCCGAGCTCGCGCAACGCACCGGAGCCACGTTGCTCGGGCCGGCGCTGGCGGCGGACATCATCGCGGGCCGACGCACGATGGAGCCACCACGCCTGCTGGACTGGAAGAAGCCGCTCTTCGAGCCAAATATGAAGCGGGTCCCCGAGGCTCGACCGGTGGGGCTGGACCACGCTCCGGCAATCGTCGCGATCACCGCACCGACCTGTCTGATCTGGGGAGACGCCGACCCGATCAGTCCCCTCTCTGTGGGCCAACAACTCCACCAGCTGTTGCCGGCGAGCACACTGCACATCCTGCCGGGAGCAACCCACAGCCTCGCGCACGACCGAGCAGACGAGGTTACAACGCTGATCGTCGATCACCTCCGCTGACAACAAGAACTTCAGTCCGAGCGCGCCGCTGACTGCTGGCGCGCTCGGACCGCAGCGTTATCGGATCAGTGCCAGACCCAGCGCGCCAGATGGACCACGTAGGTGAGCGTCTGTCCGGTGTTGGTTTTCACGGTCACGTCGACTCCGAGGAGATTGAAGACGCGGTTGTGGCTAAGCAACATTCGGCCCGCCGTGGTGAGTGCGAAGTTCTGGAAGCCGCCGCTGTCGGGGGCGATAGAGAAGTCGTGCTCACCAACCAGAGTCCCGTTGTGAGTGACCACAAAATGACCGGCACACGTGGTCTGACCGGCAAAGCAGCCGAGCTCCAGGCCGATGATTGCACCAGGCGAGACGAATCCCTCTCTACCCAGCACCCTGACCTGGGAAGTGACTACTCCTCCCCCTGTAAAGGTCTGGTCGGCGCCGTAGGTGGTGCCGGCCGGGTTGACGGCCACCAGCCGATAGTGGTAGGTGGTCCCTGTCGCCAATCCGGTCACGATTGCTGACGCCGGGACGTTGGCGGTTCCCGCCCCAGCATTGGTCGGCGGTGTGGCCGAGCCGTAGTTAGCGTCCGTTCCGTACTCAAAGTGGTACGTCGTCGCAGTTCCGTTGGGGTTCACCACGCCGTGTAGGTTTTCGCTCGACGGGCCGGTGCTGGTCGCAAACCCAGTCGTCGCGGCCGGGGGACTGGTCGCGGCCGTCGCCGGAGCGGAGCCGGCTGAAGCGCCAATCGCGATGGCCATGCAAACAGCCATGGCGACCGTGGCGAGCACCCAGGTGTTGATGCTTCTGCGCATCTGTTGCCTCCTTCGTGTAATGGACTCCCCCTGCAAACACCCGGCGGTCCGCCTGAGTTGCGCTAGTCGCAGTAGCCTCGTCGGCGCGGGCGCGGCAGGCATCCGCTGCCCCCGGCGCGCCTATCGACCGCGCCGGCTGGGTGGGCAGTCGGCGGTTGGTGTCACCACCCGTGCCGAAAGGGCCCCTGACTAGAGCGCTGTGACGCGGTAGAGCGCGGCGGCGTGGGGTGCGATGCGCGCGCGGATCGCACCGGTGGTCGTGACCGTCGTGTGCGTCCACAGGTTCTCGATCTGGTAGTGCGACGCGCGGGCGATCCCGATCGCGCGAAGGCTCTTGGTTATCTGCACCGGGCTCGAGCCTCGATTGAGGATCGCGACGGCGCTGGCACCGCCGACGAGCGGCTTGACCCAGATCTGGCCTGAGCGTTGCTGACCGACAGCCGTGGCCTGGATGCCTAGCCGGTCCTGGTCGACCGCGATCACGTCCGGGTTGGTCAGCATCCTGAGGCTCGCCGGCCACAGCTTGCGGGGGTCGCTTCCGAGCATCAACGGCGCGGCGAGCATCGCCCACATCGTCATCTGGGCCTGCGCCTCGGCCGCGGTCATCCCCAACTGCGGCGCCAGATAGTCAGGGTCGTTCCAATGCCCCGGCCCAGCCGCCTTTGGATGCGAGGCGTCGTGGTCGAGGTTGCGCAGGACGTTCTGGAAGACGACGTTGCGGGTGCCGCCGATATCGGTGTCCGTGCGCCAGCTCTGTCCGATCTCGGCTGCCCACAGAGCATTGGAGTAGGCCGAGTCGGCAAGCGACGGGCGGTGTCCATCGATCTGTCCCGGGACCCAGAAGTTGCAGATGTTGAGGAGCATCGGGCGGTGGCTTGAGTTGTTGGCAAGCGCCCGCGCGAACTGCCGGTAAAGCGGTTTCGGCGCGAGACCCGCCTGCCCGGCGCCGCAGAAGTCGACCTTGACCGCATCGAACCCCCACGAGGCGAAGGTGTCGGCATCGAGCCGATAGTGCCCCAACGAGCCAACCCCCTGGTGCGAGCAGCCACTCGCACCCGCGTCGGTATAGATCCCAGCCAGCAGGCCATGCGCGTGAAGCCAGCCAGTCAGCCAGGGCAACCCGTGCGGCCACTGCACAGGGTCGACGATCAGCTTTCCACGCCCGTCGCGACTGCCGCTCGCCCACCCGAAATCCAGCCACACGATCCGATAGCCGGCGCGCGCCAAACCACGATGGAGCAGGGCCCTGGCGACCGAAACGATCGTCCGCTCGTCAAACACCCCGCCCACGCCGTAATACGTGTTCCACCCCATGTAGGGAGTAGGCGTGAGATCCGCCGCCCCGCCCGGGCGGCTCGGGCCCACAGCTGCCACCGCGTCCCCCGCCATGCCCACAGCAAAGCACGCCAGCACCAGCACCATCCAGCGTCTCAAGCAACCCACGCGGCACCCGACCGGTGTTTGTCTCGGCTGACTAGGGGGCAGTCAACCGATGCGGCCGTCCCTACGTGAAGGAGGAGTTTCATGTCAGCACGCAAGCTTGCGGCTGTCCTTGCTGTCCTATGCGCCACGGCGCTGCTCGTTCCCGTGGCCGCCGGAGCGCAAACCACGCCAACGGGCGTTGCCGTCACGTCGTTCAAGAACGTTCCGATCTCCGGAACGGCCCACAACGGCAAGAAGTTCACCGGCAACTTCAGCGTGAATCAATTCCTGACCCGAGCTGGTACGAAGTACGCGGTCGGCACCCTCACGGGCCAGATCGGTCATCGCAGCGTGACCCAGTCAAACGTTGCCCTGCCCGTGCAGGTGGGCGGCCAGAACGGCCAGGCCGGAACGGCAGCCACGTGTCCAGTTCTGCATCTGGTTCTTGGCCCGCTGGATCTCAACCTGCTGGGCTTGAAGGTGCATCTCAACCAAGTGGTGCTTGACATTACCGCCCAGTCGGGCCCCGGGAACCTGCTCGGAAACCTCGTGTGTTCGGTGGCCAACCTGCTCAATCAGCCGGCGCTGCCCGTACAGCAGCTGACCGGGTTGCTGAACATTCTCCAGCAGCTGTTGAACGTGCCAGGACTGCTTAACCTGTAGGTCTCCTTGGTGGCGCGGTGAAGCGCGGGCGGGTGCAAATGGCCCGCTCGCGCTCGTGCGGCGGTCGTCACGTGGAGCTCGGGCTGTTGCCCCTAGCGACCGAGCGCGCGGGCCGACGCGGCCACGTGCGCCGGCGTGGAGCCACAGCATCCCCCGACAATCCGGGCGCCCGAGGTGACGAACTCTTGGACTCGCGCCGCGAACGACTCGGGATCCTCGGGATAGACGACCCCGCTGGCGACCACTTTCGGGACACCCGCATTTGGCTTGATCCACAGCGGGCTGGACAATCCCGCGTCGAGAAACTCGGTGACAAGTTGCGCCGTGTCGTCCAGCGAGCGCCCGCAGTTGGCGCCGAGCGCGGCCAGATCCAAGGAGTCGGTTGCCGCGGTCACATCAGCTGGGCTGAGGCCCATCATGGTTCTCGTGCCCTGGTCAAAGCTAAACGACATGACCAGCGGAAGGTCTGTCACCGTGCGGATCGCCTCGGCCGCCCACAGCGCCTCGTCCAAGGCGAAGAACGTCTCGAGGGCCAAGAGATCGACTCCGCCGTCAATCAGACTTCTCGCCTGCTCAGAAAACGCGGCCAGACACACATCCCGGGTCAGCATCCCGAACGGCTCGACCAGCTGCCCGGTGGGTCCCATCGATCCGGCCACGAGTATCTCCTCGCCCACGGCGCCGCGAGCGATCTCGGCCGCGCGGGCGTTCAGCTCCCGGGCTCGGCCGGCCAGCGGGCTGTCCTCCAATCGCACCGACGTACCACCGAATGTGCACGTCAGCACCAAGTCAGCGCCCGCCTGGACAAAGCGGCGGTGCAGCTCTCCGACTTGGTCCGGCGCGTCGAATACCCACTCCTCGGGGGCGACGCCAGGTTCGATGCCCATGTCCTGAAAGCCGGTGCCGGTGGCGCCGTCAGCCAAGAGAACGCCACGAGCCGCGAGGAGATCGGTGAAAGAGGGCACCCGCCGAGGGTATCCAGGAGCCTGGGTATCCAGGAGCCTGGCTCGGGCCCGCCTCTAGAGTCTCCCGGGATGCTGATCGCCACCCACGACGGTTCCTTTCACGCCGACGAGGTCTTCGCCATCGCCGCCCTCGGGCTGCTGGGCGAACCCGTCGAGGTGGTGCGGACCCGCGACCGCGAAGCGCTCGCCAAGGCTGACCTGCGCGTCGACGTCGGCTTTCGCGACGACGCCGCAGGCGGGGATTTCGACCACCATCAGCGAGACTTCGACGCCGCGCGGGACAACGGTGTGCGCTACGCCTCGTTCGGTTTGGTCTGGCGCCAGTTTGGCGCGCGGGTCTGCCACGGCGATCAGGAGGTTGCCGACTCCGTCGACGGAGCCCTGGTCCAGTCGGTGGACGCCAACGACACCGGTCAGCGCCTGACGCAATCGCTGATCGACGGCGTGCGGCCATTGACCGTCAACGGCATCATCGGCGGCTTCAACGCGCGCTGGGATGAAACCGTCACCCCGGAACAGGAGGATGAGCGCTTCGCCGCGGCCGTGGCGTTGGCCCAGGGCATCATCGTCCGCGAGGTGGCCTCGGCCGCTTCGAGCCGCCGGGCTGAGCGCGTCGTGCGCGAGGCGATCGCCGCGGCGGCGGACCCCCGTGTCGTGGAGCTGCCGGCCAACGCACCGTGGAAGCAAGTCCTGGTGCCCGAAGCACCTGAGGCCCTGTTCGTGATCTACCCCAAGCGCCAGGGCTTCGGCCTTGAAGCTGTGCCGCGGGAGCTCGGCTCGTTCGAGAACCGGCGCGATCTGCCGTCCGCATGGGGCGGACTCGAAGGCCCCGACCTCGTCGCTGTCACCGGCGTCGAGGAAGCGCTGTTCTGTCACGCCAAGCGTTTCCTGGTCGTCGCTCGTTCCCACGCGGCCATCCAGCGGCTCGCCGAGCTCGCGCTCACGGTCGCGTGAAGGTGACCAACACGGCGCTGGCCGGACCCACGCGGACCACGTAGCGCCCTCCGACGGACGTGAGTGCCACCGACCTTGGCTGCCCGCCGAGCCGACCTGTCGCCGTCGTGGCTCCGAAGCTCTGGCCGCCCAGGGTGACCCCGCCCCGGGCGCTCAGACGGGGCGCGCGCAGTCGCTGCAGGGAGGCAGTCCCCACGGCGCCCGGCGCTCGGGCGGCGACGATCAGGGCCCGCCGCGCGGACACGTTGATGAGGAGCAGACGAACAGTGCCGTCCGAGGCGCGGGTCGCCCAGACACGGAGCCCAGGCCGCGGCGGGGAGAAGGTGGGCAGCAGTCGCGAGCCGGGCGGCGCTGCCCGGGCGAAGGCCAGCAGGCCGTAGTAGAGCGGCTTGACCTGCGCGTGCCACCGGCCGGCCGAACGCCTGAATCCGAACGGCTCGTAGACCGCGTTCTTGAACGTGTGGATGTTGACCCCGTCCACGCCGGCACGGACGGAGGCAAACAACGTGTCCAGACTCCACAGGGCCGAGGCGAAGGTGTCGCTGACCCCCCGCTTGCCGGCGCACGAGACGCTGTTGAGCTCGTCTACGCGGAAGCTGATCCCGTGAGCGTGCGCAACCGCCGCCGCCGACTGGAGGCTGGTGGCGGGGCCGCTGGCCGCCACCGGCGCCAGCAGATTGGCGATCGTCGGGTAGTCGGGAGACGATCGGGCCGTGAAGCAGCGGTGCAGCGGATAGCGATGAAAGGTCGCGATCTGAACCCCGGGGTTGGCGACGAGAAAGCGCCCCAGGCCCGAGATCCACGGCACCGCCCCGGATGCCGGGCCGACCAGGGGCACACCGCGCGGCAGGACGGCGGCAACTGACTTGTAATCGGGGAGGAAGTGAGCGAAGTCATACGAGGCCGGGCGACCCGGGACGGGGGTGCCGGTCGCCGTGCTGTACCACCCCAGGGACCCGTAAACCTCGGGCTCGTTGCCAAGCTCGAGGCCAGCCAGATAGGGGGTCCCGATCCCCCGCACGAGCTGGTTGGCCTCGGTGGCGGCGATCGCCGGCTGGTCAGACTCGAAGTTGACGCCGGCGATGAAACGGGCGTCAAGCGAGCGGGCGGTTGCGCGGGCCACCGCGAGCCAGCGTGAGCCGAGCGCGTACCGAATGCCCCGGGGCCTGGCCACCGCCGGCGTTGGCCACCACGTCCAGTCTGTCGTGTCGCCCCCGAAGCGCAGGACCGGACGCTGACCCGGCGTCAGGTTTCGAACCAGGTTCAGGAAGGTCGGGTTCAGGCCGGCCGGGTTGTAGCCGGAGTAGGCCAGCAGCGATGGGTACTCGATCGAGAAACCGACGAAGCCGGGGGCCACCGGGCGGCTGTCCGTGTGGCCGCCGATCTCGAGGCGTAGAGCGCCTCGGGGAATCGTGACGTTGGCCGCGTCGCCGTCGCTGAGGATCAACGCGGCGACGGCTATCACGGCGGCGGCGCTGACGAGCGAGACGAGGCGCCGGCGGGCGGCCATCCCGGTCAGCGGCGTGATCCAGCCGACCCAGCGAGCTGCTCGTAGACCGAGATCCGCACCGGCAGGCCGGAGCTGTACGGGTGGGGGCTGGCGCTCTGCAAGAGCCGAAGGTGAGGGTCATGCTCGAGGTAGCGCGACCACGAGAGCGAGTTGAGGCGAATCAGGTTCATCCACTCCGGCGCCCTGACCAGGCGCACTGGCACCACCAGATCGATGCGCTCGCCGGGCCTCAGCGAGCGCAGCGTCGGGATCAGAACCGACTGGGTCGAATTGTGGGCAACGCGTTGCAGGGCGTTGCGCCAGTCCACCACGCGAGGGTCGGGCACGGGCCCCAGCGGGGTCACGAAGTGGGTGACCTTGGGCAGGTAGAAGGCCAGCGCGGGAACCTGTTCGGGCTGGGTAGAGAGGACCACTGCGTTCGAGCCCGTTTGGGCGCTGACCGCCCGCGCGCCCGAGCCGAGGTTGCTCTTGGCATCAAGCCAGGACTTCGGCGGGTTCAGGACCCAGAAGCAGATCACCAGCGCCAGCGCCGCCACCCCCATCCGCGAGGCGCGCGAGAGCCCGATGCCGGCCAGCAGCAGCATGGGCCCGATGATCACGGCCAGGTAGCGGACCGCCCAGGCCGGTGTCGTCTTGGCGTACAGCCACGCGACGAGCAGCGCGCCCAGTCCCAGCAGGGCCAGCGACACCAGCTCGATCTTGCTCCGCCGCTCACGCTGACCGCTGAGCTTGGGGGCTAGCAGGCCCGAGCCGCCGACCAAGAGCAGGGCGACGCCTGCGCCCTGGCCACCCGCGATGTCGCTCACGGCTTGCGAGAGTGACCGGAGGGTGGGCGGCAGAGCCCACGGAGCGCCGGTGTGCTGGACCTGATAGGCCAGGGTCGGCAGCCACGGCAGGTACAGGACCGCGATAGCTCCGAAGGCGATCGCCCCGTCCCGCCACAGCGGACGTCGCTCGTCGCTGAGCCGCACGCAGACCAACCACGCGATGAATGCCATCAGGCCGAGAAACAGGGCCCAATAGTGGGTGTAGAGGGCGGCGGTCAGCGAAACGACGAAGACCGGCAGGTACCGCCAGTCGTGCCGCACGAAGGAGTGCACGAACGAAGTCGCAACGACCAGTGAGAGCAGGGCGAGAAGCGAGTACATCCGGGTCTCCTGCGCGTACGTGGTCAGGAACGGCAGGCCGGCGGCCAGGACTGCGCAGTAGGCCCCGGCGCGGCGGCCCCAGAGACTCGCTCCACTCCAATACGCCGTGGGCACCGCGATCATCGAAAAGACCAGCGAGAGCAGATGCGTGGCAACCTCGTGGCGACCGAAGGCCTGCATCCATACGTGAAGCAGCAGGTAGTAGAGCGGCGGCGAGCCGTCCTCACGGAGGAGGGTCGGCAGCGAGCTGAGCGGATGCGAGGCTATCCCGACCGAGATGCCCTCGTCGATCCAGTAGTACAGATGCAGCGTGCCGGTCCGGAGCGCCAGGGAGACCAGCATGAGCAGGACCAGGCCGGCGACGATCGCCGCCCGCGAGGGGCGCCACTGGCGCAAGCGGTCCCGACGGGAGAGACCGGCGGGCTGCGACCCGGGTGGAGTCGCAGGCGAGGCAGGAGCGCGCAGCCAAGCTACGGACATGGGGGCCACGGTACCCGAGCGGCGTCCTCGTCGCCCGGTTGATCGGTGAAGAGTCGGTTAGCGATTGCGCTGCTAACGGCGGCCAGAGGCCGTCGTTGTCCGCCGCGTCTTGGCGCTGGTCGTGGCTGGGCTGCGGCGGGCGGACGCGCGTCGGGTCCTGGTCGGCGTGGCACGCTGGTCGCGGGGCACCTCGGCGCGCACCACGTCGCGCACAAGGCGCGCCAGCTCGGCCGTGAGGAACTTCGCCATCCGCTCTTCCTCGCGGCGGATCCGCTTGGCCAGCTGGGCGGTTTCCTTGTCGCCCACCGCGTCGGCAAAGGCCTCGATCCGAGTGTAGATGGCGATCTCTACCTGCTCCTCGCGCAGCTCCTCCTGGGCATTGCGGACGTGCGTCTCGGCTTGCTCGGTGACGACTGCGCGGGCGACGCCGACCTGGCCCTTGACGGCGGCGATCGTCTTGCCCGTCATCTCGCTGACGGCGGTCGGCACGCCCGGGATCTCCGGTGCGTCGGTGGGTCGGGCGCCGAGCGCCTTGATCCGCCTGGCCACTGCCCGCTTGTGCTCGCGCGTCTCCTTGAGGTGCGCCTGCAGGCGCTTTTTGTATGCGGCCTTCTCAGTCAGCGAGATATGGGCCGTCAGGTCGGCTTCGAGCTCGGCCTCCTTGGCGTGGGCCTCGCCCAGCCACTGAGCAAGTTTGGCGTCGCGTTCGTTGAGTGTCTTCTCAGCCATGGTTAGTTGTCCTCTCGGTGGATAAAAGGGAAGCTCAGCCCGGCGGGGCGTCCCGCAGCGCCATGGCTACCCACGGATGACCCGGTGAAACGACCCTTGCTCGCTCCGACCGCTGCCGACCGGTGTACCGTCCGCAGAAAGCAGTCGCGCCTGGGCCTGACTCAAACTGTGGCCGCTGCTCCCTTAGAGCCATGACCCCGCCTCCCTCACGATCGAGCGCCCCCGGCGGTCCGCCCGTCCTCGAGCCCGAGCCACCGCGCGACGGGGACGGGAACGGCGCTCGTTCGGGGGTACGCAAGAGCTTCAACGAGGCCGCTCACAAACTCGGCTACTGGCCGATGCGTCTGGCCCCCGTGGCGCCCGAGGCGGAGGGCATGTCCCCGGCTCTGCGCGCCGCCGCTTCAGAGGACCGGGACGTTGTTGCGCACGCGACCCGCGCGGTGCTCGCCCTGGGCGCGCTCGGGATCGTCTACGGCGACATCGGGACCAGCCCGCTGTACACGGTGCAGGTCATCTTCACCCAGCACGCCGACGCCGCTCGCGCTACCGCCGCGGGCGTCTACGGGATCATCTCGCTGATCTTCTGGGCGCTGGTCATCGTGGTCTCGGTGAAGTATGCGGGCTTCATCATGCGAGCCCACAACCGCGGTGACGGCGGGATCATGGCGCTTACCGCAATCGTGCGCCGCCGCAAGCTCCCCCGGGGGGTTTTGCTTGTCACGCTCGGCATCTTCGGAGCCGGCCTGTTCTTCGGGGACGGGATGATCACCCCGGCGATTTCGGTCATGTCGGCCGTCGAGGGCCTCAAGGTCGCGACCCCCGGGCTGGCCCACCTCGTGGTGCCGATTTCGCTGGCAATTCTCATCGGGTTGTTCCTGGTCCAGCGCTTTGGCACGGGTGCGGTCGGCTGGCTGTTCGGCCCCGTGATGATGATCTGGTTTCTCGTCATCGCTCTCCTCGGCGCCAAGGAGGTGATCCCGCATCCTGAGGTGCTCCAGGGGCTCTCGCCGACGTGGGGTATCCGCTTCATGATCGATCATGGCGTCGCCGCCTTCCTGACCCTGGGCGGGGTCGTCCTCGCCGTCACCGGCGCCGAGGCTCTCTACGCCGACCGCGGGCATTTCGGCGCTGGACCGATCCGCTTCACCTGGTTCGCGGTCGTGTTTCCGGCCGTGGTCCTGTGCTACCTGGGACAGGCGGCGCTGATCCGGGCCCACCCGCGAACAATCGTCAACCCGTTCTACCTCTTGACCCCGCACAGTTTGCGCCTCCCCATGGTGCTGCTGGCCACGGCGGCGACGATCATCGCGTCCCAGGCAGCTATCTCGGGCTCGTTCTCGGTGGCCAAGCAAGCCATCCAGCTCGGCCTCCTGCCCCGCTTGAGGGTTGTCCACACCTCTCGGCTCGAGGGCCAGATCTACGTTCCGCTCATCAACTGGGCCCTCGGCCTCGGCGTCGGCGCCCTCGTCCTGGTGTTCCAGAACTCCACCCGGCTGGCTGACATCTACGGCGTCGCGGTGACCGGCACCTTCATCCTCGACACGATCCTGTTCCTGGCTGTCGCCCGCGCTCAGTGGCGGACTGCGATCTGGAAGCTCGTCCTGCTCGGGAGCACGTTCCTGACTGTCGAAGTCGCGTTCTTCAGCTCCAACCTGACCAAGATCACCCACGGCGCCTGGTTCTCGCTCAGCATCGGACTTGTCGTCGCCTTTGTAATGCTCACCTGGCGCCGCGGGCGCCTGATCCTGACCCGCAATCGGACCCGGGAAGAGGGTTCGCTGGCTGACTTTCTCAGTGGTCTGCGCACCCTCGATCCACCCGTTCGCCGGACCTCTGGCACCGCCATCTTCCTCAACCCCGGCAAGGAGACGACACCTCTCGCCCTGCGCGCCGAGGTCAAGCACAACCACGCCTTTCCGGAGAAGATCGTGATCGTTTCGGTCGACACGGTCAGCATCTCCCAGGTCGACAAGGCTGACCGCTTCAAGGTCGAATGGCTCGGCGAGGGGCTGTTCAAGGTCCCCTACGTGGCGATCCGCGTCGGCTATCGGGACAAGGCCAACATTCCCGCGCTCCTGGCCCAGGCCCGCAAGCAAGGGCTCCTAGAGCGCAACCTCGATCTCGAGCACGCCTCCTACGTCGTCTCGCGCATGCTGATCGTGGCCACCGACGCGTCCGGCATGCACCGGTGGCGCAAGGCGTTGTTCATCTTCATGGCCCGCAACGCCACCAGCCCGATCACCCACTTCGGACTGCCGGGCGATCGCACCGTGATCATGGGCTCGCAGGTCAGCGTCTAAGGCTCCGGGTGAGCGCTCAGTTTTCCCGACCCGTTGCCGATAACCCCTTATGCCTCGGTGGGTTCGTTTCGCGCTGGTCATTCTCGGCGGCTGGATAGCTGCCGCTGAGCTGCACGCTCTCGGTCTGAGCTGGATCCCCGTCGGGCCGGAAAAGTGGCTCCATCTCGTGGTGATGGGTGCCGGGGGCGGCCTCTGTCTGCTGCGGGGCGTGTTGCGCCGGGACGAGCGGCCAGTATGGCTGCTGCTCGGACTGGGGGTGTCCGCCTGGGTGCTCGGCGAGCTCTACTTCACGGCTGTTCTGTGGACAGACGCTTCGCCGCCCATACCGTCACCGGCCGATGCCGGTTACCTGTCCCTGCCTCCGCTCGTGTTCGCCGGTCTGGTGGTCCTGGCCCGCAGTCGGATCCGCGGGCTGCCCAAGACCCTGTGGGCCGACGGGCTGACCGCGGGTCTCACCGCCGGCGCCGTCGGCGCCGCCGTGGTGTTTGAGCCAGTTATTCACGCCCTCGGCGGAAGCCAGCTCGCGATCGCCACCAACCTCAGCTATCCGATCGCCGACCTCCTCCTGATGGGCCTGGTCTGCGGGCTGCTCGCCGCCGGCGGACGTCAGCTTGACCCTCGCTTCGCCGTTATCGGCCTCGGAATCCTGTGCTTTTGGGCCTCGGACACGATCTACCTGATTAAGGCCGCACAGGGAACCTGGGTGTCGGGCGGACCCTATGACCCGGGTTGGTGGACGATCTCGGTTTGCTTTGCCGCCGCGGCCTGGATGCCGCGCGGTGGCCGCGCCGTGACCGTCCGCGAACGCTCGCTGATCAGCGTGCCGATCGCCTTTGCCGTGGTCAGCCTGGCCATCCTGGTCCTCGGGACTACGACCGCCGTCACACTGCCCGCTGTCGGGCTCGCCGCGGGGGCCCTGCTCTCGGTGCTCGGCCGGCTCGTGCTCACCTTCCGCGCCCACCAGGCGATGCTCGCGCACTCGCGGGCAGAGGCCTCGACCGATCCGCTGACCGGCCTGGGGAACCGGCGTGCGCTGGCCGCCACCCTCGCGCACCGCCTCGATCAGGCCCAGCCGCCACCGATGATCCTTGCCCTGTTCGATCTCGACGGCTTCAAGAGCTACAACGACAGCTTCGGGCACGCCGCCGGCGACGCTCTGCTCCAGCGCTTGGCGACTGGGCTCTCGACGGTCCTCAGGCCCCCCGCCGGCGCCTACCGCATGGGCGGCGACGAGTTCTGCGCGCTGCTGCCCGGCGGTGACGACGGTGAGGCTCTGCTCACGGCGGCGGCGGCGGTGCTGGCCGCCCACGGCGACGGCTTCGCGATCTCGTGTTCGATGGGCAGTGTCCGCCTCCCCGAGGAGACCGATGACGTTGGAGAGGCCTTGCGTCTCGCTGACCACCGGATGTACGCCCACAAGAACGGCGTCCGGCGCGCCGGCGCGGCCGAGGAGGTCAAGGGTGCGCTGCTCTCGGCCCTGGCTCAGCGCGATCCGGGCCTTTCGGATCACGTCGGCGACGTCGCCGATCTCGCCGAGCACACCGCGCGGGCGATGGGCTGCTCCGCCACCCTGACCGAACGCGTGCGAATGGCCGCGGAGCTGCACGACATCGGGAAGATGGCGATCCCCGAAGCGATTCTGGCCAAGACCGGGCCGCTTACCGATCAGGAGTGGACCCTAATGCACCAGCACACCGTGGCCGGCGAGCGAATCATCGCCGCCTCCCCAGCTCTGGCCGATGTCGCCCCGCTGGTCCGCTCCTCGCACGAGCGCTGGGACGGCAGCGGCTATCCCGACGGCCTTGCCGGCGAGGAAATTCCCGCCGGCGCGCGCATCGTCAGCGTTTGTGACTCCTATCACGCCATGACCAGCGACCGCAGCTACCGCAGGGCGATGAGCGAAGAGGTCGCCCTGGCCGAGCTGCTCGCCGGGGCGGGGACGCAGTTCGCGCCTGACGTCGTCGAGGCGTTCCTGCGCGTGCACGCCGAGATCGCGCAGACGAGCCGGGCTGAGCCCTCAGCGCACGGCTGACCGCGCCCGGCCGTGCCCTCCCCGGGGGCGGCGATGGACGGGGCAATCGCGCGGGGCGGCTGAGTCAGGAGCGGATGGCGGTGGCGACGGCCAACGCGCTAAGCGCGGGTCAGCGCCTGCGCCGGCTGCCGCGGACCACACTCGGC
>JBAVWI010000189.1:0-5960 GCA_049697735.1 Solirubrobacteraceae bacterium
TACACCCGGCTGACCTCCTCGCCCATCACCACCACCTCCTACACCGACCACACCGCAGCGCCCAACACCGGCTACTACTACCGCGTGACCTCCGTGCTCACCGACGGCACCGAGTCCGACGGCAGCAAGAGCTCCGGCTATGCCGCCCCCTACGCCGGCAGCGGACCGATCCATTGGAACTTCGAGGATGGGACGTTGCAGGGCTGGACGGTGCAGCCGAACTCGAACTTTGGGCCGCTCATCACCGAGCGGGTCTACTACCACAACAACCCGGCCACCCCGTGGAACAAGGAGGGCAAGTACTTCCTGTCCACCGAGGAGGACCCAGCCGGCAACTTCAACGACGCCTACACCGGCGTGATCAATTCGCCGAGTTTCACGGTGACCAAGCCGAACGTGACGGTGCTCGTGGGGGCCGGGAGCTCGCCGCAGACCTATGTCGCTGCCTGTCTCGCTGACCCGACACAACCGTACGGATGCCAAGTGGTGGCCAAGGCGCAAGGCGCCGACGAGGAACCGTTTTTGTACCGCACCATGGACCTGTCCGCGTACGTGGGAAAGAGCCTATTCCTACAGGTCGTCGACGAGAGCCAAGGCGGCTGGGGCCACGTCACCCTCGATGACGTCCGCGTCAACTACCCCTCGGTGCCGCAGAACGTGCTGATCAGCCGAACCGACAAGGCGGTCAACGTGTCCTGGGACCCGGTCAAGGACAACAATCTCGCCGGCTACTACGTTTACCGCTCGACCGCCCAGGCCAGCGGCTACACCCGGCTGACCTCCTCGCCCATCACCACCACCTCCTACACCGACCACACCGCAGCGCCCAACACCGGCTACTACTACCGCGTGACCTCCGTGCTCACCGACGGCACCGAGTCCGACGGCAGCCACAGCACTGCCTACGCGCGGCCCTACCAGAATGTGCTGACCACGGGCTCCACGGTCGCCTATGCGGGGAACAAGCTGTCGGGTATCGAGTTCCCGGTGGGCCCGCTGGGGGCCGGCGGGATACTGCATTTCGGTGACGGGACCCGTAACGAGTCATGGATCTTCAACCATGACGACAACTTCGTCGGGCGCACGGTCGGCACGGTCCCTAACAGCTTCTTCGCGGTCCGCGCCGCCACGGGCGGCACCACGGTCGTGCGAGCGCTGCAGACCACGGCGCAGGGCGCTTTCCCGGCGGCCCACGCCTTGACGTTCGGGGGTGAATATCCGCTCGCGCACTACCAGTTCCAGGACAGCGCATTGCCCGTCCAGGTCAGCGAGGACGTGACCAATCCAACCATCCCGGGCAATCTGAAGGACTCGTCCATCCCCACCGCGATATACACCTTCACGGTAAAGAACCCGTCAAGCAACCGTGTCTCCGTCTCGCTGCTGGCCACGCAGCAGAACGCGGTCGGGTTCGATGGCGTCAGCACTATCGGCGGTCCCACCAACGACTCCTACGGCGGGTACAAGGCCAACACCAACACCCTGAGCGTGGCGCCGGGCCAGGGACGGCTGCTGATGAGGGGCGTGCCCGACAGCTATGGCAACCCAGGCGCAGTTGACCCAAACCCGGCAAGTCCAAAGATGGCGCTCTCGATGCTGGGCGGTGGGGTCAGCGGTACCGCCTCCTGGTCGGGCCTGAAGAACCTCTACTCCGACTTTGCCGCGCACGGCTCGATCACCGGTCCCACCACCGCGGCGAGCCCGGCCTCGGGCACCACGGTGGACGGCGCCCTGTCCACCACCGTGTCCCTCGCCCCCGGCGGGCAGGTGAAGATCCCGGTGGTACTGAGCTGGAACTTCCCCAGCAACCCGCGGCGCGGCTTCGGCCACGCCGAGGGGGAGCAGTACACCAACTGGTGGCCCGACGCGGCCAGCGTCGACGGCTACACCGTCTCGCATCTTTCGACCCTGCTCGGACAGACGCAACGTTTTCACGACACGGTGTACAAGTCCAATCTGCCGCACTACGTGCTCGATCGGCTCACTTCCGGCATCGCGGTGCTGCACACCCCGAGCGTGTTCTGGGGCAAGAACGGGTTCTTCGGCGGCTGGGAAGGCTACGGATGCTGCTGGGGCCTGCCTAACCATGTGTGGGAGTACGCACAGACCGCTAGTGCGCTGTGGCCCCAGGTCGGCCAAATGTGGACCCAGCAATGGCTCAACGCCGAACAGCCCGACGGGCTGCTTCCCTACCGCTACAACGGGGACACGTCTGCGGACCCGCAGGGCTTCGGCGAGGCGTTCGACGGTCAGGCTGGGGTGATCCTGTCCGCCTATCGGACGTACCTACAAACTGGCGACGCCACCTGGCTCAACCACTACTGGCCAGAGATCCAGAAGGCCATGGATTACCTGATTTCGCAGCACGACCCTGACAAAAATGGGCTCCTGCAGGGAGCCCAGCCGACCACGCTCGACTCCTCGGAGTCAGGAACCGGATCCTGGCTCGGCTCGTTGTACCTGGCAGCGGTAAACGCCACCGCCCACATGGCCAGCGTCGCAGGCGACACCACCGCTGCTGCGCAGCTCCGGAGCCTTTACGAGAAGGGCCGCGTCAACCAGGAGAAGCTCCTCTGGAATGGTCGGTACTACGTGGAGAAGCCACAGAACCTACCCGGAACGGTTGCCTACGGGCCCGGCTCGGACATCGACATGCTGCTCGGACAGTGGTGGTCCACCCAACTCGGGCTCGGCGACATCTACACCACCGCCCACATGAACACAGCTGCTGACAACCTATTCACGAACAACTTCAGGAACAACTTCGTCGCCTCCCCGCCCGCTGGGCGCGTGTACGTAGAGCCCACCGACGCCGGGATGGTGAACACGACTTGGCCTACCGGCGCCATGCCGTCCAATCCGCCCCCCTACTACGGCGAGACCTGGACCGGCACCGAGTACAGCTCGGCCGCAATGATGATCCAACGCGGCCAGTTGCGCGACGGCCTCACCGTTGTGCAGGCGGTGGCCGACCGGCATGATGGGCAGCTACGCAGCGACCTGACTCTCGGTGGCTGCGCAACCGGAGACGGTGGCGGTAACCCCTTCGGAGACGCCGAGTGCGGCCAGTGGTACAGCCGCAGCATGTCGAGCTGGTCGCTGCTGACCGCGCTGCAGGGCGGCACCTATAGCGGGGCCCGCCAGGACATTGGGTTCGCCCCTCAATGGCAGCCCGCCAATCACCAGTCGTTCTTCACCGCCGGCACCGCCTACGGCACCTTCAGCCAGCACCGCAACGCCGGCACGGATACCCAGACCGACAGGCTCCACGTGGTGTCAGGGTCGCTCACCCTCCGCCACATGCACCTAGCCGTTCCAGACAGCGGCGTTCGGAACGTGCACGTCCGGGCTGGAGACCAAAAGATCAGCGCCGGCTACACGCTCACAGGCAGCAAAGTCACCGTGAACATTTCGTCGACGACAGTTTCCGCCGGGGCCCCTTTGACGATCACGATCGCGCTTGGTCACTCCTGACCATGCGATCACGGGGTGGGCGGTCCACGTCCTATGACCCACTAGGAGGACCGGGGTCTGCACGAGAATCCGGGCGGCTCTGTCATGCCGCTCCCTCGAGGGCGGGGGCCGGCGCCGGCGCAAGGGGTGCCTCGCCCTGGGGCTCGATCGCCACCCGCGGGAGGCGGCGGTCGAGCCTGCGGGGGAACGCCCAGGTGCGGTGCCCGAGTAGCTCGAGGACCGCGGGCAGCAGGACCATCCGGATCACGAACGCGTCGAGGAAGACGGCGGTGGCCATCGTCACGCCGAACAGCTCCAGCACGCGGCTGCCGCCGAGCGCGAAGGCGCCGAACACGGCGACCATGACAAGCGCCGCGGCGGAGATCACGCGGCCGGTATGTGCGAGGCCCTCGCGAACGGCGGCGCTGGCATCGCCGCGGGCTTGCCATTCCTCGTGCACACGGGAGATCAGGAACACCTCATAGTCCATCGAGAGCCCGAACACGATCGCGAACGCCATCACCGGGATGAACGCCTCGATCGGGCCGGGCGAGACGCCGAACAGGCTGCTCAGCCAGCCGCGCTCGAACACGGCTTGGACAATGCCGAGCGCCGCGCCGATCGAAAGCAGGTTCATCACGGCGGCCTGTAGCGGGATCACGAATGAGCGGAACACGATCATCAGCAGCAGCGCCGAGAGCGCGATCACGATGCCGATGAACAGCGGCAGCTTGCTCGAGAGCACGTGCGCGAAGTCCGTCTGACTCGCGGTCGCGCCACCGACATAGACGGTCGTGCCGGTGGCTCGCTCGAGGGGCGGCAGCACCGTGTTGCGCAGCTGGTTGACGAGGCTCGTGGTCTGCGCGCTCTGTGGCGAGGAGCGTGGATACACCTGGATCGAGGCGGTGTCACCGGCGGGGTCGAGCCGCGGCGCCGCGACCGACGCCACGTCCGCAGTCGCGCGTAGTCCTGCATTCAGCCGCGCGAGCGCGGCAGCGCCCCCCGGCTTGGGGAGCTTGACAGCGAGCTGGAGCGGCCCGTTAAAGCCCCTGCCGAAGCCTTGCGCGATCAGGTCATAGGCTTGGCGCGTGGTTTGCCCGGAGGGGTCGTTGCCGGCGTCGCTGGCGCCCAGTCGCAGACCCAGCGCCGGCGCCGCCAGCGCAAGCATGAGCGCAGTCGCGGCGACTGCACTGAGCGCGGGACGCCGCTGGATCGCCCCGACCCAGCGCGCCCAGAACCCTGGCCTGTCGGTCGCCCGATCGGCCCGCGCGCGTCCGGCCTCCCCGATCCGCCGCCCGGCGAGTCTGAGCAGTGCCGGCAGCAGTGTCAGCGACGCCGCTAGCACCAGCACGACCCCGAGCGCCGCCGCGATCGCCACCCCGTTGAGGAGATTGACCCCAAGCGCGAACATCCCGAGCAGCGCGATCACCACCGTCGCCCCCGCGAACAGCACGGCACGACCGGAGGTGTTCATCGCCCTCTCCACGGCCGCGTCCACGTCGCCACCGTTTGCGCGGTAGTTCTCGCGGTAACGGGTGACGATGAACAGCGCGTAGTCGATTCCGACGCCAAGCCCGATCATCAGCGCCAGCTGCGAGGCGAAGTCGGCCATGTCGATGATCTGGCTGGTCAGGCCGATCACACCGATCCCCGCCGCAAGGCCGAGCGCCGCGGTGACGATCGGCAGCCCCATGGCCACGAACGACCCGAAGCTGATCAACAGGATGACCATCGCCGCCGCGACCCCAACGATGGTCGCGAATCCGATGCTGGCCTGTTGCGCCTGCTCAATCGCCTGGCCTCCGAGCTCGACCTGCAGGGTCGACGAGCGCGCGGACTCAGCGCTGGTGATCACGCGCTGAATCGCGGCCTTGGGCAGCTGGTTGGCCTGCTCGTTGAAGGTCACGGTCGCGAAACCGATCGTTCCATCGGGCGAGATCGCCCTCGACCCGGCGGTATACGGGCTGACGACGGCGGTCACGTGCGGCAACCTCGAGACACGAGCGATCGTCGCGCTCACAGTGCTTTGGATCGCCGGATCGCTGAGCTTGCCGGCGCGCGCGTGAAACACGATCTGGTCGGCATCCCCTGCCTGCGCGGGGAACCGGCTCGCGAGCAGATCCGTCGCGTGCTGCGAGCCGGTGTTGGGCAACGAGAAGTTGTTGGACGTACGAGTCCCGACCGAACTCGAGATCGCCGAGATACCGACCGCTAGAACGATCCAGCCGATGGCGACGAGGCGTCGGTGAGCGATTGTCCAGCGTGTCAATCTCAGCATCGGGCTACCTTTCAGAATTCATCTGTGTCTTGATGAGACATCTGTGTATCATCACGCATCATAGATGTCAAGACAAAGATGTCGCATCGTGAATAAAAGTCGTCTAAACTCGGAGTCGGTAATGGCCGCCACATCAGACTCGAAGACCGCTCCCCGATTCGACCGCACGGCGGCCGCGATCCTCGACGCTGCCGCGCACGTATTCTCAGAACTGGGAACCGCTGCCAAC
>JBAVWI010000190.1:0-5444 GCA_049697735.1 Solirubrobacteraceae bacterium
CCGGCACGGGAGCCGGCCCCGGTTGGCCGATCCTGGCCACATATAGGGTCCTGGATCGGCCACCACCGGCCATGGCTTAGGTGGCGACGGTCTCGGCTCCGAGCTCGCGCGAGATCGCCACGTCGACTGAATAATCGATCGGGACCACGATCAGCGAGGGAAGGTCGAGGGTCAGTGCCGTGTGCAGGCGCTGGGAGAACTCGTCGGCGCTCGAGCAGCGCCAGGCCGGCATGCCGAAGGCCTCGGCGAGCTTGACGAAGTCGGGGTTGCCGAAGTCGACCCCGAAGTGGCGGCTGAACTTCTTGTCCTGCTTCCAGACGATCGAGCCGTACTGGCCGTTCTCCCAGATCACGTTGACGACCGGCGTCCTCAGTCGCACGGCGGTCTCGAGCTCCTGGCAGTTCATCAGGAAGCCGCCGTCGCCGCTGACCGTGACGACGTTGCGGGACGGGTCCACGAGCTTGGCGGCGATCGCGGTGGGCAGCGCGAACCCCATCCCGGCCAGGCCGTTGGCGATCAGGACCGTCCCCGGCTCGTGGGCGGGAAAGATGCGCCCGATCCAGAGCTTGTGCAGGCCGACGTCGGAGACGAGCAGATCGCCGGGCCCCAGAGCCGAGCGGATGTCGGCCAGCACGCGGGGCGGGCGCATCGGGAAGTGGTTGTCGTCGCGCGCCTCCTGGAGGGCTCCGAGCACGAGATCGCGCAGGCGCTGCGAACCCGCCGGCGCCGACGGTGAGCGGTCGCAACCGGCGGCCAGCCGGGCGAGGACGTGGGCGATGTCGCCGACCAGCTCAACCTCGGGCAGAAAGAACTCGTCGATCTCGGCTGCCACGGTGTCGATCATCACGATCCGCTTGTCGCTCTTGGGGTTCCAATGCTCGGGAGCGTGCTCGACGAGGTCGAAGCCGACCGCGATGACCACATCGGCATCGTCAAAGCCGGCCATCTCGTAGTCGCGCGACTGCAGGCCCACCGTGCCCAGCGCGTGACGATCCTCGTAGTCGAGCAGCCCCTTGGCCATGAACGTCTCGGCCACCGGGATGCCGGTGGTGTGCACGAACGCGCGCAGCGCCCGGCTGGCGTGGCCGCGGATGGCTCCGTTGCCGGCCAGGATGATCGGGTTCTCCGCCCCCATGATGATGTCGGTGGCGGTTTGTAGCTCGCGTATGCCCGGCTCGGTGCGCACGGGGGCGTGCCCGGGCAGCGGCGAAGCGTCGAGCGGGCGTCCCATCACGTCCTCGGGCAACTCGAGGTGAGTGGAGCCCGGTTTCTCGGATTCGGCCACCTTGAACGCCTTACGCACCACCTCGGGCACGATCTCGGGGCTGGAAACCCGTGCATTCCACTTCGTGATCGGGCGCATGATCCCGATCAGGTCGATGTACTGGTGTGATTCTTTGTGCATCCGCTCCAGGTCGGACTGCCCGGTCAGCGCGACCAGCGGCGCCCGGTCCAGGAACGCATCGGCGACAGCGGTCACGAGATTTGTCGCGCCCGGTCCCAGCGTGCCCAGGCACACTCCCGCCCGGCCGGTCAGGCGCCCGTAGGCATCAGCCATGTAGGCCCCGCCCTGCTCGTGGCGCACGGGCACGAACTGCACCGTCGAATCCTCGAGGGACTCGTTCAGGTCCAGGGTCTCCTCGCCGGGAATCCCGAACACGTACTTGACGCCTTCGGCCTCCAGGCACTCGACAAAGACATCTGACGCCTTGCGCTCGCTCATCCCGCCACCGTATCTGAACCGCGCCGTTCGTCGCCGAGGAGCGTTGATCGGCGTGCTCGCCGCCCTGCTCCTGGTGCTCCCCGCGGCGGCCGCCCGAGCCGCCACCACATTCTTCATCCGTGGCGGCGGGGCCGGTCACGGAATCGGCATGAGCCAGTTCGGCGCCTACGGCTACGCCCTGCATGGCATGGATTACCGCTTCATCCTCGCCCACTACTACACCGGCACGGCGCTGGCCACCAGCGACCCGAACCGCACGGTACGAGTCCTGCTGGCCACCGGACGGGCCACATTCAGCGGCGCCAGTGCGGCCGGTCAGACCACCCTGGACCCGTCGACGACCTATCAGGTGCTTCCGGCCGGCGGCAGCACCCTGAAGATCGTCGCCCCGAACGGCAAGCCGGTGGGGGCCAGAATCCCGGCACCGCTCGCCGTCACAGGCGCCGCGCCGCTGCGGATTGCCGGGCTGGGCAGCTACCGAGGCTGGCTTGAGTTCAGTCCCGACGGGAGCGGCGGCGTGCAGACTGTCAACGCGGTGGGCCTCGACGACTACGTCCGCGGCGTGGTCGCGGGCGAGATGCCGTCCAGCTGGTCCCCCCAGGCCCTCGAGGCCCAGGCCGTGGCGGCTCGGACGTATGCGATCACCGCCCCGGTGGGGGGTTCCGGCTACGACCTCTACGACGACTCGCGCTCCCAGATGTACGGCGGCGTGGGCAGCGAGACCCCGGCCACCGACGCGGCCGTGGCGGCCACGAGCGGGCAGATCGTCACCTACCACGGACAGCCCGCCGTGACCTACTTCTTCTCCAGCTCGGGCGGCTATACCGAGAACATCGAGAACGCCTGGCCGGGGTCCTCACCCGAACCGTGGCTCCGGGGCGTCCCCGACCCCTTTGACGGCGCCGGCCACGATCCGTATCACCGTTGGGGCAGTCAGATGAGCCTCGCCGCCGCGGCGGCCAAGCTCGGCTCGCTGGTCAAGGGATCGTTGATCGGCATCACTGTCGTGTCGCACGGTGCCTCTCCGCGAATCCTCACCGCCGCCGTCGTCGGCAGCCGCGGCCGGACGATCGTGACCGGCGCCGCCCTCCAGGGAATCTTCGGACTGGCCACCACATACGCTAGCTTCACCACCGTGTCGACCGCCGGGTCCTCGAAGGTCCTCACCGGGAACGTTTACCCGGCTCCGCGCTCGGGCACGGTTTCGGTTCAGGTGGCCAGCGGCGGCGCTTGGCAGACCATCGCCCACCCGACGATCGGCGCCTCCGGGAGCTACCGGGCGACCGGACTGAGCCGCGGGCGCTACCGGATCAGCTACGCCGGTCTGACCGGGCCGACGGTCGCCGCCGGTTAGAGCGTCTCGCCGTAGCCGCGCGGCCCGCCATGGCCGTGGGGCAGGCGGCTGAGCCGGCGGCCGCCCGGGCACGTGGGCGCCGGTAGGCTGAGGTCCGTGCCCGGCCCGCTGCTCGTGATCGACGGACCGTTCGTCCTCTACCGCTCGTTCTTCGCCCTTCCCGACTCGATCAAGGGTGCCGACGGCCATCCGGTGAACTCGCTGCTCGGGGCTACCAACATCATCCTTCGCATCGCCGCCGACCGGCAACCGAGGGCGATCGTCGTCTGCTTCGGCGCCGAGGCGGCCAAGTACCGGGTCGAGCTCTACCCGGGCTACCACGCCCAACGGCCACCGGTTCCCGACGCCCTGGCCTGGCAGTTCGAGCACGCCCCAGCGCTGTTTGAGGCCTTCGGCTGGAGCGCCACCGACCATCCCGAACTGGAGGCCGATGACCTGCTCGGCTCGCTGGCCATCGCCGAGGCCGACGCGGGGGGCAAGTGCCTGATCCTGACCGGGGATCGCGACATGTACCAGTGCGCCAGCGAGCACACCAGCGTCCTCTTTCTCAAGCAGGGTTCCACTGGCTTTGAGGAAGTGGATCCCGACGAGGTCCGCTCGCGCTACGGGATCGGGCCCGAGCTGGTCCCCGACTTCATCGCCCTGCGCGGAGACCCGTCTGACGGTCTCCCCGGGGCGCCCGGCATCGGCGCCAAGACTGCCGCCACGCTGCTGCAGAGCCATGGCTCGCTGCAGGCCACGATCGAGGCGGCCGGGCTGCAGCGCCCGCGGGTCGCCGCGGCGCTGACCGACAACGCCGACGAGCTGCGGGCGTTTCGTGAGATCGCGACCCTGCGCACCGTCGACGTGCAGCGTCCCGCCGACCGGCCTACCGACCTCGAGGCGGGCGCCGCGGCCGTGCGCCAACTGGGCATGAACCGGCTGGCTGAGCGCTTGGCCGCCGCGCAGCAGCTGTCTGACCTGTAGCGAGCCGGCGAGTTTCGCTAGGGCGTGAACTTGACCGTGATCACGTCGCCGTCGGCGACCGTGTAATCGCGACCCTCGAGGCGCAGGGTCCCGCGGTCGCGGGCGCCGGCGTATCCCCCGGCGTCGACCAGGGCCTCCCAACCGACCACCTCGGCGCGAACGAAGCCGCGCTGGATGTCGGAGTGGATGAGGCCGGCGGCGTGCCAGACCGAGAGACCCGAGCGCAGGTGCCAGGACTGGGCCGGCTTGTCCTCGCCGGCGGTGAAGAAGGCGACCAGCTCAAGGAGCGTGAAGGCGCCGCGCACCACGGTGTCGAGGCTCGACTCGGCCAGCCCGAGGTCATCGCGCATAGCGGCCGCGTCCAGGCCTGAGAGCTCGGCCAGCTCGGCTTCCAGGCGGGCCGAGACGGCCACGGCGCGCGCGCCCTGGGCCTCGGCATGGGCGGCGATCGCCGCTGGGACCTCCTCACTGCCCTCATCGACGTTGGCCACGAACAGGACAGGCTTGGCCGTCAGGGGGGAGAGCAACATCATCGCGTCGGAGGCGTCGGCGGGCGGCGGGACGGTCCGAGCCGGGTGGCCGGCCTGCAGGGCGGCGATCAGCTCTCGCAACCACTCAGCCTCGGCGATCGCATGGCGGTCTCCGGTCTTGGCCGTCTTGGCTACGCGGTCGAGCCGCCGCTCGGCCGACTCGAGGTCGGCGTAGACGAGCTCGGTCTCGATCGTGTCGACGTCGGCAAGTGGATCGACGCGCCCGTCGGGGTGGACGACGTTGTCGTCGTGGTGGGCGCGCACCACGTGCACGATCGCGTCGGTCTCGCGGATGTTGGCCAGGAACTTGTTGCCCAGGCCCTCGCCACGGTGCGCCCCGGCGACCAGCCCGGCAATGTCATGAAAGGCGATCGTGTCGGGAACCACCTTCGAGGCCCGGACCGTCTCGGCCACGGAGTTCAGGCGCTCGTCGGCCACTGGAACGACGGCGATGTTGGGTTCGATAGTCGTGAACGGGTAGTTGGCCGCTTCGGCGGCCACCCCGGTCAGCGCCGTGAACAGGGACGACTTGCCGGCGTTGGGCATGCCCACGATCCCGACCTTCATCGCGGCCGCCCGGCAAGCCGGAGATCGAGGTGGCTCACCGGGGCCAGCCCGCCGCGAACACGGTCCCGAGCACCGCTCCGGCGGCGACATCGGTCGGGTAGTGCACGCCCAGGTAGGGTCGGCTGAGGGCGAAGGCGGTGGCCGCCGCGTACAGGGCCGGGGCCGGGAGCAGCCCGGCGTAGGCGCGGGCGGCGGCGAACGAGGTCGTGGCGTGGGCGCTTGGGAAGGACAGTCCCGAGAACACCGGGCTCAGCGGCGGCAGGCCTTGGAGCTGGGGCCGGGGGCGGCGCACGACGTTCTTGAT
>JBAVWI010000191.1:0-11184 GCA_049697735.1 Solirubrobacteraceae bacterium
CTGTCGGCCTTCTGCGGGGTCGGCGAGCGCTCGCGGGAGGGCAACGACCTCTGGCTCGAGATGAAGGAATCGGGCGTTCTGGACAAGACCATGCTCGTCTTCGGGCAGATGAACGAACCCCCCGGCGCCCGCATGCGCGTGGCCCTGTCCGGTCTGACCATGGCGGAGTACTTCCGCGATCAAGAGGGCCAGGACGTGCTCCTGTTCATCGACAACATCTTCCGCTTCGTCCAGGCGGGCTCCGAGGTCTCGGCGCTGCTCGGCCGCATGCCCTCCCAGGTCGGCTACCAGCCCACCCTGGAGTCCGAGATGGGCCAGCTGCAGGAGCGGATCACCTCGACCCGCAAGGGCTCGGTGACCTCGATCCAGGCCATTTACGTGCCGGCCGACGACCTGACCGACCCGGCCCCCGCCTCCGCCTTCGCCCACCTGAACTCAACCACCTCGCTGTCGCGGTCGATCTCGGAGAAAGGCATCTATCCGGCCGTCGACCCGCTGGACTCCACTTCGACGATCCTCAAGCCCGAGATCGTGGGCGAGGAGCACTTCAACGTCGCCAACCAGGTCAAGGAGGTTCTGCAGCGCTACAAGGAGCTTCAGGACATCATCGCCATCCTCGGCATCGACGAACTGTCCGACGAGGACAAGGTCACCGTCCAGCGGGCGCGGCGGATGGAGCGCTTCCTGTCCAAGCCGTTCTTCGTCGCTACGCAGTTCACGGGGATCGATGGCAAGTACGTTCCCATCGCCGAGTCGATTCGAGGCTTCAAGGAGATCCTCGAGGGCAAGCACGACGACGTACCCGAGCGGGCCTTCTTCATGAAGGGGTCGATCGATGAGGTCGTGGCCGAGGCCGGTGGCAAGTCTGACTCCGACGAGAAGGACGACGACGAGGGCGGCAAGGATGAGAGCTCTGCCGACGCCGAGCGCGGCGAGGACGAGAGCTCCGAGGACGCCGAGGGCACCGAGGCGGGCTGAGCCGTGGCGCATAGCAAGTTCCCGGTCGAGGTCTTGACCCCCGAAGGCGAGGTCTTCGCCGAGGAGGTCGAGATGGTCTCGACCAAGACGTCAGTCGGCTCGATCGGCGTGCTGGCCGGCCACGAGCCGGTTCTGGCCATGCTCGATCCGACCGAGTTGCGGCTCTATCGGTCTGACTCCGACGTCGTGACCTTCGCCCAGTCCGAAGGCTATCTCCAGGTCATTGGGGGCCGCGCCCTGATCCTGGTCGAGGAGGCCCACGACAAGGAGGAGCTCGACGCCGCGGAGCTGCGCGAGCGCCTCCAGCAGGCCGAGAGCGAGCTCGAGAACGCCGGCGAGGACTCTGAGCGTCGCCGCGTGGCTGAGCGTGACGTGCGCCGCTGGGAAGCATTTCTGGAAATCGCCGAGGGTGGCTGAGCGGGCGTCAGGCGGGGCGCCTAAGCTAGTTCACGGCATGGTCGATGAGCGAAATCTGGCCCAGCGGCTGATCCGTTACGACACCTCTCGGCCTGACGACCTCGTCGCCGCCGCAGGATTTGTCAAGGGATGGCTCGAATCCCGCGACATAGAGGTGCGCGACCACGAACACAACCGCCTCCCGGTGCTGGTGGCCGAGGCCGGGGCTCAGCACGCCTCCGCGCCGTGCGTGGTCTTCCACGGCCATCTCGACGTCGTGCCCGGCCAGCCCGAGCAGTTCGAGCCGCGAATCGAGGGTGACCGCCTGATCGGCCGCGGCGCCTACGACATGAAAGGCGGCCTGGCGTCGATGATGTGTGCGCTCAAGGACGCCGGGAGTCAGGATCAGGTCCGTGTGCGGCTGATCTGCGTTCCCGACGAGGAGTCAGAGGATCTGGACGAGCGTTCGACGGATGCCGCGGTGGCCCTGGGGCTGGGCGGAGAGTTCGCGATCACGGGCGAGCCGACCAACCTCCACATCGGCGTCCAGGCCAAGGGTGTGCTGGTCATGCGCATCGTCGTGCACGGCCGCGCCGCGCACAGTTCGACGCCGTGGCTGGGCGACAACGCCGTACTCAAGGCGATCGACGTGTTTCGCGCGATCGAGACGCTGCCCTTCTCGCGCGAGTCCTCGGACATGTTCGATCGGCCCTCGATCAACCTGGGACGGATCGAGGGCGGGGACGCCCTCAACAAGGTTCCGGACCGCTGCGAGATGGCGGTCGACGTGCGCTATCTGCCCGGGCAGGATCCAGGTGAGATCCTGGAGCAGGTACGGGCGATTGCCGGGATCGACGTCAAGCGGACCTTCATCCACCCGCCCGTCACGGTCTCGCCGGCCGACCCCTATGTCCGCGCCCTTCGCGACGCCGTGTCGCGGTCCCGGCCGGGCACCGAAGCCCTGAGCGTCGGTCGAGACGGCGCTTCCGATGCCGCCTCGTTCATCGAGGCCGGGATCCCGGCGGTCGAGTTCGGTCCCGCCGGCGGCGGGCACCACGGCCCCGAGGAGTGGGTGTCGGTCTCGTCCCTGGCCAGCTACCGGCGGGCCCTTGTCGACTTCGTGGGCGGACTTCCCGCCTGGCTCGGACAGTCCGAAGGCGGGTTGACGGCGATCGACGGGGGGCTGGCGTGAGTTTGATCCCCCGCACCCGGGGCGGGGCCCTGTGGCGATTCTTCTTCGCCTCGGTCCTCATCATCGCCGCCACGGCGGCAACGACCGCGGTCGCCGGTCTGCTCCAGTTCAAGCAGCTTGCCGCCGACATCTCCGGCACGCCGGCCCTGCAGCACGCCAACGTCACCCTGCCAGCTCCGGGCGCGCCGCAGACGTTGCTGGTCATCGGCTCCGATCACCGGGCGGGCGATCCGTTCAACACCGCCAATACCGACACGATGCTGCTGGTCCGCCTCGACGGCAGCTCGCAGACGATCAACGTGATGTCGATCCCCCGTGACCTCCAGGTCACGATCCCCGGCTTCGGGGTCGCCAAGCTCAACTCCGCTTACTCCGACGGTGGTCCCAACCTGCTGATCAAGACGATCCGCACCAATGCCTTCCCGAACCTGCACGTCAACCACATCGTCGACGTCAACTTCGGAGGTTTTCAAGCCCTGGTCAACGCCATCGGCTGCGTGTACACCGATGTCGACCACCGCTACTACAACAACACGGCGGTGACCGGGTATTCCAGCATCGACATCCAGCCGGGATATCAGAAGCTGTGCGGCGCCGACGCGCTGGCCTTCGTCCGCTTCCGCCACACCGACTCCGACCTCGTCCGCAACGCCCGCCAGCAGGACTTCATCCGCTGGGCCAAGGACCAGTACGGGGTCGGCAGCATCATCTCGAACCGCGACAAGCTGCTGACGATCTTCGGTCAGCACACCCAGACCGACCGTGACCTGCACACCGCGAATGGGATCGAGAACCTGTTCAACCTGGTCGCCTTCTCGGCCGGCCACAGGATCAAGCAGGTCAAGTTCCCGGCCCAGCTTCAGCCCTGCACGTCCACTAACTGCTTTGTGACCGCCGATCCCACCGCGGAGGCGAGCGTGTTCGCCACCTTCATGCGCCCGACCGTCGCCGCGGCAGGGGCGGCCAAGGGCAGCGGCTCGGGGGGCGCCAAGCGCCAGCGGACGGCCAGGCTGTCCGCGGCCGGCCTGGTGGCCGACGTCGGCGACGGCAAGAGCCAGGCGGCCGCGCTGAGCCGTGTCGGGATGCCGGTCTACTACCCCCGGCTGATCGTGGCCAACTCGAACTACTGCTCGAGCCTGACCAGCGTCTGCCCGCTGGAGACCGCCAGCCCGGGCTCCTATCCCCGGGCCTACGTGCTGCGCGATCAGCAGCACCGGCCGCACGCCGCCTACCGGATGACGCTGGTTCTCAACTCGCTGCTGGGCGAGTACTACGGCGTCGAGGGCACGACCTGGCAGCGCCCACCGCTGCTCGGCTCGCCGCTGGAGACCAAGGTCGTGGCCGGCAAGCGCTTGCAGATCTATGAGCAGGGCGGGGGGATCACCAACGTCGCCTGGCACACCGCGCACGGCGTCTACTGGATCTCCAACACTCTGACCACCGACATCCCCAACCGCGAGATGATCAGCCTCGCGGCCTCGCTGACGCACTGATCCCACCGGTGGCGCATAGCTTCGCGGCGGCGCAGAATCCGCCCTGCCGATCGTCCCCGCTACCCTCGAGCGCTCGATGAGCAACGACCGGGAACCCATTGCCGTGATCGGCACGGGCTACGTTGGCCTGGTGACGGCGGCCGGCTTTGCCGAGCTCGGCTCAGACGTCTGGTGCGTCGACATCGACGCCGAGAAGGTGGAGCGCCTCAAGCGCGGCGAGATCCCCATCTACGAGCCGGGGCTGGCCGACTCGGTGGCCCGCAACCGTGAGCGTCTGCATTTCTCCACCGAGCTGGGCACGGCGCTCGAGCACGCCCGGTTGCTGTTCGTGGCCGTGGGCACCCCGCCGACGTATTCTGGCGACGCTGATCTGTCGGCCGTCAACGCCGTTGTGGCCGAAATGCCGGCCTCGGATCGTCACGCGCTGGTCATGAAGTCGACAGTTCCCGTCGGCACCGGGGCAGCCATCCAGCGGAGCTTCGCGGCCCATGACAAGCAGGACTTCGCCTACGTCTCGTGTCCCGAGTTTCTCAAGGAGGGCTCGGCCCTGGAGGACTTTCTGGCCCCTGACCGCGTTGTCGTGGGGGACGACGAAAACTGGGCCGGCGACGCCGTCGTCGCGCTCTACGAGCCGCTGAACGCGCCGCTCGTGCGCACCGACGTGGCCAGCGCGGAGATGGTCAAGCTGGCCGCCAACGCGTTTCTGGCCACCAAGATCTCCTTCATCAACGAGATCGCCAACGTCTGCGAGGAGACAGGTGCCGATGTGCTCGAGGTGGCGCGGGGGATGGGCCTGGACCGGCGAATCGGGACCCACTTCCTCAACCCCGGGATCGGGTTCGGAGGATCGTGCTTTCCCAAGGACGTGTCGGCCCTCAAGCAGCTGGCCGGCAACTCGGGCTATCACTTTCAGCTCCTGACGGCGGTCATCGAGGTCAACGAGCTGCAGAAGCGACGTGTCGTATCCAAGCTGCAGAAGCATCTCGGCACGCTGGTCGGCAAGCACATCACGCTGCTCGGTCTCGCCTTCAAGGCCAACACCGATGACATGCGCGAGGCTTCCTCGCTGGTGCTGGCCGCCCGGCTGCAGGCCGACGGGGCCCACGTCAGCGCCTACGATCCGGTCGCCGAGGCCGAGGCCCGCAAGCTCATGACCGGCGTGCACTTTGCGCCCTCCGCGCTCGGCGCGCTGGCCGGGGCCGACGCCTGCGTGCTGGTCACCGAGTGGCCCGAGTTCGCCGAGCTCGACTGGGACGCGGTCAGCGCGCAGATGGCGGGACGGCTGGTCGTCGACGGACGCAACTTCGTTGACGGTGACGCGCTGCGCGCGGCCGGCTTCATCTACGAGGGCATCGGGCGCTGAGTGCCCGGCCCAGCGTGACCGCGTGCAGGCCCTGATTCTCGCGGGCGGCGAGGGAACCAGACTGCGGCCGCTGACCTCGACCACCCCCAAGCCCGTGGTGGCACTCGTCGACCGCCCGTTCATCTCCTACATGCTCGAGTGGCTGCGTCGCCACGGTGTCGACGAAGCGATCCTGTCCTGTGGCTTCATGGCCGACGGAGTCCGCTCGGTGCTCGGGGACGGCGAGGGCGTCGGGATGCGCCTGCGCTACGTGGAGGAGCCCGAGCCGCTGGGGACCGGTGGTGCGCTCAAGTACGCCGAAGGGATGCTCGACGAGCGTTTCCTGATGCTCAACGGCGACGTTCTCACCGACATCGATTTGTCTGAACAGCTGCGCCAGCACGAGCAGACCGGGGCCCGCGTCACGCTCGGTCTGTTCGGAGTCGAGGATCCGTCCGCCTATGGGCTCGTGACGCGTCACGACGACATGTCGGTCAAGGCGTTCGTGGAGAAGCCAAGCTCGGACGAGATCGAGACCAACCTGATCAGCGCGGGTGCGTATGTGATCGAGCGTGAGGTCCTGGATCAGATGGCCCCGGCCGGGAGCCGCATCTCGATCGAGCGTGACCTGTTCCCCGAGCTCGTCGGGCACGGGCTGTACGGCTACGAGGGGTCGGGCTACTGGCTCGACATCGGGACTCCCGATCGCTATCTGCAGGGAACCTTTGACATCCTCGAAGGCGACGTCGAGACCGAGGTCGGTCACCGGGTCCAGGCGGCCGGCGGCGTGCTCAGCCAAAGCTCGGTGCAGGGCCGCGTGCACGCGCCGAGCGTGCTCGGCGCCGAGTGCGTGGTGGCGGCGGGCGCCACGCTCGGGGGAAGGACAGTGCTGGGCCGCGGCGTGACGGTGGCAACCGGCGCCCACATTGACTCCTCGGTGCTGCTCGACGGTTGCTCGGTCGGCGCCGGGACGCGGGTCAGCGGCACGATCGCTGGTCCCGGGGTGACGATCGGCGCGCGCTGCCGGATCGACCGCGGCGTCGTGCTCGGCGCCGGCGTGCGGATCGGGGCGGGCAACGTTCTCACGGCCGGGATGCGTATCTTTCCCGGGGTGGAGCTCCCCGACGGAGCGGTGGCGTTTTGAGCGCGCCCGCGGATCTGAGCCGGGACGCGATCGCCGCTCTGGATCCAACCGGCCAGCTCAACGACATCCTGGATCTGCCCGAGCACCTGCGCGACGCGCTGTGGCGCGTCGAGTCGGCGCGGGTGGCGCCTCAGGACTCACCGGGTGGGCTCGTGGTGGCCGGCATGGGGGGCTCGGCGATCGGCGGCGCGCTGGCCGTGGCCGTGCTCGGTGATCGAGCGTCGCGCCCGATCTTCACCTCGCGCGACTACGCTCTGCCCCCGTGGACGACGCCGGATACGACAGTCCTGTGCGCGAGCTACTCGGGTGATACCGAGGAGACGCTGGCCGCCTACGACGCCGCCGGCGCGCTCGGAGCGCGCCGGGTAGTCGCCACCACGGGTGGCCAGCTGGCCACCCTGGCCCGTGACGACGGGGTGCCCGTCGTGCCGCTGCCCGGCGGCTATCAGCCTCGGGCGGCGGTTGGCTACGCGGTGGTCGTCGCCCTCGAGGTGGCCGCGCTGGCCGGCTGCGCCGAGCAGATCCACACCGAGATCGACGTCGCCGCCGCGCACGCCGAGCAGCTGGTCGCTGACTGGGGGCCCGATGCCCCCGAGGATTCACTGGCCAAGGGCCTGGCGCGGTCTCTACACGGCACAATCCCCTCGATCGCCGGCGCCGGGCTGACGGCTGCGATCGCCTACCGGTGGAAGACCCAGATCAACGAGAACGCCAAGCTGCCGTGCTTCGCCGCCGAGCTGCCCGAACTCGATCACAACGACATCGTCGGCTGGGAGGGCGCCACCGAGCTGGGCCGCTTCAGCAGCGTGTTCCTCGATGACTGCGACCTGCATCCGCGTGTGCGCGCCCGCATCGAGCTCACCCGCCAGTTGATCGAGCCCGCGGCCGCCGGTGCCTACAGCGTGGAGACGGTGGGGGAGACGCGGATGGAGCGGCTCGTGTCGCTCGTGCTGCTGGGCGACCTCGTGTCGCTCTACCTGGCCATCCTGCGGGGCATCGACCCGGCCGCAATCGCCGTGCTCGAGCAGCTCAAGACCACCCTGGCCGCCACGTAGCCCCGTCCGGCTCTAGGCCGGTGCGCGCGCGGCTCGGCGCCCAAACCTTGACACGATCGTGGTAGGGTTAGAGGCAGCGATGGAAGCTCTGACGATCAACGAGGCGGCGAGTACGACCGGATGGTCACCGCGCATGCTGCGCTACGTGGAATCAGCGGGGCTGGTGGCTCCGGCGCGCTCGACCTCGGGCTACCGCCTCTACGGGGCGGCCCAGCTGCAGCGTCTGCGTACGCTCAAGGAACTGATCTCCGGCTTTGACATCGGCCTGTCCGATGTGGCCTTCGCCGCGCGCATGGGCACCGACCCAGAGCTGCAGGCCGCCGTCCGGGGGTGGCTTGAGTCCGAGGCCAGCCGTCCTGATGATGTCGACGCCGCCGACTGGCTGCGTTTTGAGCAGAGCAAGCACGAGCGGCTACTGGCCGCCGCCACCCCCTGAGCGACGCCAGCCGCCCGGACGCCGGCCGTTCGCGATTCAACCACCCGAAATTGGAGCAGAGATGACCACGACCGTCCCGGATACCGACTTCAAGGTTGCCGACCTCGGCCTGGCCGCCTTCGGGCGCAAGGAGATCCAGCTCGCCGAGCACGAGATGCCCGGCCTGATGGCGACGCGGCGTGAGTACGCCGAGAGCCAGCCGCTCAAGGGAGCGCGGGTCACCGGCTCGCTGCACATGACGATCCAGACCGCGGTCCTGATCGAGACCCTGACCGCGCTCGGAGCCGAGGTGCGCTGGGCAAGCTGCAACATCTTCTCAACCCAGGACCACGCGGCGGCGGCGGTCGTCGTCGGGCCCGACGGGACCCCGGAGGATCCCCAGGGCGTGCCCGTGTTCGCCTGGAAGGGCGAGACGCTCGAGGAGTACTGGTGGTGTACTGATCAGGCCCTGAGCTGGCCGGAGAACGGAGCCCCGCCCACCCCCAACATGATTCTCGATGACGGTGGCGACGCGACCCTACTCGTACACAACGGCGTCGAGTATGAGGCTGCTGGAGCCGTCCCCGATGTCGCCTCGGCCGAGAATGAGGAGCATGCCGTGATTCTCGGCCTGCTCACGCGCTCGCTGGCCGAGGATCCCCAGCGCTTCACGCGCATGGCCGCCGACATCCAGGGCGTGACCGAGGAGACAACAACCGGCGTGCACCGCCTGTACCAGTTCGCCGAGCAGGGCAAGCTGCTGTTCCCGGCCATCAACGTCAACGACTCGGTGACCAAGTCCAAGTTCGATAACAAGTACGGCTGCCGCCACTCGCTGATCGACGGCATCAACCGTGCCACCGACGTGCTGATCGGCGGCAAGGTCGCGGTCATATGCGGCTACGGGGATGTCGGCAAGGGCTGCGCCGAGTCGCTGCGCGGCCAGGGGGCGCGCGTGATCGTGACCGAGATCGACCCGATCTGTGCGCTGCAGGCGGCGATGGACGGTTACCAGGTCGCCCGCCTCGAGGATGTGCTCTCAAGCGCCGACATCTTCATCACCACGACGGGCAACAAGGACGTGATCACCGCCGAGCACATGGCCAAGATGAAGCATCAGGCGATCGTTGGCAACATCGGCCACTTCGACAACGAGATCGACATGGCCGGCCTGACCCGGATCGAGGGCATCGAGCGCATCAACATCAAGCCCCAGGTCGACGAGTGGTTGTTCCCGGACGGACACACGATCATCATCCTGTCCGAGGGGCGGCTGCTGAACCTCGGCAATGCCACCGGCCATCCGAGCTTCGTGATGTCGAACTCGTTCACCAATCAGGTGATCGCCCAGATCGAGCTGTTCACCAAGCCCGGCGAGTACGGCAAGCAGGTCTTTGTGCTGCCCAAGCACCTCGACGAGAAGGTTGCTCGCCTGCATCTCGACGCCCTCGGGGTCCGGCTGACTGAACTCACCTCCGAGCAGGCGTCCTACCTGGGCGTCCCGGTCGGTGGCCCCTACAAGTCCGACCACTACCGCTACTAGTGTCGCCGGGCGCGAGCGCGGTCGAGCATGGCGCGAGCATCGGTTCCGTCCCATGACGTAGCCGATCTCGCGCTGGCCGGCGACGGCGAGGCGCGGATCGGTTGGGCGGCGGGCCAGATGCCGGTCCTGGCCATGATCCGGGAGCGCTTTGGCTCCGAGCGTCCTCTGGAGGGCGTGCGGATCGCCGCCTGTCTGCACGTGACGGCAGAGACGGCCAACCTGGTTCGCACGCTCAGCGCCGGTGGCGCCGAGGTCGCGCTGTGCTCGGCCAATCCGCTCTCCACCCAAGATGACGTGGCAGCGGCTCTGGTCCTGGCCGACGGTGTTCAGGTCCGGGCGGTCCGGGGCGAGAACCTCGACACCTACGTCGAGCACGTACTGGCCGTCTTGCAGACGCGCCCCCAGGTCACCCTGGACGACGGCGCCGACCTGCTGGTCACCGCTCACGCGCGCGGCGGCAAGCTCGTCGAGGGGCTGATCGGCGGGACCGAGGAGACGACCACGGGCCTGGTCCGACTGCGCCGCCTCGAAGCCGAGGGCAAGCTTCGCTGCCCGGTCCTGGCCGTCAACGAGGCGCGCACCGAGCGGGCGCTGAACGATCGCCACGGGACCGGGCAGTCAGCTCTGGATGGGATCATCCGCGCCTCGGGGGTACTGCTGGCCGGCAACACGGTTGTAGTCATCGGTTATGGCTGGGCGGGACTGGGGATCGCCGAGCGCGCCCGCGGCGCGGGGGCCGCCGTGATCGTCTGCGAGGTCGATCCGCTGCGGGCGCTCGAGGCCCGGATGGCCGGCTACGAGGTGATGCCGTCGCTTGAGGCAGCTCAGCGTGGAGACGTATTTGTGACAGTGACCGGCTCGCGGCGCGTATTGCGCGGCGAGCACTTCTCGGTCATGAAGGACGGCGCGATCCTGGCCAACGCGGGTCATTTCGACGTCGAGCTCGACCTCCAGGAGCTTGCCGAAAAGGCCACGGGCGGCATCCGCGAGGTCAAGCGCCTGGTCCAGGAGTACACGCTTGGGGACGGCCGCCGGCTGAACCTGCTCGCCAACGGCCGCGTGGTCAACCTGGCCGCCGCCGAGGGCCATCCCGCGGCGGTCATGGACGTCTCCTTCGCTCTTCAGGCCCTCAGCGTCGAGGACCTGGTGAGCCGGCGCGATCAGTTCGCGCCCGGGGTGCACGCGGTCGGAGCCGGAATCGACCGCGAGGTCGGCCGGCTCAAGCTCGAGGCGCTGGGGGTCCGGATCGACGAGCCGACCGCCGAGCAGGAGCACTATCGCGAGTCCTGGGGTTGAGGTAGCGTTGGCGTCCACCATGGAGGGCCCCCAGACAGGTGAAGGGCTGCGCGGGGGGATCGATCTCGGCGGCACCAAAATCGAGACGATCGTCATCGATTCCGCACAGCAGGTCCTGGGTCAGGGGCGGGAGGCCACGCCCACCGCGGGCGGTCCGCCGGCGGTCGCCAAGGCGATGGCGGAGGCGATGGAGAGCGCCGCCGACTGGGCGGGCGTCGAGACCAGCTCGCTGGCCGGGGTGGGCGTTGGCTCGCCCGGCGACGTCGACGAGGCGGCCGGCACGGTCGCCAACGCGCGCAACCTCCCCGATTGGACGGAGCCGTTCCCGCT
>JBAVWI010000192.1:0-6590 GCA_049697735.1 Solirubrobacteraceae bacterium
GTCCTGCACCGGCCTCAACTGCTGCTCCTCGACGAACCTCGAGCCAACCTGGACCCGGGCGCGTCGCAGCTCGTCGAGCCCCTGATCGGCCGCGCCGCCGGCGTCACCAGGGTGCTGACCAGCCACGACCCGCGGGCCGCGCTGGCCGAGGCCGACCTCGTCCTGGCGCTCAAGGCTGGCCGCCCCGTGTTCGCGGGCGAGCCCGCCGCCTTTGACGACCGGCGCCTGGCGGAGCTCTACGCGTGAGGACGGCGCTGATCGTCCTGCGCAAGGACCTGCGCGTCGAGCTGCGCACGCTCGAGACGGTGCCGGCCATGGTCCTGCTGGCGGTGGTCACCTTCGTGATCTTTCACTTCGGCCTGGACCGGGCGACGATCGACGGCCAGCTGGCGGCCGGTGTTCTCACCGCGACGTTGCTGTTCGCCGCCGTGCTCGGGATCAACCGGCTGTTTGTGGCTGAGCGTGAGCAGGGCGGCTTTGACGCCTTCCTGCTCGCCCCGGTGGACCGAACCGCGATGCTGCTCGCCAAGGCGGCGGCGTTGTTCCTGTTCCTCTCCGCGCTCGAGGTGATCGCGGTGCCGGCCTTCGCGCTGTTCCTGCTCGGCCCGCCCCTCGGCCCAGCCCTCCTGGGACTGATCCTCGTTCTCATTCTCGCCAATCTGGGACTCGCAGTCATCGGCACGCTGGTCTCGGCGATCGCCGTCCAGACTCGGGCCCGGGACCTGATCGGTCCCGTGATCTCGCTGCCGCTGCTGATCCCGGCGCTGATCGCCACCGCCCGCGCCACCGGCCCGCTGCTTACCGCGCACACCTCGGGGTCGCCCCCGGGGCGGTGGCTGGCGATCCTCGGCCTCTATGATCTGGTCTTCGCACTGCTCGCCTACGCGGTGTTCGACTTCCTGCTGGAGGACTAGCCAAAGTGCCCTCGACGACGTACGGCAAGGGGCTCCGCAGCCTCTCATTCGCCACCATCGCCACGATCGCTCTCGCGCTCGGGCTCACCTTCTTCTACGCGCCGCTGGATGCCGACCAGGGCTTCGTGCAGAAGATCTTCTATCTGCACGTCCCCCTGGCCATCGTCTCGCTGTGCGGCTTCATGTTCGGCGCGCTGCTCGCCATCGGCTACCTGCGCACCGGCGACCGCAAGTGGGACATGCGTTCCTACGTGGCAATTCACATGGCGCTGATCTTCGGAATCGGTGGCCTGATCACCGGTTCGATCTGGGCCAAAGCGTCCTGGGGGCACTGGTGGGTCTGGAACGAGCCGACCCTGGTCTCGTTCCTGATCGTGCTCCTGCTCTTCGCCACCTATCAGCCGCTGCGCTTCTCGATCGAGGATCCCGAGCGCCAGTCGCGCTACGCGAGCGTCTTTGCGATCGTGGCCGGAGCCTTCGTCCCGCTCAACTTCATCGCCGTGCGGCTCGCTCAGCAGTTCGTGCACCACCGCGTGCTGACCCTCGGCGGCGGCAGCTTGCCGGGGTCGATGCGGCTCACCTTTCTGATCGCCCTGCTGGGGATGACGCTGCTCTACGTGACCCTGTGGAAGTACGAGATGACGGCCAAGAACACCCGCATGCAGGTGCGCCGGCTGCGCCGCACGCTGCTCGGTGAGGACGCGATCCGGCCCGCGGGCCGCAGCGCGGCGCCATTGTGAGCTTCCTCCTGGCTGTCGCCCCGGCGCTCCCACTCGGCAAGTCGGGCAAGTTCGTGGCCGGCGCCTACATCGTGTTCGTGGTCCTGATCCTGATCTACGTGGGGATCATGGCCATACGGTCGCAGCGGACCGAGCGCGAGCTGGCTGAGCTCCAGCGCGACGTCGAGGCGCTGCGAGCCCGCGAAGATGAGCGCGAGCGTGAGACGGTTGCCTGATGAGTGAACTGCTGGCCATCGGTGTCTCCTACAAGACGGCGCCGGTCGAAGTCCGCGAGCGTCTCGCTGTGCTCGACAGCCGCGTCGCCGAGTTCCTGCGCGACCTGCGCGGCGCCACCGAAGTCCACGAGGCGGTCGCCGTCTCGACCTGCAACCGGACGGAGGTCTACCTGGTGGTCGGGGACCCGGTGGAGGCCGAGAGCACGGTCCTGGCCATGCTCGCCCGCCAGGCCGGAATCCGCCCCACGGAGCTGGCCACGGCGATCTACTCGCACCGCAACTGCGAGGCCGCGCGACATCTGTACCGCGTGGTGGCGGGGCTTGAGTCGATGATCATCGGCGAGGCCGAGATCCAGGGGCAGGTCAAGCGCGCCTACGAGGCTGCCCTGGCTTCCGAGACCGCCGGTCCGCTCACCCACCATCTGTTTCGCGCCGCGCTGGCCACCGGCAAGCGCGTCCGCACCGAGACCGCAATCGGCGAGCGCCAGCTGAGCCTGCCCGGTGTCGCCGTGGCGATGGCCCGCGAGCTGCTCGGGAATCTGGCCGAGCGCGAGGTGGTCATCGTGGGCACCGGCGAGACCAGCGAATTGACCGCCCGGGCGCTGGCCGACAGCGGAACCCGGACCGTGTTCGTGGCCAATCGCCGCCGGGACCGCGCCCTCAGCCTCGCGCGCCGTTACGGGGGGCGCACGCTGAGCTTCGATGAGCTGCCCTCGGCGCTGCTCGAGGCCGACATCGTCGTCGCTGCCACCGCCTCGCCGCATCTGCTGCTCGAAGCCCGCGAGCTGGCGGGCGTGATGGAGGAGCGGGAGGGACGCCCGATGCTGCTCATCGACCTCGCCGTGCCCAGGGACATCGACGCCGCGTGCGGCGATCTCGACGGCGTGTCCCTGCGTGACATCGACGACCTCGAGGCGGTGGCCGACCGTAACCGCAGGGTTCGCCAGGCCGAGGCTCGAAAGGCCGAGGGCATCATCGAGGAGGAGATCCAGCACTTCGCGGCCTGGCTGGGCTCGCTCGAGGTCCTGCCCACCTTGACCGCACTGCGCACGCATGCCACGCGGATCGCCGAGCTGGTGGTGAGTGAGAACGCCGGCAAGTGGGAGACGGCGTCTCCCCGGGATCTGGATCGCGTCGATGCCGTGGCCAAGGCGATCGTCAACCGGCTCCTGCACGACCCAACGCTGCATATGAAGGATATGCGCGACGACCGCGTGCACGCGCGCATGGCCCTGATCCGCGATCTCTTCGGTCTCAGCGTCGGCGAGGACGCCCTCAACGCCGCCGCGCTCATGGGTGAGGCTGCGCCGGCCGCTGGTGCTCAGCCGGCGCCACCGACTCCCGACAACGTGCACGAGCTCCCCGCCCGGGCCCTGGGTCGCGGCCGCCGCGGACCCTGATGCGGCTGGGCACTCGGGGAAGCGCGCTCGCCCTGACCCAGGCGGAGTGGGTCGCGCAGCGGCTCGACGACGAGGTCGAGGTCGTGCCCATGACCACCCTCGGGGACCGTGGCGCGGTGTTCGAGGACAAGTCGCGCTGGGTCTCCGAACTCGAGCGTGGGCTGCTCGACGGCCGTATCGACATCGCGGTGCACTCGGCCAAGGACGTCCCCACCGAGCTCGCCGAGGGTCTCGAGCTGGTGGCCATTCCGGCTCGCGCCGACGCGCGGGACGCACTGTGCGGCGCCCCGGGGCTGACCGCTCTGGCCCCCGGAGCGCGGGTCGGAACCAGCAGCGTCCGCCGCGCCGCCCAGCTGCGGGCGTTGCGCCCCGACCTCGAGGTTGTCACCCTGCGCGGCAACGTCGACACCCGGTTGGACAAGCTCGCCCGCGGGGACGTCGACGCGCTCGTGTTAGCGCTGGCCGGGCTACTCCGGCTCGGCCGGGATGCCGAGGTGGGCGGGGTCCTGGACGGGCTCGTCCCGGCCGCCGGCCAGGGCGCACTCGCTCTCGAGGCGCGATCGGGGACGATTATGCCCGAGGTCTTGGCTGCGGTCAGCGATCCGGATACGACAGCGTGCGTGACTGCCGAGCGCGTGCTCGTCCACGCGCTGGGCGCCTCCTGCAACACCCCCGTCGGCGCCCACGCCCAGTCACTGGCCGACGGCCGTCTCGAGCTCTCGGCCTGGGTCGGACTGCCCGATGGCTCGGCCTGGCTCGCCGACCAGGTCGTGGCCACGCCCGAGCAGGCCGGCGCGGTCTGTGCCCAACGCCTGCTCGCCGCCGGCGCCCAGCCCTTGCTGGACGAGGCCGAACGGGTTCTGGCGTCATGACTGTCTACCTGGTTGGCGCCGGTCCCGGCGACCCGGGACTGATGACCGCGCGCGCGCTGGAGCTGATCGCCCGCGCCGACGTGATCGTCTATGACCGCCTGATCCCCGCGACGGCGCTCGACGGCGCCCGGCCTGGGGCGCAGCTGATCTACGCCGGCAAGGAAGGCGGGGGTACGTCGGTCTCCCAGGAGGACATCGAGGGCTGGTTGCTGGAGCACGGCGCGGCGGGCGGGACGGTGGTCCGGCTCAAGGGCGGCGATCCCTTCGTGTTCGGCCGCGGCGGCGAGGAGGCTGAAGCGTTGCGTGCCGCCGGCATCGCCTTTGAGGTCGTGCCCGGCATCACCGCCGGGGTCGCCGCTTGTGCCTACGCCGGGATCCCCGTCACCCATCGCGACGCGGCCAGTGCCGTCGCCTTCGTGACCGGTCATGAGGATCCCGCCAAGCCCGGCTCGGTGCTGGACTGGGCTGCTCTGGCCGCCTTTCCCGGCACGGTCGTCGTCTACATGGGGGTGCGTCAGCTGGCCCAGATCTCACAGCGCCTGATCCATGGGGGGCGGCTGGGCACCGAGCCGGCGGCGGTGATCGAGCGCGGCACGTTCCCCGCCCAGCGCGTTGTCACCGGGACGCTGGCCACCATCTCCGAGGTGGCCGACGAGGCGAAGATCCGAGCGCCGGCCATCTCGGTCTTCGGACCGGCCGCGGCGCTGCGGCGCAACCTGTCCTGGTTTGAGAACCGGCCTCTGGCCGGCCTCACGGTCGCCGTCACCCGCGCCCGCGCTCAGGCCTCTGGGCTCGCGGCCCAGTTGCGCGAACTGGGCGCAGAGGCGGTCGAGACCCCGGCCATCCGGATCGAGCCGCTGGCCGGCGAGGCCCCCGATCTGACCCGCTATGACCTCGTCTGCCTGACCAGCCCCAACGGTGTCCGCCTGCTCCTCGAGCGTCTCTACGCCGCCGGCCAGGACGCACGTTCCTTCGCCGGGACGGGCGGGGCTCGGATCGCGGCCATCGGCCCCGGCACCGCGGCCGCGCTGCGCGAGCACGGCCTGATCGCTGACGTCGTCCCCGAGCGCTTCGTCGCCGAGGGCCTGGTGGAGGCGCTGGCCGATGTTCCGGTCAAGCGGGCGCTCGTGGCCCGGGCCGCCGAGGCCCGTGACGTCCTGCCCGACGCGCTGCGCGAGCGCGGGGCCGAGGTCGACGTCGTGCCCCTGTATGAGACGGTGGCCGATCCGCTCAGCGCGGCCGAGCTGGAGCAGGTGGCCCGGGCGGACTACGTCACCTTCACGTCGTCTTCGACAGTGCGCTTCTTCTTTGCCGCCGCCGGCGCCTCGCTGAGCGAGCGCACGCGGTTGGCCAGTATCGGCCCCGTGACCAGCGACACCCTGCGCGAACACGGCCGCGAGCCAGAGGTCGAGGCAACCAGCCACGACATCCCGGGTCTCATCCAGGCTGTGATCGCGGACGCCGCCGGCTCGTCGCGCTGACCCGGGTAGGGTTCGCGGCCATCGGCATGAACGAGCGCGTCCCGATCCTCACCTTCCTGTCTGACTACGGCCTGGCCGACGATTTCGTCGGCGTCTGTCACGGAGTGATCGCGGGCATCTGCCCGTCGGCGCGCGTCATCGATCTCGCTCACGGCATCCGCCGACACGATGTCCGCGCCGGGGCGATCGTGCTCGCCGAGGCGCTGCCCTATCTACCCATCGGGGTGCACCTGGCGGTGGTTGACCCCGACGTCGGCGCCGAGCGACGCGCGGTGGCGCTCGCGGCTGCTGACGGCCGCGTGCTGGTCGGCCCCGACAATGGCCTGCTCGGGCCCGCTGCCGAGCAGGCGGGCGGGATCGTCGCCGCCGCCGACATCGCGCGCTCGAGGTTTCGCCTCCAGCCGGTCTCGGCCACCTTCCACGGCCGCGACATCTTCGCGCCCGTGGCCGCCACCCTGGCCAACGGCGTCCCGGTGCCCGAGGTCGGCGATCCCCTTGACCCAGCCGAGCTGGTCGGCCTGGAGCTGCCCGAGGCGCGCATGCAGGACGGGACGCTGATCGCCCAGGTGCGCTATGTCGACGGCTTCGGCAACGTGCAGCTCAACGCCGGCCACGCAGACCTGGCCGGCTCGGGACTCAAGCTCGGTCACGTGGCGATGGTCGCGCTGGACGCTGATCGCGCGCTGCCCGCCCAGTACGCCCGCACGTTCGCCGACGTCCCCCGCGGCGAGCTGCTGCTCTACGAGGACGCCGCCCGGCGGCTCTCGATCGCAGTAAGTCACGGTGATGCGGCGCAGCGGCTCGGGGTGGGCGTCGACGACGAGCTGCGCATCCGCCCGCAATGAGCGCCGGCTCGGCCGGGCGGGAGGCTCTCGGCCGCCCTCGCCTGCACCTGCGCGAGACCGATTCGACCAACACCCGGGCCCGGGCTCTGGCCGCCGCCGGCGCTCCCCACGGCACCTTGATAA
>JBAVWI010000193.1:0-1952 GCA_049697735.1 Solirubrobacteraceae bacterium
CGCTCACAGTGGCCGCCGATCCGTTTCGTCGGCGGCGGGGCTGGGGAAGCTCCGAGCGAGTCTCGGGATCGTCCCGGGCCCACCGATGGCAAGCCGAAAGCGAGGAGCGTGACGCACATGGCAGCAAGCGGTGACCGCAAGGTGGTGGTGGTGACGGGCGGCACGGCGGGCGTGGGACGAGCGACGGTCAGGGAGTTCGCCCAGCATGGTTACGACGTCGCCGTCCTGGCCCGCGGACGAGCGGGACTCGAGGCCGCGGTCAGAGACGCGCAAGCGGCCGGCGCCAACGCGATCGGCATCCCCACCGACGTCGCCGACCTCGACGCCGTGCAGGCCGCGGCGGAGCAAACAAGGCGCGAGCTGGGCGAGATCGACGTCTGGGTGAACAACGCCTTCGTCGGCGCACTGGCTTTCTTCTGGGACACCACCCCCGAGGAGTACCGGCGAATGACCGACGTCACCTACATGGGCCAGGTCAACGGTACCCGGGTCGCGCTGGAGCGAATGCGGCCCCGTAACCGCGGTGTGATCGTCAACGTCTGCTCGGCCATGTCCTTCCGCTCGATCCCGCTCCAGTCTGCGTACTGCGGAGCCAAACACGCTGTCAAGGGCTTCAGCGAGTCGGTCATGACCGAGCTGCTGCACGAGAAGAGCAAGGTCAAGGTCTGCATGATCCAGCTTCCCGGCCTCAACACGCCACAGTTCAATTGGAACCTCAACAAGATGCCCAAGCACCCGATGCCGGTGGCACCGATCTTTGCGCCTGAGCTACCGGCCAAGGGCATCGTTTTCCTGGCCGAGCACCCGCGGCGCAACATGTGGGTCGGGATCTCGACCGCCTACACGATCCTCGGTGAGCGCTTGGCACCCAAGGTCGCTGACTTCTATCTCGCGCGGACGGGCGTCAGCGGTCAGCAGACCGACAAACGCGCTCCGCGCCTGGCCGCCAACCTCGACCACCCGTCCGATGATCAAGCCGACCAGGGCGCTCACGGTCCCTTTGACGAAAAGGCCCACACCGGGGACCCCGTGAGTTGGCTGTCAATGCATCGCCGAGAGCTCCTCGCCGGGGCCGGGGCCCTAACCGTCGCCGGGCTTGCGGCGCGAACCGCCCGCGCTTGACCTCGTCACCGTTTATCACCTCAGCAAGCGGGTAACCCGGTCTTCATGTGGCTCGCCTTTCCGGTAATCGTGATCGTCATTTTCGCGCTTGGCGCGAGCATCGTTTCGGGCGGCATCTTCACGATCGTCGTCCTCCCCCTGGCGGTGGTCATCGCCGTGGTCGCCCTGGTCTTCTCGCTCTGGGGGCGCGCGACCGGGAGTAGGCACACCAGCAGCAGTCCCGAGGTGGCGCCCCTGCCGAGTTCTCAGCACTCCAACAGCGCACCGGCTCCCGGCTCACCGGATGAGCTCGTGGACGCGCGGCGCGCGCAGCAGTAGGCCGCGGCATCAGCGTTAACCGCTGGCGATCCGATCTCGCTGCGGCCCCACCGTTGCCGCCGGGTCACGCGCCGACTGAAAGCCGGCGTGATAGACGGCGAAGCGCTCGCACAGTGATCCGCCCAGCAGGAGCAGCCCACCCGCCGCAGCGGCCGCCCGCCGTCGCCCGAAGCGCGCGATGACCATAGCCCCGGTGACCGTCAGCGACTTGGCGGCGAGCGAGAAGCGACCGGCCGGGCCTTCGTGGTAAGGCCGTCCGAGCTCTTGCAGGTGCCGCTCCATAAGAAGTGAGGACACGCCTTCGAGGGTCGCTCCCGCGACGGCCAGATGTCGCGCGGGAGCGGCGTTGTCAGCCGGGGTGAGGATGCAGGCGGCGCCACCGGCGGCGGCCATCGCGCTGCCCGCGAAAACAAACGGCAGCTGGCGACGGGCCTCGTGCCAGGCGGGGATCGCGGTGTCGGTCACTAGGACCGCCGTGTACGTGCTCAGCGCGGGGCCGAGCACGGCTCCCC